>JAKSBN010000246.1 GCA_022361175.1 Pseudomonadota bacterium | reverse complement strand
TGCGGATCGTCTCCTCGTCGTGCTCGACGACCACGACGGTGTTCCCGATGTCCCGCATTCGGGTGAGGGTCGCCAGGAGACGCGCGTTGTCGCGCTGGTGCAGGCCGATGGACGGTTCGTCGAGGATGTAGATGACGCCGGTCAGGTCCGAGCCCACCTGGCTGGCCAGGCGAATGCGCTGCGACTCGCCGCCCGACAAAGTCGGCCCCGCCCGATCCAGCGAGAGGTATCCCAGGCCCACCGCCGCGAGGAAGTCGAGCCGGCTGCGAATCTCCTTCAGGAGCTCGGACGCGATCTCGCGCTCGGCACCGGCGAGCTTGAGCTCGCGGAAGAAGGTCGCGGCGTCGTCGACGGTCAAGCTCGAGACGTCGACGATGGTCCGGTTGCCGAAGCGCACCGCGGCGCTCTCCGGCCGCAGGCGGTTGCCGCCGCAGGTGGAACACGTGGTGTCGGCCAGGAACTGGCCGTACCAGCGCTTGGCCCGCTCCGACTTGGTCTGCATGAAGCGCCGCATGAGGCGGGGGAGGAGGCCCTCCCACTTCATGTCGAAGCTGCCCTTGCCCGACTTGCCCGCCCAGGTGACGTGAAAAGTACGCTCGCCCGCTCCGTGAAGCAGCGTCTCGCGCGTTCGCTTGCCCAGGCGCCGCCAGGGCTTCTTGGTGTCGATCTTCAGGTGGTCGAGGATCTGGCCGCGGAAGCCGTGGGACCAGCCGCGCTTCTCCGACACGTTGGGTCCCCACGGCTTGATGGCGCCCTCGTCGATGGAGAGCGCGTCGTCGGGGATCACCAAGTCGGGGTCGATCTCCACGCGCGTGCCCAGGCCGTTGCAGTCCGAGCACAGGCCCTGAGGGCTGTTGAACGAGAAGGCCTGGGGAGTGAGCGTGGGAAACGAGAGGCCGCACGGCGCGCACGCCATCGCTTCGGAGAAAACGCGGTCGCCCTCGTCGGTTGCGGCGATCAGCGTGCCGCCACCCGTCGCCAGCGCCGACTCTACCGAGTCGGTGAGGCGCTGCTTCAGGCCGGACTTCACGACGATGCGGTCCACGACGGCTTCGAGGTGGTGTTTGCGGCGCTTGTCCAGGGCCTCGAGTCCGTCGCTCTCGACGACCTGGCCGTCCACCCGCAGGCGGACGAACCCCCGGCGCCGGAGCTCTTCCAGCAGCTCGCGGTGCTCGCCCTTGCGGTTGACGAGCACCGGCGCCAGCAACGAAAGTCGCGTTCCGTTGGGCAGGCCGGCGAGCTCGCGCGCGATCTGCTCGGCGCTCTGGCCCTGGACCCGATCGCCGCACTGGTGACAGTGCTGGACACCCACGCGCGCGTAGAGCACGCGCAGGTAGTCGGCGATCTCGGTAATCGTGCCGACGGTGGAGCGCGGGTTCGACCCGGTCGTCTTCTGTTCGATGGAGATCGTCGGAGAGAGTCCCCGAATGGTGTCGTACCGCGGCGTCTCCATCTGGCCCAGGAACTGCCGGGCGTAGGCCGACAGCGACTCGACGTAGCGGCGCTGGCCCTCGGCGTACAAGGTGTCGAACGCCAGCGACGACTTGCCCGAGCCCGATACGCCGGTCAGGACGACCAGCTTCTTCTTGGGGATGCGGATGTCGACGCCCTGGAGGTTGTGTTCCCGGGCACCCTTGATGAGGACGTGATCCAGTTCCATGGGGTGAGGGGCAACATAGCGTCGGCAGACCGGCCTGGCGAAGCGCGAATTCGCCCACGCGCGCACCCCTGCTGACAGAACGTGTCAGTGGCGCGGGTGCGGTAGCCTGCGGGTGTGAAGACACCGCCCCACGCCCGACGCCTCTGCCACGGCGGCCTGCTGGCCGCACTGCTCCTGCTCGCGGCGCCGAGTGCCCGCGCCGGAGAGCGCTTCGTCCTCGATCCCGCGGCGACGACGGTGCGCTTCACACTCGCGGCCACGCTCCACACCGTCGAGGGCAGCCTGGTCGCGAGCCAGGGCGCGATCGCGTTCGATCGCGCCTCCGGCGAGGCCAGCGGCCGGATCGTCCTCGACGCGCGCAGCGCCACCACCGAACTCGCGGCTCGCGACGAGAACATGCACAGCCAGGTGTTGCTGAGCGAACGCCATCCCGAGATCGTCTTCTTCGTCACCGGGTTGGACGTGGAGCCGACGAGCGAGAGCGCGGGCTCGCTCCGGCTGCGCGGCGAGGTGGAGCTCCTGGGCCGGCGCCATCCGCTGGAGATCCCCGGCGAGGTGGTGCTGGAGGACGGCCGGGTGCGGGTCCAGTCCGAGTTCACGATTCCGTACGTGGCCTGGGGGCTTCGCGACGTCGGCAACTTCCTGCTGCGAGTGGCGCCCGAGGTCCAGGTGGTGCTGGAGGCGCACGGGGTCCTCGAACCGACCTCGGACTAGGCGGGGCGTACCCGCTCCCACAACGTCACCAAAGCGGGCAGGACCAGCAGGTCGGCGGCCAGCGCCGCGCCGATGGTGATGGCGGCCAGGCCGCCGAAGCTGGCGATGCTGGGCCAGGGCGACGCCGCAAGGGCGCTGAAGCCCAGCACCAGTGCCGCCGAAGTGGAGACCAGCGCCCGCCCCACTTGGCCCACGGCTTCCGCCATGGCCTCGGCCGGCTCGCTTCCCGCGCGCCGCGCGCGGCCGAAGGCCGACAGCAGGTGGATGGCGTCGTCGACGGCGATCCCCAGCACGACGGCGGCCACCATGGCACTGCCTACATCCAGCGCCCAGCCGAAGAGGCCCATGACCCCCAGTGTCAGCACCACGGGCAGCACCGTCGGCACCAGCGCCAGCGTCGCCCACGCGAGCGAGCGCAGGAAGAGCGCCATCAGCAGCCAGACGGCGGCGGCCGCCCACGCGAAGCTCTCCAGCTGCACGCGGCGAATCGCCTCGATCATGTCGTGCACCACGGCCAGTGGTCCGGTGGCGGTTCCACGCCAGCCGGCGGGCAGCTCGTGGGCCAGCAGGTGCTCGACGTCGCGCAGAACGCGGCGCAGGCGCTCCTGGGGTGTCTTGTCCGATTCCACCGACAGGCGGACGCGTCGCCCCGAGGCGTCCACCCAGTCGGCGAGGCCGTCCTCGCCCGGCCACGGGCCGAACGCGCGTGCCAGCGCCAACACGCCCTCGATGCGCTCGGCTTCCGACAGCTCGGGGGCCGTGGGCTGCGACACGAGGGCGCGTTCGACCGCCGCCAGCGACGTGAGGAGCGACTGGACCCGTCCCAGATCGGGGTCGGCCTCCAGCCGCGTCGCCACCTGCTGCAGGGTGTCGAGCACGACCGGGTCGGCCAGCTGCGCCGCGGCCGGCAGCTCGAGCTCGATCTCCAACGTGTCCGGCCGGCGCAGATGCTCGCCCACGAAACGCGCCCAGCGCACCACCCGGCTGTGCTCGCCGTAGAGCTCCTCGAAGCGCGCATCGACGCGGAGTTGCGCCATGCCCGCGACGGCCCCCGCGCCGACGGCCGCCGCCGCCAGGGTGATGGCGACCGCGCGACGGCGGCCCAGCGCGACGACGGCGCCGAGCGCGCGCTCGAAGGCCCGGCTGGCCCGCTGCGCGGGCACGCGGTCCGGAGCCAGCAGCAGGAGCCCGAGCGGCAGCGCCGTGAAGCACAGGAGCAACGCGGCCACCACGCCGATCGCAGCCACGACGCCGAAGCGGGCGAAGCTCTCCAGCTCGGCCCCGGTGAAGGCGAGGAAGCCGGCCGCGGTCGTGAGCGTCGTCATGGCACACGGCGGGCCGACTTCCGCCGCCGCGCGCTCGACCAGGCGACGGCGCGCAGTCCGGTCGGTCGGAGGCTCCGCTGCACCGAGGGTTGCGTAGCGGGATACCACGTGGATCGCGTCGCAGACGCCGATCACGAGCACCAGCGGCGCCAACACCTGGGTGAGCGTGTTCTGGGGCCAGCCGATCCAGCCGAGCGCGCCCAGCGTCCACACGACCGCCAGCCCGACCGGGACGAGTGCGACGGCTGCCGCCGTCGCGGAGCGGAAGAGGGCCACCAGGGCGAGCGCCACCAAGCCCACCATGACGGGGATCAGCTGGGCGGTGGCCCGTTCGAGCTCGCCGCCGGCGACCACGAATTCGACGGGTCCGCCGACGCGGTGGAAGCGAAAGCCGTCGGCCTCGAAAGGCGCCACGGCCTCCTCCAGTGCGGCGTAGGCCTGGCGGGCCACGGCGCCCGAAGACGATTCGAGCTCGGCCACGACGGCGGCCACCCGGCCGTCCTCGGAGACCAGGCGTCGCGCCCAGAGCGGGTCGTGCGGGGCCAGCGCGGCCAGCCGGGCGTGGTCGGCCACCAACCGGCCGTCCTCGAAGAACCGCGCCGGCAGCGGCCCGAAGGGAGTCGCCTCCAAGAGCAGCGCCGAAGCCGGCCCGATGCTGCGCCGCACGACAGGGCTCGCCGCCAGCGCCCGCTCGAGCGCTTTCGCCACGGCGAGGGAGTCCGGATCCAGCGCGTGTTCGCAGCCCGGGGACTCGTCGCAGCTCCACACCACGGCCAGCGGCAGGCCGCGTCCGAAGCGCTCTACGAAAGCGTCGAAGCGTTCGATGCTTTCGTGGGAGGCGCCCAGGAAGGCGCGGTAGCCCACGTCGGTGTCCAGTCGGAGCAGCCCGCCCGCCGCCACGAGCGTCACCGCCAGCACCAGCAGGGCCGCAGAGACCGGAGCGCGGAGTGCGAGCCGCGTGAGCCAGACCACGATGCGCGAAGTCTAGTGTCCTGGGTCCGAAGTTCGACGCTTCAAGGCCTTCGAAGGCCGCCGAAATCGGTGGGGTGTCAAGCCTGCGACCGTCGGCGCCGATGCGAGGACGATGCAGCGCGTTCGGCTCAGCGACCGTCAGCTTCAGATGTTGGAGACCCTCGGGGCCGGCCGGGGCCGTCGCTGCGAGACCTCACCCGACACCGCCTCGCTGGGCCAGCGCAGCGAGTGGGTGAGGGAGTGGGTCTTTCCCAACCGGGCCGCCGCGGACGCCTGGAATCGCGAGTGGCGGGAAGTGGCCTGCGCCCCGAGTCGCGTCCACCGCGCCTTCCTGGAGCTCGGCGGCCTCTTGATCGCCGATCGGCTCCGACGCGCGGCCCACGGTCTCGTGGCCGAGGTGCTGAAGCGGGAAGCGCAGGCGGGCGGGTGGGTTCCGATCGTGCTGCCGGGCTGGCGCTACCGCTGCCGGGTGGTGCACGAGTCCTCCTCGACCTCTGAGCCAGGCGTCCACAGCCGATTTCTCCTGACCGTTCTCAGTCAAGTCCGCCAGGCAGACGGCGCGCTCTGGTGGGAAACCGAGACCCGACGCGTGCCGTCGCCGGCGCTGTCGGATTCACAGGCCCGTGAACTCGCCCGTGTCGAGTGGCCGCCCGTCACGGAAATCTATCTCTCCGAGCCCGCGAACCTCCGCGCTTCGTGCTAGCTGTCACATTACGGGTCGCCTCATCCGGGGCCGATGTCGGCGCGTAGTCTGTTTTGCGCCGTCGCCTCGAATTTGTGGGAACCCCGGGCGATCCGCTGGGCACGCACGCACAGAGGCCACGGTCCGACACCCCTCGCAGGCGCGCGAGCGCGGGCCGCCGGCCTCGTTCCCCCGAGGCGTCATGCCGACACGCGATCTCGCATTGCTTCGCCAGGCTTCTCCCAGCGCGCTCCACGCGTTGTGCGAAGGGCTGCGCGCGGCGTCCTACGATCGACCGAGCGTCGAAGCGTGGCGACAGCGCCCCGCGGAAGAGCGCGCCGAGGACGATTCGCCCCTGGCCACCCTGATCCGCCTGTTCACGCTGGGCGAGGGGGTCTCGGCGGGGGCGTTCGAGCGCGCCGTCGCGCCGACGAAACCGGACGACTGGGCGCAGCTCGGGTGTGTGGCCATGCGCGGACGCCACGTATTCGCCCCGTTGCGGCTCGAGCCGTCGGAAGGCCTGTGGCTGCTCTCGGACCGACTCGGCAACGGAGTGGCGCGTCCAGGCGACCGCGACAGCGTCGAGGGCGTGTCGACGAGCTCGCGTCTACTGGCGAACCTGACGGTCCGACGGCCGGTGGCCGCCGCCCTGGAGCTGGCGACGGGGTGCGGCTACCACGCCCTCCTGGCGGCGGGCCACACGCGCCAGGTACTCGGGGTCGATGCGAATCCGCGGGCCGTCGCCCTGGCCGAGATCAACGCCGTCTTGAACGATCGCCCCTCGGCCCAGTTCATCGTCGGCGACTTCTTCGAGCCCGCCGCCGAGGCCGGTCTCGAGTTCGATCTGATCGTGTCGGCGGTGCCGCTCGACGTGTCGCCGTCCGAGGGCGTTGCCGCGCCGGAGCCCGGCCTGGAGGGAGACGAGCGCTGCCAGCAGCTCCTCCACTCGGCGCGCGACTACTTGAAAGTCGGCGGCTTCTGCCAGCTGGTCTGCACCTGGGCCGAGCACGGAGACACGCCGTGGGAGTCGCGGTTGGGGCGCTGGTTCGAGCAGACCAACTGCGACGCGTGGGTGCTGGCGTGCACGACCGAGACGCCGGCGGCCTACGCCCGGCAGCGGGTGGCCCGCGAGCTGGGCGAAGTGGCGGCGCGCACGCGGATCGACGTCTGGCGCGCCTACTACGAGCGTCTCGGGATCACCCGCCTCCTGTCGGGTCTCATCACCTTGCGCCGCTCTGAGCGCGATCGGCACTGGTTCCGAGCCGACACCCCGCCGCTCCAGGTGCAGGGAGGCGGAGGCGAGTCGATCGCACTCGGCTTCGAGCTGCGGGACTTCGTCGAAGACCTGCGCCAGCCGGAGATGCTCCTCGACATCCCCATGCGCCTTTCTCCCCACGCGCGACTGCGGCAGGAGATGGCGCCCGGCCGCCGGGGCTGGGAGTCCGTGACCAGTGAGCTGCGTTTCGAGCGGGGTCTCGCGTTCGAGGAGCGGGTGGGCTCGGACCTGGGTCAAGTGCTCGGGAACTGCGACGGCGTTCGCGTACTCCGCGCCCCCCTCGCCCAGGCCGCGCGCGCCCGTGGCGCCGATCCGGCGCGCGAGCTGGCGGCGGCCGTGCCCACGCTGGTTCGCTTGGTCGAGCGGGGCTTTTTGATTCCGGAACCGATTCACCGCCAGCGGCTGGTGTGATCCGGTCGTCCGCCCGAGGTCACGGGTCAGGCCTGGTACCGGAGCTCGATGTCGCCCAGTCGGATCCGGTCGCCGGGTTCGAGCATCGAGCTCTCGACGCGGCGGTCGTTCACGAAAGTCCCGTTGGTGGAGCTCAGGTCCTCGATCCGCGCCTTGCCCTTCTCCACCAGCACGGCTGCGTGATTGCGCGAGATGGTGGGCCGATCGAGCACGAGGTCGTTGCTGGCGAGGGCACCGATGGTGACCCGTCCGCGGAGCAGGTCGATGGCGGCGTCGCCGTCGACCACGACCAACTGCCCCACGCGGCGCGGCCGCGCCCACACGGCCCCGCCGGCGGCCGCCGCGCCGAGTCCCAGCAGCGCGAGCCAGAGCGGCCAGTCTCGCGAAGTGGGTGCCGGGTAGCTCACCTCGCGCACCTGCTGGTGGCCGCCCAGCGACACCTCGATCGTGTGGGCGGCCCCGTCCATGGGGGCTTCGAAGCGGGCGATCAGGCTTTGGAGCATTTCGCGCCGAATCGCGTCGTAGAACTCCTGCAGCAGCGAGTCCGAGCCGGCCGGCAGGAAGCGGGCGTTGGTCTCTTCTGCCAGTCGTCGGAGCCCGGGCAGCCCGCGGTCGCCGAAGCCGCGATAGCCGATCGTGAAGACCAGGACGCGCGCCTGGGAACCGCCGCCGTTGGCGAGGGCGATCACCTCGTCCAGCGAGTGGCCGCTGCCGCCGTCGCGACCGTCGGAGAAGGCGACGACGAAGGCGCGCCGCGGCAGCTCGGGAGTCGCCCGCAGCAGCTCGACGGCCGCGTAGAGGCCGTCGTGCAGGCGCGTCGACAGCGACTCGCTGGCGACCGCCAGGGAGCGGAGCTGCGTTCGGGCCTCGGCCCGCGAGCTGTCGAAGGGCACCAACACCCGGGAGCGTCCCGCGATGGTCAGCACCGCCACCCGATCTTGGGGGCGCAGCTCGTCCACGAAGCGCAGCGCCGCCTCCCCGACCTGCGGCAACACCTTCCCCATCGTGCGGCTGACGTCGATCGCCAGCACCACGGCCACGCCCTGCTCGTCGTCCGAGAGCGGGGCCACCGCAACCCCCGTCGGGTCGACCCGCCGGCCGTCCTGGCGGATCTCGAGGTCGCTGGCGCGGACGCCCGCCAGGGGCTCGCCGTCGCTTGCCAGTGCGCGGAGATGCACCTCCACGACCCCGTCGCGGGGGGAGACCACGTGGACGTCGTCGAGATGCAGCCTGTCGAGCTCGCGCTTGGACGTCCCGGCGTCCCGGGCCCAGCCCGGGCACGCGGCGCCGACTCCGGTGGCGACGGCGATCGCGACGACGAGAAGCGGCAGTCTCCGCATCAGCGCCCCGTCGGAAGGTCGATCTCGACCCCCGAAGCGGGGGTGAGCGTTCCCCGCAGCGGGCTCGTCAAGCGGGCGCGCGCGCCATCGGGGTAGACCTCGACGATCTCGATCTCGGCCAGCGTCACCGGGCCCTCGGTGAGTCGGCCGCGGTCCCCTTGTTTCACGCCGGCGTCCGCGCCACTTCCGATCAGCACGTACTGCTCCTCCCCCGGGCCGTCTTCGAGCTCGATCAGAAGCGTCTCGAGTCGGCGCGGCGGCGGCGGGGACGACACCGTGCGGGGCCGGCCGGCCGTCTCCACGACAGCCACGGCCACGACGGCGTAGTGGAGCGAGGTGTTCGCGTCGGAGCGGACGCGCAGGAAATAGGGGCGTTCGGAGACCGGCCAGTGGATCAGCAGGCTTCCTTCGTCGCTGGCGGTTTCCTGCAGCACCTGGGCCCGCTCGTCGCCCAGGGCGACGCGAAAGGGAACGACTCGATCCGGCTTGGTTGCGGCGGTCGTGACTTGAACGCGAAGCTGGCCCCGGGTTGGAACGTAGAGGCGGTACCAGTCCACGCAGTCCCCGCGCCGACAGTCGAGCTGGTTCTTCTCCGCGGTTCCGAGCCGCAGCGGGATCGCCGTCTTCGGTTCGCCGGCGGGATCCACCCGGGGCCCCCACAGCGCACAACCGAGCGAGCCCGCGACGAGCCCCACCAGCCAGGGCGACGGGCGTCCGATCGCGTTCGCGCGCATGAGCATTCCTCCACTGCGGATCGGCGGAAGGCGGTTTCCCTCGGGGCTGCCACCGGTGACCCGATCCGGCATTGCTGAGACGGCGTTCTACTTCGACTTCTCGCGTGGGGGAATCGAGACTGTCCCCGGGAAGCGCGCGTCCGTCAAGCAGAGGGTGCGCGGGGCCTCCGCGCCGGGCCCGGCGCTATGCTCGCCCCGCCCAGCAGGGGGACTCTCGCGATGGATTTTCTGGCGGCCGGACTCGAGCAGTTCACCGACCCGTGGATGCGGCAAAGCGTCGGCGGTGCGGTCCTGGTGGGGATCTGCGCCGCGGTCTTCTTTCTGACGCGTCGGGTGCTGCTCGCCGTCGTCCACCGGCTGGCGGCGGCCAGCCGCACGACCTGGGACGACGCGCTGGTGGAGGCCCACGTCTTCGACCGCCTGGCCTACGTGCCGCCCGCCCTCGTCGCGTTTCAAGGCATCGTCGCGATCCCCGATCTGCCCGAGGTGGTGGTGCTGGTGGTGCAGCGGGTGGCGCTGTCGGTCGTGATCGCCGTTTCGAGCGGGGCGCTGCTGTCGCTCCTGAGCGCGGTCAACGAGGTCTACTCCGCCAACCCGGACAACGTGCACCGGCCGATCAAGGGCTACCTGCAGGTGGTCAAGATCTTCGTCACGCTGGTCGCCGTGCTGATGGTCGTGGCGGTGCTGCTCGATCGCTCGCCGTGGCTCTTCCTATCCGGCGTCGGCGCCATGACGGCGGTGCTGCTGCTCGTCTTCCGCGACACCATCCTGTCGCTGGTGGCCAGCATCCAACTCACCGGCAACGACATGATCCGGGTGGGCGACTGGATCGAGATGCCCCAGTTCGGAGCCGACGGCGACGTGGTCGACGTGGCGCTCCACACCGTGAAGGTCCAGAACTGGGACAAGACGATCACGACGACCCCGACCCATCGCCTGATCAGCGAGTCCTTCAAGAACTGGCGCGGCATGTCCATGTCCGGCGGGCGCCGCATCAAGCGCTCGGTCTCCCT
>JAKSBN010000072.1 GCA_022361175.1 Pseudomonadota bacterium | reverse complement strand
TGGCGCTGCTCTCGGTCGGCTCGAGTTCCGCCGATCCGGGCCTCACCATGGGCAGCAATCCCGCCATCAAGGCCATCGTCATCAACTACATGGCCGGTGGCGTGCCGCAGCAGTTCGTGTGGGACCGCTACCCGGTGCACGTGGCCAGCGAGCCGGTCTACAAGTGGCTGATCAACGATCCCAGCAACACGTACCTCGAGCGGGTGGCGACGCCCCACGCGGATCTCGAGAGCGCCGTCGCGGCCGCCTCGGCCCAGCACGGCAGCGACAACCTGATGATCTTCGACCAGACGCCCGGGGCCTTCCGCCTGAGTGAAAAGCTCGGACGTCATCTCCTCGATCGCGCCCCCGCCGTGGTGGCGGCCGTCGAATCCGAGCACCTCCCGAAATGGCTCGAGCAGCGAAACCTCGTCTGAGCGAAGCGCTGCTGGCTTCGGTGGCGGGCGAGCGGTGGGGGCTGGTCTCCGCCACGCAGCCCGGGCGCGTGGCCGGCCTGGAGTTGTTGGACCTCGCGGCCCAGGGGCTCGATGACGCGGGCGTCTGGAAGCCGCTCGTGGGCGAGGGAAGCGACGTGGCCCCCGGCACGCCGCTGGTCGAGGTGCGCGGCCGTGCGGCCGCGCTGGCCCTGGCCGAAGACCACGTGCTCGGCCCGCTCGGCTGGGCCAGCGGCGTCGCCACCCGGGCGGCCCGCATCGTCGCCGCCGCGCCGGGCAAGCTGCGCATCGTCTGCGGCGGTTGGAAGAAGTTGCCCGCTGCACTGAAACCGCTCTTGCGGGCCGGTCTCGCGGCCGGCGGCGTGGCCCCTCGGCTGGTGGACGGCGATTTCCTCTACGTGGACAAGAATGCCGTGCGAATGCTGGGAGGCGTCCGAGCGGCCATCGACGCCGGCCGGCGCGTCGGCCACGGCCCGGTCTCGGTGCAGGTGCGCTCCCTGGAAGAGGCCCGGGCGGCCGCGGCGGCGGGGGCCGGCATCGTCATGGTCGACTCCTCCTCGCTGGACGTGCTGGCGCGGGTTCACGCCGGCCTGGCCAGCGACGGAATCCGGGAGGATCTGGTGCTCGCCTTCGGAGGCGGCGTGCAGCTCGAGCGTTTGGCCGCGGTGGCGGCGGCGGGCGCCGACGTGGTCGACATCGGACGCGAGATCCTCGACGCCCCGCTGCTGGACCTTCGCTTCGACGTGCAGGCAGGAGCCGCGCCGTGACCGACGTCCAGCTGCTGGGCAAGACCGAGATCTGGATGCACGGCGTCGATCTCGACGGCGCCGATCTCCCGCAGCTGGCCGAGACGACGGCCGAGGTCCTGGCGCTGCCCCGCGACAAGGTCTTCGTGACGGACGTGCGGGAGAGTGTCGTGGTGTTCGACGTGCTGGTGCCGCGCGTCCCCCTCGACCAGGTGGCCGGCAAACAGCGGCTCCTTCTGGAGCGCGTGGCCCAACTCGCCGGCGTCCACGTGCGGCCGAACGCGGAGGTTCACTCGGAGGGCGTCCTGGGCGTGATCGGCGCTCCGGCGGAAAGCGCCCGGCGCATCGTCTCCGAGGCCGACCGCCTGGAACGCCAGGTTCGCGAGTACGCGTCGGGGCGCGTCGCAGTCGTGGCCACCGGCGCGGAGCTCGTCGCCGGCAACGTGCGCGACACCAACTTCGAGGCCGCCCAGGAGATCCTCGGACAGGCGGGCTTCGAGGTGAACGCCGGCGGCGTGGTCGGGGACGACGAGGCCCGGATCGCCGGCCTGGTGGCCCGCCTGGCCGGCGACGGCTACGGGCTCGTGATCACCACCGGCGGAGTCGGCGCCGAGGACAAGGACCGCACCGTCGAGGCTCTGGAGCGCCTCGACCCCGAGCTGGCCACCGCCGTGCTCGCCTCCTACAAACAGGGCCACGGCCGGCACGTGAAGGCGTCCGTCCGCATCGCCGTCGCCACGCTCGGCTGGACCACCGTGGTCGCCCTTCCCGGCCCCACCCACGAAGTCCGCCTGGCCCTGCCCGTGCTCGTCGAACGGCTCGCCGCCGGCACCTCCCCACCCGAGCTCGTCGAAGCCCTGGCCGTGCCGCTGCGGGCGTCCCTCCCCAGCCACCACTGAGCCACCGGAGGGTGACTGCTCGCGCGTCGCTTCTCCTCCGGCGGAACCGGGAGCGCGGGGTTCCGACTGACTCGATGCGCCCGAAACCGCGCTCGGAGGTGCCGTGGAGACTTGCCCGTCCGTCGCTCAAGTCGTGGCCGTGATGGAGGCCAAGGGCCACGCCGTGTTCCGCAACCGGCGCGGTCACGACCTGAACCTGGTGGGGATCCGGTCGGCGGACACCACCTCCAATGCCTTCAACGACTGGTTTACGGTCTTCTACACATTCCCCCAGAATCACTGGAATTTCTTCGCGTTCCCCGTCACCACCGACCCCGGCCTCCACTACCGCCTCGAGCCCCTGCCTCGAGGTGCCCGGGGGCCGGCGGGGGTCGCCATCCTGAAGCCGGGGCAGTACCGCCGGGCGTGGCGGATGGGCCGACACCGCGGACGCTACAAGGCGCTGGTGCAAGCAGAGCCCATCGCCGTCTACCGCGATCCGAACCGGGACGAGGAGCTCGACATGCAGGAGGACCGTTTGGACACGGGCCTCTTCGGCATCAACATCCACCGTTCCAGTGAGGCCCGCGCTTCCGTCCGCGTGGACAAGTGGAGCGCGGGCTGTCAGGTCTTCCAGGACCCCGACCACTTCCAGTTTCTGCTGACCCTGTGCGACCGCCAGGTGTCCAAGATCGGGCCCCGCTTTTCGTACACACTACTGGAGGAGCGCGATTTCTGACGCGCTTCAGGGCGCGGGCTGCGCCTCGTAGGGCTCCGACCGGGCGATCTTCACCTGCTCGCCCCCCGCGAAGCGGTGGGTGGCGAAGACGCCGTTGTACACCGCCGCTTCGCCCGCACTCCACACACTGCCCGTGCGGCGACCCAGCGCTTCCAAGGTCTCGCCTTTGCGGGCCGTCACCACCCGCAGACGCGTGGCGCGCAGCGAGCGTCGCTCCTCCTCGGTCAGCGGCCGAAAGCTGCGCGTCGTGTTGAGGGCGTGGTTCAACTGGCCCTCGGGCCGGCCGCTCCGGGCCACGCCCGTGATGCGCCAGGTGTCGCGGCGGTAGGGGATGAAGGTGACGTAGGAGCTGGCGGAGCCGCCCACGCCGCGCACCGAGAGTCGCATGCGCCAGGCGTCGATCGCCCCCACTTTGACGGGCTTCGACTCCACCAGCGACAGCCGGTGCGTCTCCCGCGCCTTCTCCAGCCACTCTTCGGCAACCCGCTGCCGATCGCCGGCCGGGGCATCCGCCGTGAGGAAGACCACGGCGTCGCCGCGTGGGGAGGCCGCGCCGACTGCCTGGTTGCTGTTGGACTGACGCCAGCCGTGGGGAAAGCGCACGTGAAAATCGAGGTCGGGATGCAGGAAGTGATCGCCCTGAAAGACGCCCGCCTCGGGACGCTGCCCGACGGCCAAGCCGTCGATGTGCCGGAGCAGGGCCGCCCGCGAATCGCCCAACGCGGGATCGCGCTGCCAGCGCAGCTCCATGGCGCGGGCGGCGTTGGCGGCGGCGCGCTCGGTGGAGCCCGGATGGGTGTCGAAGAAGCTCGGCGCGCGCTGGTAGCCGACTGCCAACCGTTCGGCCTGACCGAGGCTGCGCAGGAAGGTCGACATGCCCACGGGGTCGTAGCCCGCCGCCGCGCACAGGATCTGGCCGCCCTTGTCGGCGGCGCGCTCCATGTCGCGTCCGTAGGCCGCCAGCTTCGCCGCCCGGTTCCACGGCATGGCCAGGGGGTTGCCACGCGCGGCCAGCCCCTGCTGCGCCGCCGCGTGCCGTTGGGCCGCGTGGGTGATCTCGTGGCCGAGCACGCAGGCCAGCTCGTCCTCGTTGTTGGCCAACGCCAACAGACCCCGCGACACGAAGATGTAGCCGCCCGGCAGCGCGAACGCGTTGGGCTCGGGCATGTCCACCACCGAGAACTGGTAGTCGAAGCTGCGGGGGATGCCGCGCAGGAGCTTGCGGCCGATGCCGCGCACGTAGGCCGTGAGCTCCGGGTCCTCCACCAGCCCCATTTGGGCGGCGGCCTGCTTCGAGGCCTCGCGTCCCACGCGGGCATCGTCGTACGCCGTCGCCAGGATGGTGCGCTTGCGGGGCGCTTTCGCCTGCTTCTTGGGGGGGCCGGCGCACGCCGCCAGGACCCCCACCAGGACGAGGCACCAGAGGACGCGCCCAGACGGGGCGCACCGCAGCGCGGGCGGGGGGCGAAGCACGGCGCTCAAGGCCGCTCGGACATCCAGGCGCCGTCCGCCAGCCACTTCGCCTTGAAGCGGCTCAGAAGCCCCGTGGTCTCGAGGGTGTTCAGGTAGTTCTGCACCAGGTTCAACAGCAGCGGGGCCCGCGCCGGAAGCGCGATACCGAGCGGCTCCACCGTGAAGGGCGTGCCCACCGGAGCGAAGCCGGCGTCGGGGTTGCGCCACATGGAGACGGTGCAGGCCAGGTGGTCGGCCACCAGGGCGTCCACCTCGCCGTCGATCATCAACTGCACGGCAGACTCGTAGTCGACCGTCGTCACGAGCGTGGCGTTGGGAAGTCGGTCGCGCACGTAGCCCTCACTGGTAGAACCCTCGAGCGCTGCGTAGCGCCGCTCGGGGTGGTCCAGCTCGGCTGGGCTGCGGGCCTCGGCGATCTCCCGAGAACGCGCGAGCATGGACGTGCCCGAGATGAAGTACGGCCCGGCGAACGCCACCCGCGCGTTGCGCTCCGGGGTGATGGTGAGCCCCGAGACCACCAGGTCCACCTCGCCGCGCTCGAGCGTGGGCAACAGCTGCGCGAACTTCTTCTCGACGAAGCGCACCTCGAGCCCCATGCTCTCGGCCAGGGCCCGCACCACGTCGATCTCGAAGCCGCGGAAGTCTCCGTCGTCGCCCTTCATGTTGAGGGGCGGCAGATCGCCCGACACCCCCACGCGCAGCTCGCCCCGCTCGAGGATCTGGGCCAGCACCGACGGCGCCGGCGCCCCGGGCAGCCCGGGGGTCTGGCAGGCCGCGAACCCGAGGGCCAGCCCCAGGAGCAGGCCGCGCGTCCAGCGACCCCCCCGAGACATCCGCCGCCTCTTGGGCGCGCTCGTCGGCATCTCCCGCATCGAGTTCTCCTTCGCTGGCGGTCCGCCTTCGGATGCCGCGAGGCCACGGCGCCGCGAACCGCGCGCGGGTATCCTCCCCGATGCACCCCCCCAACGCCACGTTACCCAGACGGGCGCGGCGTCCCCCGACCCGAGAAAGTCCTCCCATGCGATTCGCCGCGAACTGTGTTGCCCTCACCACTGTCGCCGTCGGACTCGCGGCCGCCCCCGCTGCGGCGGACATGAAGCTTCACTTCATCGACGTGGGCCAAGGCGATGCCACGCTGGTGGAATTCCCCTGCGCTGCCATGCTGGTGGACGCCGGCGCCGAGCAGAATCTCGACTACGACGGCACGGCCGCGTTGATCGCCTACCTGGACGCCTTCTTCGCCGCGCGTCCGGAGCTCGACCGCACGTTGGCGCTGCTGGCGGTCACCCACCCCCACGTCGACCACACCCGCGCCCTGCCCCAGGTGGCCCAGCGCTACACCGTCGCCAACGTCCTCACCAACGGCCAGCGCAGCGGCTCGGGCGGGCGGGAGCAGCACGGGCTCCAGCAGCGGGCCCGGGCCTCCCGCAGCGCCTGGAAGCGCAACCGCTTGGGACTGGCGGCCGAGATCGGCTACCAGGCCGTCACCCTGGGCGACGGTTTCCCGCTCTCGGGGCTCTCCGATCCGGTCATCGATCCCATCGCCTGCCCCGCGGTCGACCCCGTCATTCGCGTGCTCTGGGGCGAGATCCAGACCTCGAACCACGGCCTCGGCGGCAGCGAGGTGCGCAATCTCAACAACCACAGCCTGGTGCTGCGCATCGACTACGGCCAGGGCTCGGCGCTCTTCACGGGCGACCTGGAGGAGGAGGCCATCGAGCTCCTGGTCGAGCGTTACGCGGGCACGCACCGGCTGGACGTCGACGTCTACCAAGTGGGTCACCACGGCTCGGGCAACGGGACCACCGCCGGCCTCATGGCCGCCATGTCGCCGAAGCTGGCCGTGATCTCCATGGGCCCCCCGTGTCGCCAGGGCATGGACTGGACGGGTGGTACCTGGGTCGGCCGCAGCTACGGCCACCCGCGCCAACGGGCGATCGATCAGCTGGAGGCCGGAGTGACCCTCTCCGGCCGCGACGACCCGACGGTGCCCGTCGCGACGGGCACCTACACGTTCGCACCGCGGACGCTCAGCAAGAAGATCTACGGCACCGGCTGGGACGGCACCGTCGTGGTGAAGGTCCAGGCCGATGGCTGGGTCGACGTCGTCGAGACGACCGGTCAGCCCGCCTGCCCGTCCTCTCCCTGATGGACGCCGTGCGTTCGCGGGTCGCCTGGCACACCTCTGGCGGACCTCACGGTCCTGAACCACCCTGTCTCTGCCGGCGCAGACTTGCGGCTACCTACTCGAGCTGCACGTGGACCCGCGCGACCGCTACCTGCCCCTGACCTCGTGCGACTACGAGAAGCTCTACGACACGAGCGGGGTCGAGTTCATGCCGGCGCCGCCCGCCGCGGACTCCGGCCGCATTTGACGACCGGAACCCGGAGCTAGGAGCCTGACCCAAGGCTCCTAGTACCCCAGCTCCAGGTCCACGACGGCCGTCAGCGGCTCGCCGCGGACGAAGCGGTCGAGATTCTCCAGGAAGGGGTCCAGCAGGACGTCCAGGGCCCCGGGCCCGCTCCAGGAGATGTGGGGACTGAGTCGAACCTTGGGATGGCTGTAGAGCCAGTGCCCTTCCGGCAGAGGCTCGGGCTCCACCACGTCGAGGGACGCGCGCGCCACGGCGTCGGTGTCGAGCGCCGTGCGCAGGGCGTCCTGGTCGACCAACGCCCCCCGCGCGACGTTCACCAGATGCAGGCCGGGCTTGGCGGCGGCGAAGGCGTCGCGGCCGATCAGGTGTCGGCTCTCCGCGGTGGCGGGTGCGGCCACCACCACGTGATCGCAGCCGGCCATCAGCTCCGCAATGTCGGAAACCAGCTCGATACCCGCCATCGGACTGGAACTCGACCGCCGGCGCAGGCCGAGGACGCGCATGTCGAAGGCCAGGGCGCGCCGCGCCACCGCCTGGCCGATGCCCCCGACGCCCACCAGGCCTAGGGTGCGGCCGGCCAAGCCTCCCAGGAAGCGCGTCGTGTTCCAACGCTCGGGCGGCTCCGTCACCCACGCTTCGGGCAGCTGTTTCTCGGCAGCCAGGATCACCGCCAACACCCACTCGGCGATGGGCGTCGCGCTGGCGCCGCGCGAGCAGGTGAGCACCGCGTCGCCCAGCGCATCGAAGGGAAAGGCGTTGACGCCCGTGCCGTAGGCGTGCACCCAGCGCACTCCTCGCTGCATGGCGTCGGCCAGATTCGGACTGCCCCAGGCCTGGGTCAGCAGGATCTCGGCGTCCGGTCCCGAGGGCACCGCCCCCTGCTCGGGGATCACCTCCACCTCCACCGCTGGAAAGCGCGCGTGCAGCGGGGAGAGCAGGCCTTCGCCGATGTGACTGAGAATGCGCGGCACGCTCACCGCTCCCGCTCCACGGCGAGAGCGCCGCTCTGGAGCTGCTCCACCAGCAGCGGACGCTGAACCTGCGCCGTTGCCGCCGTGCGCGGGATGACGGCCACGCGGGCGAAGCGGCGCGGCTTCTTGAAGCCCGCAAGGCGGTCGCCGCAGTGACGCTGCAGCGAAGCCAGGTCCAGTTCCTCTCCTTCCGCGACCACCACGACGGCGCACACCACTTCGCCCCAATCCGGATCCGGCACCCCCACGACCGCCACGTCGGCGACGGCGGGGTGTCCCGCCAGCACGGTCTCGACCTCCGTCGGTGCCACGCTCTCGCCGCCGCTGCGGATGACGTCCTTCTTGCGGCCCACCACGTAGAGGTGGCCCTCGTCGTCCAACGCGCCCAGATCGCCGGTGTGGAACCAACCGTCGCGCAGGGCCTCCGCCGTGGCGGTGGGGTCGTCGAAGTAGCCGTCCGTGAGGTAGGCGCTGCGGATGCAGATCTCGCCCTCTTCCGTGAGCCGGAGCTCCACGCCGGGCGAGGGCGGGCCCACGCTGCCGGGCTTGCGCAGCACGTCGGCGTCGGGGCACGTGGTGCCGGAACCCACCTCGGTGCTGCCGTAGTAGATGCGTGTCGCCGTGCCGGGAAAGCGCTCCTTCAACGCGCGCACCAGCTCGATGGGAACCGCCTGGGTGCCGGTGTCCAGCTCGCGCAGGCTCGAGAGGTCGTAGCGCCCCGGCGGAATCTCCAGGATCCGCCGCCACACCAACGGGATGCCGTACAGCCGGTTGGCCCGGCGGCGCTCGACCGCCTCCAACAGCGCTTCGGCCGTGGCGGCGCGCACGAAGGCGATCTCGCCGCGGGTCTGCCAGGCCGAGAGGGCCAGGGTGAAGGCAGCCATGTGAAAGAGCGGAAACATGCACACCGAGCGCTCCGGCACGTCGCGAAAGACGCCCTGGAAGCTGCGCAGATAGTTCACGCGGTGACTCAACACGACGCCCTTCGGCCGGCCGGTGCTGCCGCTGGTGAAAAAGAGCACGTGCGGATCCGTCTCGCGCAGCGCGGGCTCGAGGATGTCGTCCTCGCGCAGCGACAGCGCCTGCGGATGCAGGTCGATGCCGCCCTCCCCCGCCCCTGACTGCAGCCGCGCCCAGTGCTTGACACCCGCAGCCCCGGCCACCGCCGCGGCGTCCGCCGCGCGATCCGCGTCCACCGCCAAGAGCGCCGGCCGTGCCAGGGCCACCACCCGGGCGGCTTCGTCTGCGCCGAGCCGCGCGTTCACCGGCGCGAAGGCCGCACCCAACTTGGCGGCCGCCACGAAGAGCGGCAGCACCTCGAGGGCCGTATCCGCCCACGTGACGATGCGGTCCCCGTGGCCGATGCCCAGCCCGCGCAGTGTCCAGGCCATCCGGTTGGCCAGTCGATCCAACTCGCCGTGCGTGAGGACCGCCACATCCAGCGAGGCCGCTACCGCATCGGGCAGGAGGGTCGCGTTGCGGCGGAAGATGTCACCGATCAGCAGCGGCAGAGGTTCAGGGGTGGCGGCCATGGCCTCGGCAGAATATCATTCTGAGAATGCAGATCAATGTTCCCAGCGACGAAGCCCCCGCAGCCGGGACGGCCTCCGCCGCGGAGCGGACGGTCGAGCGCTCGCTCGCCCGGCAGCGGGCCACCTACGCGGACGAGATCGAGCGCCTGGTGACCGCCACCTTCGAGCTGATTCGCACCCGCGGTGAGCTGGAGCCGCGGGTGAGCGAGATCGTGGCGGCGGCCGGTCTCTCCAATCAGGCCTTCTACAAGCACTTTCGCTCGAAGCACGAGCTGCTGGTGGCGGTGCTCGACACCGGCGTCCAGCAGCTGGCCGGCTACTTGGAGCACCAGATGGCGAAGGCCGGCGACCCGGTGGCGGCCGTGCGCGCCTGGATCCAGGGCATGCTGCAACAGGCGTTGGACGCGGAGGCGGCCACCGCCACGCGGCCGTTCGTGTTGGCTCGCGGGCGGCTGGCCGACGCCTTTCCGGACGAGGTGACTCAGTCGGAACGGCGCCTGACGGAGCCGCTGCAGGCCGCGATCGCCGCGGCGCGCGAGGCGGGGGCGCTCCCCGCCGCCGATCCCGAGCGCGACGCGGAAGCGCTCTACCACCTGGCCATGGGGTGGATGCAGTCGCGCCTGCTCGAACGGCGCGAGGCCTCCGCCGCCGGCGCCGCGCGACTCCAGGCCTTTGCGCTGGCGGGGCTCGGCGCCTCCGACCCGGAAGGAGTCGAGCGTGGAACGTGAGGTGATGCTCGCCGGCATCGGGGGCCAGGGCGTCCAGCTAGCGGCCGCCCTGCTGGCCCGCGCGGCCACGCTGGAAGGCCGGCACGTGCTGTCGCTCGGCACGTACGGCGGCACCATGCGCGGCGGCAACACCGAGTCGGTCGTGGTGGTGGGCGACGCGCCGCTCCACTCGCCGCCCATCGTGTCGCGGGTGTGGTCGGCGCTGGTGGTGCACCCGCGGTTCTGGGCCCCGGTGCGCGCGAAGCTCACCGCGGGCTCGCTGGTGTGGACCGACCCGACCCGCTTCGACGAGGCGTTGCCCGAGGGCGTGCAGAAGTTCGAGGTGCCGGCGGCCCAGTTGGCCAGCGACTGCGGCGCGCCGGTGGCGGCGGCTCTGGTCCTGGTAGCGGCGTTCTGCGGCGGCACGGGCTTGGTGGGGCTAGACGCGCTGTGCGGGGCCCTGGCGGCGTGCCTGCCGCCCTACCGCCAAGAGCATCTGCCGAAGAACACCGAGGCCCTGCGCGCCGGGTTCGCCGCCGCACCCGCCGCTGCGCCCCCGGCCTGGCCGGCCCAGGCGGTCGCATGAGCGACGTCGTCTCCCGCGGCACGGTCGTCATCGACCGCGAGCGCTGCAAGGGCTGCGAGCTGTGCGTCCCGGCCTGCCCGCCCAACGTGTTGCGCATGTCCACGGCGCGCAACCGCACCGGCGTGCCCTACCCCGAGCTGCTCCCGGGCTGCACGGGCTGCGGCGCGTGCCTCCTGGTGTGTCCCGACTTCTGCTTCGAGGTCTTCCGCTACGAAGACCCCCTTCACCACCCGGAGGCACCGTGAGCCGCGAACTCCTGGAAGGCTCCGAAGCCGTCGCCCGCGCCGCCCTGGCGGCGGGCTGCCGCTTCTTCGCGGGCTATCCCATGACGCCCTTCACCGAACTGCTGGAGGGCTTCGCCCGGCAGCTGCCGGCCGCCGGTGGGGTGTGCATCAACGCGGAGAGCGAGATCGAGGCCATCGGCATGGCCTGGGGCGCCGCGGCCACCGGCGCGCGCGCCGCCACCGGCTCCACCGGCCAGGGACTCTCGCTGATGCAGGAGTCGCTGGCGGAGATCACGCGCGCCGAGGTCCCGCTGGTGGTGTTCAACATGGCGCGCGGCCAGGGAGACTACTTCCAGGCCACCCGCGGCGGCGGCCACGGCGACTACCGCCACCTGGTGCTGGCCCCCATCGACGCCGCCGAGGCGGTGGGCTTGACCCAGCTGGCCTTTGACCGCGCCGACCACTGGCGCCACCCGGTGCTGATCTACGGCGACTACCTGCTGGCCCACACCAGCGAGGCCGTCGAGATCGCCGCCGTCGACTTCGGGCCGACGCCCGCGAAGGACTGGGCCGTCGACGGCTCGCTCGGCGGCAGCGGCCGCTCGCGCAACGTCAACTCCATCGGCATGACGAAGGGCACCAAGGGCATCGACCCCGACTCCTTCTGGCAGCGGCTGCAGGAGAAGACCGAGCGCATCGAGGCCAGCGAGGTGCGCTTCGAAGCGGAGGGCACCGACGACGCCGAGCTCTTGATCGTCGCGTTCGGAACGCTGGCCCGCTTCGCCCGCTACGTGGTGCGCCAGCTGCGCGCCGAGGGCGTGCGCGTGGGGCTCTTCCGCCCGATCACGCTCTGGCCCTTCCCGTCTGCGGCCCTGGCCGAGGCAGCCGCGGGCGTGCGCCGGGTCGCGTGCCTGGAGCAGAACGCCGGCCAGATGATCGACGACGTGCGCCTGGCCGTGCTGGGGCGCGCGCCGGTCGTTCCCATCGGCGGCATCTCCACCGACGCCGCCGGCTTCGGCGTCGGACCGCTCTTGGATGCCCAGGTGATCCGCGGTCGTGTGGAGACCGCGCTGCAGGAGGCGACCCCGTGAGTGACGCCCTCGACACCGACGCGCGGCCCGAGCGCCCGGCCCGCCAGACCGGATCCTTCCACCCCGCGCTGCAGCTGCGCGGCGACCACGACTTGTGCCCGGGGTGCGGCGAGCCGGTGGCGCTGCGGCTCCTGCTGGAGTGCATCGAAGAGCTCGGCGCGGCCGAGCGTTCCATCGGTGTCGTGGGCATCGGCTGCTACACCGCTCTCACCCCCCTGATCGACGTGGACCTCATCCAGGCCCTGCACGGCCGCGCGCCGTCCGTCGCCACGGGCGCCAAGCGCATGCGCCCCGAGAACCTCGTCTTCACGCTCCAGGGCGACGGCGACATGGTGAACGAAGGCCTGCAGGAGGTGCTGCACACCGCGGCGCGCGGCGAGAGCGTGACCTGCGTGCTGCTCAACAACGGGGTCTTCGGTGAAACGGGGGGCCACATGACGGCCACCACGGTGCTGGGCCAGCGCACCAAGAACACACTGGACGGCCGCGACGCCGACTACCACGGTCACCCCATCCTGGTGGCCGACCTGATTGCGCGGCTGGGCGGCACCGGCTACGCCGCGCGGGGCTCGGTGCACGACGCCAAGGCCATTCAGCGGACACGGCGGATGCTGAAGCGCGCCTTCGAGCACCAGCTGCGGGGCGACGGCTTCTCCTTCGTGGAGATCCTCACCATGTGCCCCACCGGCTGGTTTCTCCCCACCGCCAAGGGGCCCGACTACCTGAACGACGTGCTGGCGCCCGTCCACGCGTTGGGCGAGCTGGTGGTGGGGGGCGTGCTGCAAGAGCCTCGCAAGGAGAAGGGCCGCGCCACGCCCACCGGGAACGCGTCGTGATCCGTGTCGCCGCGGTGTGCGCGTCGGTCGGCGCCCTGGCCTGCGGATCGTGGGAAACGGAGGCGGTCGTCACCATCGAAGCGCCGCCCACGGCCGTGTGGGCGGTGCTGACGGATCTCGACGCCTATCCGGACTGGAACTCCTACTCGCCCCGCGCCGAAGGCGAGCTGCGCGAAGGCGGGGTGGTCACGATCGACGCACAGCTGGGTGACGAGGTCCGCATCGTGTCCAATCGCGTGACGCGGCTCGACCGCGAGCGCGCCCTGTGTTGGCACTCGCTCAACTGGTACGGCTTCCTGGCCCGCGGCACCCGCTGTCGGCTGCTGGAACCCGTCGGCAACGGCGCCACCCACTTTCGCCACCACGAAATCATGGAGGGCCCCCTGGCCGGCCTGGTCGAACGCCTCTACCGCCCCCGCATCGATGCGGGGCTGGCGCGCATGAACGCCGACCTGAAGCGGACCGCCGAGGCGCGAAGCCAGTGAAACCGCCCCGCTACCTCGCCGTCATGGATCGACTGAACCCGCTGGTGGTGGGCCTGCTGCACACGCCGGGACTGCACCACCTGGCGAGCCCCGGGCTGATGACCGTGACGCTCGCCGGGCGCAAGAGCGGCCGGCGCCTTCGCTTCCCGGTCGGCTACCACGACCAGGGCGACGCCGTGGTCGTGCTGGTCTCCAACGCCCGCAACCGCCGTTGGTGGCGCAACTTCCGCCAGCCCTGGCCCGCCGAGCTGCGACTGCGCGGCCGTACCCGCCGCGTGCTGGGTGAAGTGCTCCAGCCCGGTTCCGACGAGTACCGGACCCGCGTCGGGCGCTCCTTTCGTCGCGCCGCCTTCATCCCGCGCATGTTCGACATCGACTTCGATCGCCGGCAGGGCCTGACGGCGGAGCAGATGCGGGCGCTGGGCGACTACGCGGCGGTAGTGCGGTTTCAGGACGCGCCGGACTGAGCGCTACGCGTTCTCGCACTCCCGGCGGTAGTCGGCGCCCAACCCGAACGACGGCAGGGGATCCTCGAAGGCCGGGTGCACGCCGGACGGCAGCTGGCGGTAGTCGATCCCGCACAGCTCGGACGAGAAATCGCGGCCATTGGCGGTGTGCCAGAAGAGAATCGACTCGCGCTGGGCGGCGTCGCCACCCGCCTTCACGTAGGCGCGAAGCGCCGCCATCACCTTGGCCGTGTAGCAGAGATCCAGCTCGATCCCCTCGAGCTCGCGCGTCAGTCGAAGCGCGTCGAGCGCCACCTGCGTCGGCACCGCGTAGCCGGGCGCGTGCACGCTGGTGTCGAAGGTCGGAGGCCGCAGGG
This sequence comes from Pseudomonadota bacterium, assembly GCA_022361175.1. Lineage (GTDB taxonomy): Bacteria > Myxococcota_A > UBA9160 > UBA9160 > UBA4427 > JAKSBN01. Next base: position 11,141 of record JAKSBN010000072.1, on the reverse strand, counting down.
CCTGCGTGGGCTTCAGCTCCGGAATCCGCTCCCGCAGCAGCGTCGCGGTGTCGCGTTCCAGGCCCGCCAGTATCTCCTCGCTGCAAAACGCGGGGTCGGATACCTGCACCAGGTGCACTTCGGTGTCGAGACCGGCCAGCCGCAGGCCCAGCGCCAGGCCCGCGGCACTGCCGGTGCTGCCCCCCGCGATGAAGATGCGGTCCGGCCGGGGCAAGAGCCCGCGCTCCACTTGCAGGGCCAGCTCCAACGCGGCTTCGACGAAGCCCAGGGTGCCGAGGGGCGTGCCGCCGCCCGGCGCCGTGAAGTAGGCACGCCGGTTCGCCTTTAGGCGCTCGCCGACGAGCGCCGCCAGCACCTCGTAGTCGGGGGCCGCCACCACCTCCGCGCCGAAGTAGCGGTTCAACAGCAGGTTGCGGCGCACGGCCGGCGTCAGCGGCTGGGCCGCCACGAAGGAGACGGCGCGCAGTCCCAGCCCCGGACAGAAAGCCGCGTTCGACACGCACTGGTGCGAAGCGGTGGTGCCGACGGCGATCACCTCATCGCTTCCGCGCTCGACCGCCTCGGCCAGCAGGAACTCCAGCTTGCGGGCCTTGCTGCCGCCGTAGACCGACGAGATCTGATCGTCGCGCTTGATCCACAGGCTCGAGTGCCCGATCGCCCGCCCCAGCACCTCCAGCGGCTGCACGGCCGAGTGCTGGAGCCCGAGTCCGCACCAGGGCACCCGCTTCGCCAGCTGGGGCACGGCGTCGAAGAGCAGCGGGGTCCGCGGCGGGGCGGCAGCTTCGGTCGCGGCCATCACGATCGCGGCTCGGCATCGCCGCGTAGCGCGCCCAGAGTGCGCAGGAAGTTGCCGGAGAGGATCTTCCGCACGCGGTCGGGGGACCAGCCCCGCCCCAGCATGCGCTCGACCAGCCGCGGCAGCTCGAGGCAGGTGGGCATGTCTCGCGGCGTCCGGATGGCCCCGTCCCAGTCACTTCCGAGGGAGGCGTGGTCCTCGCCGACCGTCTTCACGATGTGCTCCAGGTGGTCGACGACGCAGTGAGTGTCGACCGCTTCCTGGGGCCTCCCGAGGAACGGGCGGTGATACATGACGCCGACCGTCCCACCCGATGCGGCGATGGCGCGCAGCTGCTCGTCGTCGAGATTGCGCCAGTGCGGGAAGACGCCCTTGACTCCCGTGTGGGTCACGATCAGCGGCAGGCTCGGGTCGTGGACCTCGACGGCGTCGAAGAAGCTGCGCCGGCTGATGTGGGCCAGGTCCACGAAGATGCGCTTCTCGTCGAGCCGCTTCACGTAGTCGCGCCCCAGGTGGGTGAGACCCTCGTCCGGCGGCTTGCCGCGGTAGGGCGTCGAGGTGGCGCCGAGGTCCGAGCTGTTGCCGTGCAGCACCGTGATGCGCAGCACCGAATCGTCGGGGATCAGATCCAGCGCGTCCAAGTCCCGATCGAGGGCGTTGCCGCCTTGCACCCCGATGAAGGCCGCGTGCAGGCCCGCGGCGCGAGCGCGTCGATACTCCGTCAGGTTTCGCACCAGGGCGACCTCCGACGGTTGCGACTGGAGCACCCGCGTCAGGCGTCGGAGGTTGCGCACGAAGATCTCCGGACGCTTGGAGCGATTGCGCCAGGGGTTCGTGGTGATGACCCACATCGCCCCGCCGACGCGCGCTTCGCGCAGGCGCGGCAGATCCACCTGGCTGTAGACGCTTGCCCCGAAGGCCCCGTGGCCGTGGCGCTTGGTCACGTCGTAGCCGAAGAGCCGCGTCCAGATGAACGAGTCCACGTGCAGGTCGACGATCTCGCTCGCCAGGTAGAGCTCCATCGCTTCCCTCGAGATGCCGAGCCGACCGGCGATGGCAGCCGGATCGCGGCTCCAATCCCGGTACTCCAGCACGGCCGGTCCGATCGGTCCGCCCGGGGCGGAAATCGAATCTGAAACATTCATTACGCAATCTCTCGAGTCGTGGAATATTCATTAGATCACACCGATGGTGCCCGATCAAGCCGTCCGGCGACGTAGCACCTGCCTGGCGGGTCCCCGCTTTGGCACCGGTCGTGCAAATAGATTTCGCAGCGGCGCGAGCCGAAGCACGAAAGGAAGAGCCATGCGGACGATCCAATCTGCCGTGGGTGGGCTCCTCCTGATCGCGGCCTGCGCGGGACCGTCGCTCGAGAACCTTCGCGACCTCACCTACCCGCCCGACTTTCACTACATCACGAAGCAGGACGTCCAAACCGCCATGGGCGCCCTGGCCTCCGAAGTGGACGCACTCGACCAGGCGCTGCGGCGCGGCGAAGGCGCGCCACCGAACCAGCGGGAGGACGTGGTGGCGATTCTCTCGCGGATGCAGTCGCTGGCGCATCAGCTGAAGCGGCGAGCCCACACCAACCACCCGCGCATTCGCCTCCACGCCGACCGGCTCCAGCACGACATCGACCGCGCGCTGTCCTCGGCGCGCAAGGAGCCCCCCAACTACTATTTCGCGGGTGTCGTCGCGGGCGCGTGTACGTACTGCCATGCGCCACGGCACGGGGCACCGGACTGAACCCTCCGCCTCCCACGCCGCTCTACTGCCGACGTGTCGGCCCGAGGTGGGGCTTCCGACCCCGGCCCGCCGTGCGCCAGTGGGACGAAGCGCCTCATGCGGCGGCGGCGGCGATCGCCACACCTCTCCTCGCCCCCCGGCCATTCCGCCCCACCTCAGGCACGTGGCTTGCAGCTCTGGAGCTCCAGCCTCGAAGGGAGACTTGCATGTCCGTCCGCTTTCCGTCCGTCGAGTTCTTTCAGGAATTGAAGCAGCAGGTGGCCAACCACCCCGCCAGCATGGAGGCCGTCGCTCCGAGCGAGGCCTACTGCGGCTTCGCCATCGGCGACAAGCTCTACGTCCTGGAGTTCGACGGCCGCGACTGCGCGGCGGTTGCGGGGGGTGGCAACACGCTGGACCTGGACTTCTTTCTGACCGGCCCGCCGGAGACGTGGCGCGAGGCCATCCAGTCCATCCGCGACTCGCAGGGCGCCGATGGCGAGCACACGCTCGAGGCGTTGGTCGAGCGGGGCCGCATCGAGCTATGCTCCGAAGCGCCCGACGGGCTCGATCTGGGGCGAGACACACTGGGGTTCCTCCAGGCCTTCCTCGACCAGGCCGCGCACGTGGACGTGCAGTTCGACTAGACGCACTGCGTCGCTTCCCGACACGAATCGCTCGAGGACGTCCTCGAGCTCCCCCGCAGCCGCCACGAGGTTCCGCCATGGCCATGAACGTCCAGCCGATTTCCACCTTGTCCGACCGCATCAACCAGATTCGCCTGCTGACGGCCGAGATCGTCAACCGCGAGATCCTGCCCAACGAGAACCGGCTGTGGGTCTGGAACCAGGAGAACGTCAGCGAGAACGAGAAGCAGAAGGCCCGGGAGCTGCGGCACGAGATTCAGGCCAAGGTGAAGCAGGCCGGGCTGTGGGCGCCCCACCTGCCCGAAGAGTACGGCGGTTGCGGCCTGAGCTTCCTGGAGCACGCCTACATGAACGAGGTGCTGGCGTACAGCATCGGCGCGGCCTCTCTCTTCGGCGTGGTCGCCCCCAACTCCGGCAATCAGAAGATCCTGCTCAAGTACGGCACCGAAGAGCAGAAGCAGAAGTGGCTGGTGCCGCTCACCGAGGGCAAGCTGGAGTCGGGCTTCTCCATGACCGAGCCGGACAACGCCGGCTCCGATCCCCGCTCCATCAAGACGACCGCGCGCCGCGAGGGCAGCGAGTGGGTCATCAACGGCCACAAGTGGTTCACCTCGAACGGGAAGCGCGCCGACTTCCTGATCGTCATGTGCCGCACCGACGACCCCAGCGACGACGGCGATCGCAACGGCAAGATGACCCAGATCATCGTCCCCACCGACACGCCCGGCGTGAACGTCGTGCGCGGCGTGGCGGTCTGGGGCCGCCCCAGCGACCACTGCGAGATCATCTACGACAACGTGCGCGTGCCGCTGGAGAATCAGCTGGGCCAAACGGGCTCCGGCCACCAGGCGGCCCAGGACCGGCTGGGCGCCGGCCGCGTGTATCACTGCATGAACTCCGTGGGCCAGATGTGGCGCGCCTTCGACTTGATGGTGGACCGCGCCATGAACCGCGAGGTGCACGGCGGCCTGCTGGAGACGAAGCAGTTCATCCAGGGCTTCATCGCCGACTCGTACATCGACATCCAGGCCGCGCGGCTCATGACCATCCACACGGCCGAGAAGATGGACAGCGGCGGGGACGCCCGCACCGACATCTCGGCGCTCAAGATCTTCGTGCCGGAGGCGTTCCACCGGGTCGCCGACCGGGCCATCCAGGTCTGGGGAGCTGCGGGGGTCTCGGGGGACCTCCCTCTGGCCGCCATGTACCAGGGCGCGCGAACGCTGCGTCTGGCCGACGGCCCCGACGAGGTGCACAAGATCCTGATCGCCAAGAACGTCCTGAAGCAGTACCACGCCGGCGATTCCTGGGACTTCGGAAACTAGGCGGGCGCGCCGGCCACGGCGCTATTGGCTGCGGAAGTGCGTCAGCGCCATCAGCAGCACGGAGATCAAGATCAAGGCGGGGCCTCCGACCCGGAACCACCCCCCGAAACGCCGCAACCACGCCTCCCGGTCCGAAGCGTCGCGACCGGGAGGCGCGATGTACCGGTAGCCGACCGCGGTCATCCAGATCCCGGCCAGGAGAGGGATGATCCCGTCGACGTACTGGACCACGTCGCTAGCTCCCTCCGGCCTGCCAGACCCGAACGCCCTCCGTCTGGCCCGCCAGGGCCGAGCCCGGGAAGACCCGCACTCGCCAGGGATCGAAGCGCAGGACCGCGAAGGTGTCGGCCTCGGGAGCCGTCCACACCGGGATGATCGCCGGGTCGTAGCCGAGCGGCGGCGGGGCGCTCTTGTAGGCCTCCCAGATGCGCTTGCGCGTCTCCACGTCGAAACACCAAGTCGCGCGGCACTCGGCAACGCAGGTGTCCTGGCCCGGCTCCCAGTAGTTGATGGAGGCGAAGGGGCTGGCGTCCAGATGGGCGCGCTTGGTGGGCGTCGGACCGGTGCCGACCCAGCCGACCAGCTCGTTCCCGTCCCACTCCCAGATCGGGTGCAACACGCGCGAGCGCGGACGGCCCTTCGCGTCTACCGTGGCTATAGATCCCCACACAATACGGTGTGCCATGGCAACGAAGGCCGGCGCAGTCTCTTCAAGGCTGTTCATCTTGGGTCTTTGTCCACCACGAAGTGAGCGCGCCGCCACGCAACGAAGATCGCCTCGCGCAGGGCGCTCTGGGAGCGAACAGCGAGGCTAGCAGGATTTCCGCCACGGCGGCGTGCCCATCTCGACGCGTTGCAACTCGCTGAACGACGGCGATGGCCGCCAGACGTTCTCGTGTCTCGCGTTCAAAGCGAGACGCCCGCGACGATGCAGATCCAGAGCAGCAGCAGAACCGCCCAACTCGAGAAGTAGACGGCGATCCGGTGGTTCAGCTTGTTGGCGCCGGTGTGGATCAAGGCGTGCGTGGCCCGCAACGCGACGTATGCCCAGGCGAGGACCAGAACCAACGTCGTGGCCTGTCCCGCGATCATGGCCGCCAGACAGGCGACGTAGAAGAGCGTCGGCGCCTCGAAGATGTTCGCGAAGTGGCGCGCCAGCTTGGCCGAAGCCTCGGGCTCGACACCCCCCTGGTACGTCTTGAAATAGGCGGCATTCACCTCTCCTGCGCGCACGAACCGCGCGCGCGTGCGGAAGAGCGATACCAGGACTGCGAAGGTGATCCCCACCATCGCGAACATGGGGTAGACAAGCGCATAGTTCTTCATTCGAGACGCCCCCTCGTGGTGTGCCAAGCGGTCACGCCGTGGGCGGGTTGCCCCCACATGGCCGCATGCTTCATCTCGTGGTCAGGAAAGAAAAAGTGCCGCCACCGCGGCGACGGGCAGCAGCCAGGGCAGCCAGCGGAGCCCCGCCAAGACGCGCCGCAGGCGCCTCATGGACGCCGCCTCGTTCAGGTGCGGAAACGGGCCGTCGGGGACCGGCACCCCCAGGAAACGACACAGCGGCTCCCAGCCGTCCTTCGGCTCGAACACCAGCAGACGGTCCGAACCCACGCGCTGTTGGACGCGCTCGGCGTGCTCTCGGAAGACGCGCAGCGCGTGCTCCCGGTCGGAGAAGCGGCCGCCGAAAAGACCGTTCCACACGATGCCCATGACCATCTCGTCGCCCTTGCGAAGCCGCGGAATCAGCAGCTTCAGCCAGCCGGGGATCTCGAGTGAGAGCGGGTAGATGGTGTCGGATACGCTGCGATACCCCTTGTCCGGATCGCGCACGGTCAAGACGACCTTGCTGTCGGGGAAGTGCCGATGGAGCTCCTCCCAGTAGACGCTGGAGGGGAAGTCACAACTGGCGCGATAGCCGTCGAAGACCCGGTTCCAGTCGACGGGCTCGCCCCTCGAAACGGCGTGCCAGTGGTCGATCTGCACCGGATCCTTGAAGACCTCCATCATGTGGTGGCACTTCTGGAAGCCCAGCTGCTCGAGTGCCGCCTTCAGCGACAGCGTCCCCGTCCGTCCGAACCCGGCTCCGATGACCTCGAGGCCCATGCGCGCCCCTCCGTCCGCATCAGCCCCGAGCGTAACACGAGGCCGCCGGTCTCAGGGCCGCGCGAAGCGTCCGTCGTCGTCGATCTCCAACGGTCGGAGAAACGGAATCTCCCGGCTCATGGCCTGCATCCAGGAGCCTCCCGGCAGGCCGGCCAACCACGCCCGAATGACGCCGGCGTGGGCCACGACCAAGTCCTCCGGCCGCGGCTCGACTTCTGCGCGCCAGTGACACACTCTCGCCTGCAGCTCTGGCGCCGACTCCCCCTCCGGTGGCGCCTGCCGCTGCCAATCGGCCATCCAGCTCGTGTACGCCCCCGCCTCCGAGTCGCGAATCTCCTCCCAGAGCCGCCCCTCCCACTTGCCGTAGTCGAGCTCGGCCAAGCGAGGGTCGGGACGCAGCTCCGCGTCGAGCGCGTGGGCGAGCACGACGGCCAGCTCGAAGCAGCGGGAAATGGGCGACGTCCACACGCGCTGCCACGAGCGCGCGGGCAGCCGGGCCTGCACGACCGCCGCGGCCGCTCGCGCGGGCAGCGCGGTGGGGACGTCGCAGCGGCCGTAGCAGAGGCCGGAGACACGGACCGGTGCGTGCCGCACCCAGACGGGATTCACGCGCCCGCGCTCCTCAGGACCGCGATCAGCACGAGCCACTCGGACACCTGCTGGACGGCCCCGAGCAGATCGCCCGTCACACCGCCTACGCGGTGGCGGAAGTAGGCGCCCGCCGCCAGCGTCACTAGCGCCAGCCCTACGAGGACCTCGACGGCAGTCCAGAACGCACCGGTCCAGAGTGCCCAGCCCCCCAGTACGCCGAGCGCGAGCAGCAGCCCGACGCCGGCCTGCAGCGGGCCGCCCCGCACGACCGCCCCGCTGCGGGCGGCGTTCGGAGGCGTCGCGTAGGGCAGCCCAGCCAGGAGGACCAGCGGCGGGAGGCGGGAGAGCGCCTGCGATAGGACGAGAGCGCCGGGGGCGCGTTCGTCCAACAGCGTCAGCAGTGCGACCCGGACTCCAATCGAGAACGCGATCGCCAGCGCGCCGTAGCTTCCGACGCGGCTGTCCTTCAGGATCTCGAAGAGCCGCGCCCGGTCCCCGTGCGCCCCCCCCAGCGCGTCCGCCGTGTCGGCGAGGCCGTCTTCGTGCAGCGCGCCCGTCGCCAGCAGACCGGCTCCCACCGCCGCAAAGGCTCCCAGGACGGGATCCACGGGCGCGGCCGCCAACCACGCCGTCGCCATCACCAGCCCCACGCAAGCGCCCACCGCGGGAAAGCTCGCGGCCGCCCATTTCCACTCGCGCTCGCTATAGGGGAATCCGCCAACCGGCACGCGCGTCAAGAACACGAACCCGGCCCGCAGGGCGCGCACGCCGAGGCCGTTCACCGCTCCGACCCCGTGCCGCCAACGGCGCGCGCCGCGTCGTCGAAGGTCCACATCTCCGCATGGACGCGGCACGCCAACTCGAGCAGGGGAAACGCGGTGAGCGCGCCACTCGCTTCACCCAGGCGCAGACCGAGATCGAGGAGCGCCGACGCCGCCAGCCGCTCGAGCACGCGCGCGTGGCCCGGCTCGGCGGAACAGTGGGAGAAAATCAGGACGTCTCGGACTTCCGGTCTCTCGGTGACGGCGTACAACGCGGCGGCGGAGACGATGAATCCGTCCACGAGCACCGTCTGCCTCCGCTCGGCCGCGCGCTCGATGGCGCCGACCAGGGCGGCGATCTCGCGGCCGCCCAGTCGCTGGAGCGCGGCGTCGGCCGCGGTACCGGCGACTCGCGCCAGCGCGTCGGCCACCACCCGCCGCTTGCGCTCGAGGCCGGCGGCATCGAGACCGGTTCCCGGCCCCACCAGCGCTTCCGCCGGCAGCCCCAGGACGTGTGCCGCCAGTGCCGCTGCCGGCGTCGTGTTCGCGATACCCATCTCGCCCAAGACGAGGACGTGCACTTCGTTTCCGAGCGCGTCGATCGCCCGGCGTCCCGCCTCCCGCGCCTCCGCGCACACACTCTCCGACATGGCGTCCTCGGTGCGCAGATCGCCCGTCTCCGCATCGGCGACGGATTCCCGGCGCAAGACGACGGAGCCCCCCCGAGGCGTGGAGTACGCCTCCGCGACGCCGACGTCGACGACCTGGAGCGGCAGACCCAGCGCCCGCGCGAGCGTGGCGCAGGCCGCGCCGCCCGAGGCGAACGCGGTCATCATCATCGCCGTGGCTGCCTGTGGATACGCCGATACTTCGTGCTTCCAGACCGGATGGTCGGACGCGAAGAGCAACACCGCAGCGGGTCGTGCGGCAGGCCTTCGCGTCCGCTGGATGCGCGCCAGATCGATGGCCAACGCTTCCAACTTCCCCAGACTTCCCAGGGGTTTGAGCAGCTGGCGCTGGCGCTCGCGCGCACTCGCCTCGGCCTCTTGGGGTGTGAGCATGCGTCCTCGATCTCGCGAACGTCGCGATGGCGGAAACGGCCCCACGCCTACCGTGACGCGCGCGCGGTTGCAAGCGGTGCCTTGACAAAGCGCGTGGCGTCGCACAGCATGCGCGGCGACATCATCGATCTGGGTTGAAGGCGGCGTACTCGCCGCTGGAAACAAGCGCGCGGCAAAAGTCGCGAGCGAAGAGGGAAGTCGGTCAAAAGCCGACGCGGACCCGCCACGGTAGGCGGCCGAACGCCCGCACCACAGGCCACTGGCGCAGCGAGCAACGACTCGCGAGCCCGGGAAGGCGGTGCGGGACAGGGTCGCGAGCCCGGAGACCTGCCCAGACCGACGCAACCTGCTGTCCCGGGAATGGACGAGCGGGCGCAGTCGAGCCTCGGCCGCTGTTCCCCCTCTCGTCCTGGCGGCCAGGATGAACCGACGTACTCCGCTTGCGGAAGCCTCGCTGCGCGCGAGGGCCACCATCGCTCTGGGCTGCCTGGCAGTGTCTTCGCTGCTGGCCGCACCGAGCCACGCCGCGCGCTTGGTAGCCGTGGTTTCCGAGCGCTCGGCGCCGCAGCTGTTGGCCGCCGTTTCGGGTTGGGGGCCGGAGGCGGAACGGCACGAGATCCTCCTGCGCACGCCCGAACAGCTGGCCTCGCTCTCCGATGCCGAAGTCGCCGCGCTTTGGCATCGCGCCGACTGCGTGCTGCTGCTGGCGGTCTTCGGCCCAGAGGTCGATCGGCTTGCGCGCTTGCTCGACACGTCTCCCCCGCCCGCGGCCGCCAGCGTGCTGTCGCTGCACGGGGACCTGCGGCTGACCCGCCGCACGCGATTGGACGGCGTGCGCATCTTCGCGAACGCGGACCCCGAGATGCTGACGCGGTGGACGACGGCGTTGGGGGTCGCCGAGGACGTCGCGGCGCGCGCCGCGGAGCTGGCGCGCGAGTACCCGCCGGCCGCCCCCTGGCTGACGGCGCGCACCTACTGGCTGGCGCGCGGGACGCGCAACGTCGCCGGTCTGCTGGCCTGGAGCCTGGCGCGCCACGATCCCCAGGTGGTCGCGCCTCCCGTCCGGCCGCGCCCCGCGCTGCGCTTCTGGCAGGGAGGCCGCGTGCGCGAGCGCTCCGAGCTCTCGCTGACCGCGCCACGCGGGCTCGTCGCGGTGCTGGACTACGACGCCGGCGACGGCGCGGGGGATGCGGCGGTTCTCACGGAGCTGTGCGGCGCGCTCGAGCAACGCCAGCTGGGCTGCCTGGGCCTGCTGGCCCGCTGGGGCGAACCCAGCGTGGCCGCGCTGCAGGCGCTTCCCCAGCTCGGTGCGAAGTGGCAGGCGCTGGTGGTGATGCAGGACTTCGTGGTGGGCGGAGGCAGCGGCCGCGACGAGGCCACGCGGGCGCTGCGCGCCTTGGACGTGCCGGTCTTCAAGGCCCTGCGCCTGCGGGACCAGTCCCGGACCCAGTGGCGGCTCTCGGGCAGCGGCCTCAATCCCGACAGCGTGCACTACCGCGTGGCCATGCCGGAGATCCAGGGCGTGGGTCAGCCCCACGTGCTGGCCACCGCCGGCGAAGTGCGCGACGACCCGAGGACCGGGCTGCGCATGCGGCCCCTGCAGAGTGAAGCTTCGGAGATCGGCGCCCTGGCCCAGCGCATCGCGCGCTTCGTCGCGCTGCGCGAGAAACCGCCGGCCCAGAAGCGCGTGGCGCTCGTGTACTACAACCACCCGCCCGGCCGCCACAACATCGGCGCCGACAACCTCGACGTCCCCGAATCGCTGCTGGAGCTGCTGCGCACCCTGCGCGATGCGGGCTACGACACCGGAGAGCTCCCCCCCGACTCCACCTCCTTGCTGCGCCGGCTGCAGCTGCACGGTGTCAACGTGCCGGAGGACCGGACGGCCTTGGCACGCATGGCCGAGTCCGGAATTCGGGTATCCGGAGCCGACTACCGGGCGTGGCTCGCGCGTCAACCCGCCCGCATCCAGCGCCGCCTCTCCCGCGGCCCGCTGGCCGATCTGGAGCACCAGGTGCGCCAGGGCCTGGCGGAAGCGGAGTCGTCGCGCGCGCGCGGGCTCGTCCAGCGCACGTTGGGGGACGTGCGCCATCTGATCGAGGGCAGCGACCACGCCGCCCGGGCCCGCG
>JAKSBN010000311.1 GCA_022361175.1 Pseudomonadota bacterium | reverse complement strand
GTTCGCCACCGCCATCCAGCGGCTGGGTGAGTACCCCGACCAGCGCGCCCAGCTGGTGGCGGCTCCGGGCCTCGTCCCCGACGCCTTCCTGGAGATGCTCCGCTACGACATGCCCACCCAGTTCCTGTGCCGGGTGGTCACCAAGGAGCTGACACTCCACGGCCAGACGCTGAAGCCGGGCCAGCCGGTCCTCTACCTCTACCCGTCCGGCAACCGCGACCCGCGCGAATTCGAGAATCCGGACGCCTTCGACATCCACCGCAAGCCGGCCCGCATCCTCTCGTTCGGCCACGGCACGCACCTGTGCCTGGGGATCCACGTGGCCAAGCTGGAGGGTCGGGTCTGCATCGAGGAGACGCTCAAGCGCATCCCCGAGTTCGAACTCCAGATGGATCGGGCAGAGCGCCTCGTGACCGACTTCGTGCAGGGTTACTGGACCTTCCCCATCCAATTCCAACCCTTCTAGCGGAGCGTCGGTGGGCGACCGGATCCCGGTCTCGGTGATCGTCTCGGGCCTCTCGCGCTTGATGGGAGACCGCCTGGAGGGCCTCCTCGAGCTGGCGCGCAGCGCCGACGACCTGGGCATCGACCAACTGGTGGTCACCGACCACCTGGCCATCGGCCCCCGCACCGACCGCTACCCCTACGGCGCCTTCCCCTTCGGCGACGACGAGCCCTGGCCCGAGCCCTTGACGACGCTGGCCGTGCTGGCGGGCGCCACGCGGCGCGTGCGCCTCGGCACCGGCGTCCTCATCGCTCCGCTGCGCCCTCCCCTGCTGCTGGCCAAGACGCTGGCCACCCTGGACGTCCTGTCCGGAGGCCGGCTCGACCTGGGCGTCGGCACCGGCTGGCAGCGCGAAGAGTTCGACGGCGCCGGCGTGCCCTTCGCCGAGCGGGCGGCGCGTCTCGACGACACGCTGCGGGCCTGCAAAGTCCTCTGGACCCAGAGCCCCGCGTCCTTTGCGTCGGCGACCGTGTCCTTTCGCGACCTCGTCTGTCTGCCGCAGCCCGCGCAACCGGGCGGCGTCCCCGTCTGGTTCGGAGTGCGGCTGACCGACGCCAACCTGCAGCGCATCGTCGAACTCGGAGACGGCTGGATGCCCCTGGTGCCCGAAGACGAGCTCTTCGCCGGCGCCGAGCGGCTCCGCACCGCCTTCCGCGAAGCCGGCCGCGACCCCGACGGCCTGGGCATCCGGGCTCCCATCGCCCCCGCCAAGAGCCCGGGCCGCCTCGACCCGGCCCATGTACGCAACGAGTTGGACCGCCTGCGCGACCGGGGCGCCACCCTCGCCTCCCTCGCCCTGGCCCAGTACGCCCGCCACCCCGACGACGTCCGCCCCTTCCTCGAGGCCCTCGCCCGCGCCCGCCACGCCTGACCCCAAAGCCGTCGTTGATCACGCACCGCGCAAGCGAGAGGCGTTCAAGCTCTGCCCCGCCCTTGCACCACGCGAGCGGGTGCGGCGAGGGGAGCGGAGGCGAAATCAAGCGCAGCCCTCACCGCGGTCGAACGCGGCAGGATCTTCCCTCAACTCCAGCACAGAAGCGAGACTCGCGGTTCACAGCGAGCCATTCGCCGCAGCCCCCTCGCCGCACCCACGACGTACAAGCAACTGCGTTGGTCTAGGACTTGCCCGGCGCCCGCTGCACGCCCTCGAACGTCTGCGCCAGGATCTGGCGGGCGCGCTCGACCACCTTCTCCTTCCAGTCGTCGGCGTCGATGTAGAAGGCGTCGCGGATCCGCTCCTTGATGCGGCGCCCCTCCTTGCTGCTGGGATCGCCGTGGGCGTGCAGCCAGTTGTCCGCGTGCGTGGCCAGAATCACGGTCTGCTGTTCGCGGGTGCCGAACTCGAGCACGATGGCCACCACGTCGTGGAGCGGATAGGACTCGCAGAGGCCGACGCCCAAGAGCCCCGAGACCAACGCCGCCTGCTCGCCCTGCGCGGGCTCGGAACGAATCACGTCGGGATACCACTCGGCGGCCAGCTTGCCGCCCGCGCTCTCGGCCGCAGCCGTCTGGAGCACCAGTCCGACCCCCTCCGGCCCCAGGCCCGAGTGCAGGTCGATCTGCACCGCCAGCCTCGCCTCGGCCAAGTGCTCGTCCCAGACGCGCCGCAGCGTCCGGTTGGACCACACGGGCGCCTGGCCCCCGTACTGCATGCCCGTCGGGTGCCGGTACTGCCCTCCCGACAACGCCTGGTACGAGGCCGTGGAGCCCACGCGCTTGGTGAAGTCGAGGATCTCTGCCAAGCAGCGCTGAACGTCGGCTTCGGCGTAGGCCGTCGGGTTGAGGGCGTCGAAGATCTCCTCGTAGAGCGGATTGTCCGGATACCCGCCCGCACCGTGGTCGAGGAAGTTGCGGTTGATGTCGACGTTGTCCTCGTTCACGCGCCGCAGCCACGCGAAGCCGTACGGGTTGACGGCGTGGATCAGGACCAGCGCGACGTCCTCGGGCAGGCGATCCGCGATCCCCTCGCGCAACAGCGCCACCTGGATCCCCGAGCCGCAGAAGCCCTCGACCCCGTGCGTCCCCGAAGACACGAACACGACGCGGCTCGCGTCGTCTGGACCGAAGCGCGCCGCATCCAAGAAGAGCGGCGCGCCATCCGGACCGCACAGCGGGTGCCGATAGGGCACCGGCTCCACCCCCCGCTCACGGCACGTGGCGACGAACCTCTCGCGCGCGTCCGCGTAAGTGGCGGAGAAGCAGTCGGACACACTCATGCGCTCTCCTCGCTGTGCGTGCACACTCCATCGACCACCGTGCGGGTGACCTCCAGTTCGCACAGACGTTCTGGATCCACCCGGCGCGGGTCTTCGGACAGTACCGCCAAGTCGGCCCGCAGGCCCGGCACCAGGCGTCCCTTTTCGTTCTCTTCGAACTGGAGTACCGCCGCCTGGGACGTAAACAGCCCGACGGCCTCCTCCACGCTGATTGCCTCTTCGGGGGCGACCCCGTGTCGGGTGACGCAGGCGTGGATTGCGTCCACGACGCGCGGAGACTCCACCGGCGCGTCCGAGGCGCCCGCCAGCCGCACGCCGGCGTCGATCAGGCTCCGAAACGGGTAAGCCTGGCGGATGCGCTCCGGGCCCAACCGCCGCTCGAGCCAGGCGCACTCCGAACGCAGAAACAGCGGCTGCGTCGAGACGGCGACGCCCAGTGCCGCCATGCGCTTGATGAGCTCCGGCGGCAGCAGCGACGCGTGTTCGATCCGGTGCCGGCGATCCGCGGAAGGCCGCCGCTCGAAGAGACGCTCGTACAGATCCACACAAGCTCGGTTCGCCGCGTCCCCGATGGCGTGCACGCAGATCTGAAACCCGGCGTCCTCGGCGGCGCACATGCGGTCAAAGATCTCGTCCTCGGTCAGCGTCATGAAGCCCTGCTGGCCGGTGTCCGAGAACGGCTCGTGCATGCAGGCCGTGCACGAGCCGAAGGTGCCGTCGGCGAAGATCTTGTAGCCGCCCACGCGGTGCCCGGCCTCCGGGTCGTGGAGGCTCGTCTTGCGGGCTGCCAAGGGCCCGTCGATGGTGCGGCCGACCGCGATCGAATACAGGTGAAAGGGAATCTCCTCGAGCAGGAGTTGGAGCGCCAGGCTCTCGAGCCGCCCCGCTTCGCCGGCAGGCCCTTCCTCGTCCGTCTGTGTGATGACGCCGACCGACGTGATGCCGTAGCTCGAGAGGCGCGAGAAGCAGCGCTGGCCCGCCTCGCGCAGCCGGTCCAGGCGCGCGGGGGGCATCGATCCCAGCAGCACCTGGGCCGCGGTCTCGCGGCAGGGCCCGGCCAGGTCGCCGTTGGCGTCCCGGTCGATGCGCCCGCCCGGCGGATCCGGCGTGTCCCGGTGAATGCCGGCCGCCTCCAGCGCGCGGGTATTCCCGATGGCGGTGTGACCGTCGTGCTCCAGGATGACGACGGGCAGCTCCGAGCACGCCTCGTCCAGCTCGAGCCGGGTCGGCAGCCGCTTCTCGGCCAGCGCCTCGTCGTCCAGTTGGAGGCCGATCACCCACTCGTCGGGGTCGCACTGGGTCGCCGCCTCTCGCATCGCCCGCTGCAGTCCGGCGATGTCGGACACCTCCCGGAGGTCGACGTTCTGCTCGAAGTAGAGCATGCCGATCAGGTGCAGGTGCGTGTCGATGAAGCCGGGCAGCAGGCAGCCGCCGCGCAGGTCGACGCGCTCGTGGCGCCGCCCCAGGACGTCGGTGCAGAGCGAAGCGTCGCCCACCGCCAGAATCCGCCCGTCGCGCACCGCGATCGCTTCGGCGTCGGGCTGCGCCGCATCGAGCGTCCAGATCGTCCCACCCGTGTAGAGAGTCCCAACGTCGCTCATGACTGCTCCAGTACCGTCGGGGCCGCGGTGGCGTAGCGATCGAGGGCGGCCTCGTCGAGCGTCACACCGAGGCCGGGTCCGTCGGGCACGCGGATGCGCGCCCGCTCGATCTCCAGGGGCTCCACGATCAGATCGTCCTCGAACATCACGTGGCCGAAGAGTTCGATGTCGTGCCCCAACACCTCGTAGCGCGCTGCCGCGAGGTGGACGTGCATGGCCGAGGCAATGCCCAGGGGCTGATTGTGGATCACCACCCCGAGGCCCCGCTCGCGGGCCAGCTCGATGGCCCGCAGCGCCTGGGTGATGCCCCCGGGCCGCTCCGAGTTGATTCCCACGATGCGGACCGCCCCCAGCTCGACCAGGGCGATCTGGTCGCGGAGCGTGAAGCACCCCTCGTGCGCCATCACCGGCACGTCCACGGATCTCTGCACGCGCGCCATGCCGAGCCAATCGTCCGCGCGAACCGGCTGCTCCACGCAGTCGATGCGGTGCGGGGCGATGGCGCGAATGGCCTGCACGGCGCGGTCGGGCGAGTAGGCCTGGTTGTAGTCGACCCGCAATCGGATGTCGGGGCCGACGGCCTCGCGCACCCGCTCGCAAATGCGCACGTCCTGCTCGATGCCCACGCCCAGCTTGAGCCGCAGGCTGCGGCTGCCGCCGTCGCAGAACGCGCGGGCCATGTCCGCCATGGCGTCCGCGTCGAGCAGCGGTATCAGACCCGCCAGGGGCAGCCAGGATTCCTGGGCGCCGCCCAAGAGCTGACTCACCGAAGCGCTGCCCAGGTGCCCTGCGAGATCGTGGCAGGCCATGTCGACGAGCCCCTTGGCCACGTCGCAGCAGGCCACGTTGTCGTCCATGCGCCGGCGCATGCGATCGACGGCGAACGGGCTCTCGCCCAGGATGTAACGGGAGAGCCCGTGCTCGATCTGCGCCACCAGCTCTTCCGGACGCACTCCCGTTTCGGGCAGCCACACGAAGGCTTCGCCCACTCCGACCGTGCCGTCCTCGGCCGTCAGGCGGGCGATCACGAAGTCACCGAAAGTCCAGGGCTCCTCGGCGGGAATCGCCATGCCGAGCCCGCCCTCGGACTTGGCCATGGCTTCCCGCACGGCGGGTCGGAACGGCACCTGCAGCGGCACCAATTCGATGCGCTCGATGGTCGGATGGGGAGAGGGAGTCGCCATGGGCATTGGGGGGCCGCCTCGTGTGGGCCGCGAGGTTGCAACGCGCCTCCAAGCACAGGGCCTCGAGAACAGGTCTCGAGCATCGGGCCCCGAGTGCCGCGCGCTGGCCCCCGCAGCGGATCGGCGCTACTGTAACATCTGTTCCGGACTGGAGCCAAGCGCGGAATGTCCATTTCTGACACCATCCAATCCGCCCGCCGCTCGCTGCCTCCGGCCGAGTTGCGCGTCGCCGAGGTCGTGGCGGCCGACCCCGAAGTCGTGGCCTTCGGCACCGTGGCCCAGGTGGCCCGCAAGGCGGCCACCAGCGGGCCGAGTGTGGTACGGCTGGCCGAACGCCTGGGCTTCGACGGCTTCGTGGGCCTGCAGGCCGCCGTCCGAGCGGAACTCTCCGAACGCCTGCGGCCCGCGCACGAGCGCATTCGCGTGTCTCCGCGCGACGACGTACTGGGCCACACCCTGGCGGTCGAAGTGGAGAACGTGCGGCGGACGCTCGAAGCCGCCGATCCCGAGGTGTTTGCGGCCGCCGTCGAACGGCTGGCCGATCCGGAACGGCGGGTGAGCGTTCTCCCGAGCGAACAGTGCGTGAGTGCGGCCGAGAACCTCGCCTCCTCCCTATCCCTGCTGCGCGACGGGGTGCGGCTGCTGACGGGCTCCGAGTTCCGTGTCACGAGCCAGCTGGCCCGCATGCGCCGCACGGCTACGGTCGTGCTGATCGACCTGCAGCGCCATGAGACGTGGTTCCTGCGCACCGCCGAGCGCGTCGTCGATCGCGGCGCGCACCGCAT
>JAKSBN010000101.1 GCA_022361175.1 Pseudomonadota bacterium | reverse complement strand
GGGCAGTTTCGGCACGAGTTCTCGCTGCGATTCATCCGCAGGAAGGCCCCCAGTGCGAATCTCCCCAGGGGGACGGAGTCTCTCGCCCCTTCGAAAAATTCCTCCTCCTGGGATTACATGAAATTTTACTAATTTTATTGACACATCAGCCGAAAAGACCAACCTACAGAAGCGACTTAGAGGACAACCCAATTGGCCAAGAACACCCTGGACAAACTCCGAAAGCACCTCAAGCCAGGACAGGTCTATCGAAGGCGCGACCTCACAGACCTCTCAACCAACCTCGATAGGCATCTCAAGAAGCTCGTTGAGGAGGGCTCGCTGCGGAAGTTGCAGCGCGGTCTCTACCTCTGCCCGGAGAGTTCGTCCTTTGGAGAAGCTCCGGCCGAAGAGAACGAACTCCTCAAGAAGTTTCTGCGCTCCGACAAGTTCTTGGCCTACTCGCCGAACACCTTCAACTCTTTGGGCCTGGGCACGACTCAGCTCTACAACACCCGTACCGTGCTCAATCAGAAACGCCACGGGCCGTTTCTTCTCAATGACCGCCGCTACTTCTTTCACCGGAAGCTGAACGTCCCCAAGAAGCTCACCAAGGAAGTCCTGCTCGTTGAGATGCTCAACAACCTGAATAAGCTCGCCGAGGATCCCGACGCGCTACTGGACAACGTGCAGTCTCAGATCTCTTCGTATGATCGAAAGAGTCTCCTGACGGCAGCAGCAAAGTTCGGAACCTATTCCACACAGAAGAAGGTGAGCGAGTTCACGGGTGCGGTCAGTGCCTAAGCAGTTCCTTCACGACCACCCAGAGTTCAAGACTCTGCTCGAGATCGTCTCTGGGGACGAAAGGACTATTGGATCATGCACGACGCCGTTCCGGGCCTCAAGGAAGGGATCTTGCTCGAAGTCGGGTTCGACAAGACCCAGCCGAGCAGAGCATTGCCTATCTCGTCGTGGGCGTACGAGTACGGCTCTTCCAAGCTCGACGAACTGATCGACAATCGCGCGGCAGAAGTTTCGTGCTACCGGCCGGAATACACCTTCGTAGAGAAGCTCCAGACGGTGACAACGAAGTTCCGACAATTCCAAGCCGAAGGAAAAGCCAAACCAAGCCATGACCAAACTCACCCTCTCCCAGCTAGCGAAACTCCTCTTCCGAGCATGGTAGATTCGTGGTCATCGTGGAATCGACGCGAGCAGGAGCTTGAGTAAGTCACCGACCAAGATCGCGCTCGGCCCGCTCGAGCTCGCCGTGCTCGACCGGCTGTGGGAGGACGGGCCCGGAGGTGTCGCGGCTGTGCACCTGAGGGTGCACGCGGAGCGCAGCGTCTCCCGCAACACGATCCACTCGACGCTGGAACGCCTGGTGCGCAAGGGGTTGGTCGAGCGCCGCAAAGTGGGGCGCGCCTACGAGTACCGGGCCCGAGTCTCCCGGCGGGAGTGGATCACCGAGGTGCTCGGCTCTCTCATCGAGCGGGTTCCCGGTGTCGATGCTCCGTTGCTCGCCTCCGCCTTCGTCGACCTGGCCGAGCGTACAGACGAAGAGACGCTCGCCGAGCTGGAGGCGCTCGTTCGAGCACGGCGCGCAGGAGAGAAGCGATGAGCGGCGCCCTCGCTGTGCTGGGTCTGCTCGCGACCGCCTGGGTGACGTTCGCCGCGGGGACCTCGCTCGCCGTGGCCCTTGCCTGGCGTCTCCGGGCGCGGTGGTTTCGAGGGCTGCATCCCGCTCTGCGATCGCGGCTCGCCTGGATCGCCGCCACGGTGCCCACGCTGGTTCCGACCGTGCTCGTGCTGGCCTGTCTCGCTCCTGGGCTCGCCGGTCTCCTGGCGGGAACCGGTGACCACTGCCTCCGGCACGCGGAGCACCCGCACCTGTGTCTGGTCCACCTCCCGGCGACGCTGCGTGGACCGCTGGTTGCCGCCGGCTCGCTAACCGCGGTGGCCCTCGCGTTCGGGTTCACTCGCGCCACCGCGCGCGTCGCGCGACAGCGCAAAGGGCTCGCGCTGCTCGGGGCCACGGCGAGCACGGCGACCGTTCCGGAGCGCCACGTCGTCCCCTCGGACCACCCCTTTTCCTTCGTGGCCGGCCTCGTCCGCCCGAAGATCTGGGTCGCTTCGGCGCTCGAGGAGTCGCTGGCGGCGGATCAGCTCGCGGTGGTTCTCGCGCACGAACGCGCTCACGCGGAGAGGCGCGACCCGCTGCGCGCGGCCACGGCGGCAGCCCTTTCCTGGCCGCTCTGGCCGAGCGTCCGCCGCGCCATCCTCGGCGAGCTGGCGCTGGCCTCCGAGCAGACGTGCGACGAGGCGGCCGCACTTCGGCTCGGAGACCGGCTGCGGGTCGCCGAGGCGATCCTCGCTGTCGAGCGGCTCGTACATCGCACATCGACCTCCTTCGTCCCGTCCTCCGCGTCCGCCTTCGGGGGCTCGAACGTGCGTGCCCGCGTGCAGGGGCTGGTGGGAGACCTCGGCGCTAAGCGCCTTCCTCCGTGGGTGCCGGGCGCGGCCATCGCCCTGGTCGGCGTGGCCCTACCGCTCGGCGCCGACGCGCTCCACCACGGGATGGAGCACTGGATCCGCCTCGTCCTCGGCCTGATCCAGTAGGCACCCTGGGCCGTCCCGAAGTCCGATCCATGGTCGGACTTCGGTCGCGCCCGTATGGTGCGCGACGTGCCGCGACGGACCCTCGTTCTGCTCCTCTCCGCCCTCGTCGCGGCCCAAAGTGCGGCGGCCGACGAAGAGCCCGAT
>JAKSBN010000396.1 GCA_022361175.1 Pseudomonadota bacterium | reverse complement strand
CGTTGAAGGCCGCCACGAGTCGGGGGCCGCCCGCGGTCCGCCCGAGGGCGTTCAGCAGGGGCCAGGCCAGGGCGACGACCGCCAACTGGCCCAGCTCGACGCCCAAGTTGAAGCCGGCCAGGGCGGGCACCAGACGCGCCGCCGGGAGCTCGAGGCTCGACAGCACGCCCGCGAAGCCGAAGCCGTGGATCAGTCCGAAGGCGAAGGAGATGGCGAACCGCAGGCGCCCCTTGCGCTCGGCCCGCGACACGGCGGCGAAGTAGCAGGCCGCGAACAGCGCGAGTCCGAGCGCCGTCGCGGGGGAGAGGGCCCAGCCGAAGGTCCAGGAGGCCAGCGCCATCCCCGTCAGTCCCAGGGCCAAGAGCCGGGGCAGCGCGCGCGGCTCGCCTCCGAAGCGCCACGCGTTCTCCGCCGCGACCAGCGCGATGGAGAAGCCGATCAGGGCTTCGACGGCGCCCGACTCGGGGCGCACGACGCCCAGGACGGCGGCCGCCAACGTGAGGCTGTGGGCCACCGTGAAGCCCGTGACCAGCATGGCGACCTCGGCCAGCGAGCGCGCCAGGAGCAGCAGGGCCAGCACGAACGCCAGGTGATCGAAGCCCGCGAGGATGTGTACGACCCCCAGCAAGGCGTAGCTCGCGAAGCTCGAGCCCTCGGGCGCGGGCCCGGCTTCGGCGGCTTCGCCGGTCAGCGGGAGCTCCCACGCGGGCTCCTGTTCCGAGAGCAGGCGCTCGCGGACGCTTCCGTCGCCGCTGGCCCAGCGTGCGAAGTGCAGGTGCGAGGGCGCCACCTCGAGAAACGCCCGGCTCTCGAGCCGGAGCGTCGAGGCCGTCCCGCAGTTCGCGATCCACGTGAAGCGGGCGAAGCCCTCGGCCGCCGGGAGCGGTGCCGGCGGTACCACCACGGGGCAGGCGGTACCGGCGGCTCGGAGGGTGAGGGTTTCGGAGAGATACTGCGCGATGCGGAACTGGCGCTGGGCGGGCGGCAGCTCGATCCACGGGAGTCGCGTCAGCTCCAGAAGCGACACCCGGAACGTCACGCGCACGCGATCCGACTCCAGCTCGAGCCGCGAGTACGAGACGCTGCGCTGGTGCGCGGTGGCGGCGTCGCAAATCAGTGTCAGCGCCAGTGCCGCCGCCAGCGCGAAGCCGATTCGCGCGTCGCCTCGCCCGCGCGGTCTGCCGGGGATCGCCATCGACGCCTCCTAGGATGCGGTCTGCAGCACGTAGTCCATGTCGAAGCGAAAGCGCAGCGCCGGCTCGGGGATCTGCGGGGGGACCGGGCCCGCCGACGGCGTCCGCCGGCAGGCCCGCAGGGCCGCCCGGTCGAGGCGCCGCGAACCCGAGCTGGTCTGGATCTCGCATTCGACGATGCCCCCGTCGCGCGCCACGCGTACCCAGAGCTGCACCGTCCCCTCCTGCCCGTCCCGCTGGGCCCGGCTCGGGTAGTGGCGCACGGCCGTGCGGCGGAGCGCGTCGTGGACCCGCGCCAGGTAGGGATCCCCGACCCCGTTCGACCCGCCCGCCTCGTCCCCGCCCCCGGAGCCCGAGCCGGCCGCTGCGCCCACGGCCGGCAACGACGGGGCCGGGTCGTCGACCGGGCCGGCAGCGGTCTCCGTCGCTCGGGAAGGGGTCGCGAGAGCGGCGGTCTGCGGCGGGGCCTCCGGCGCGACCGCGGGCGTCGCCTCCCGGATTCGCTCCGGGCGGGGCACCGCACGCCGCGTTTGCGCCGCGGCCGCCGGCTGTGGCCGCGACGACGGCGGATCCGGAAGCGCCTCCAGCGTGGGGCCGCGGCTTCCCGGGCCGGTCGGCGCCAACCGAAACGCGAGCGGTCCGGGGGCGCCGCCGTTCCCGGCGGACGGCGCCGACCACTGCGTCGCCAGGGCCCAACCGAGCACCAGATGCACCCCGGTTGCGATCGCGAGGGCGGCGAGCCAGTGGCGTCGTCGGGGGGTCATGGAGACGCGGTCTCCAGCGTCACGAGGGAGACGGAGGCCGCGCGGGCCTCCGCCAGCGCCGCCAGGACGGGCAGCAGATGGCGCGCCTCTGCCCGCGCGTCGGCGCGCAGGACCACGTCCCCGTAAGCCCCCGACGCCAGCTCGGAAGCCGACACGGGGACGCCCTCGCGCTCCAGCTGGCCGGACGCCGGCAACACGAAGGAAGTCGCGGACGCAGGTGCCTGGGCGCCCGCGCTCGACTGGCTCGGCAGCGCGATCTCGGCGCGATCGCCCGCGCGCACGCTTCCGACCAGGAGGAAGAAGATGAGCAGCAGGAAGACGATGTTGATCAGCGGGACGAGCGTCTCGGAATCCCGCGTGGGCGGACGGGTGGTGAACTCCATCAGCCTTCGACGCCCCCCGCCGCCACCAGCTGGACGGACCGGACCCCTCCGGCGCGCAGGGCGTCCAGCGCGGACACGATCTGTTGGACGGAGACGTCGGGCTCGGTGGCCAACCGCACCTCCCGGGCGGGAGCCTCGCGCGCCCAGTCGCGGAGAGCCTGGGCCAGGGCACCGGCGGCCACCGGTCGCGCGGCGATGCGCGCCCCGCCGTCGGCGCGCAGCAGGATCTCGTCCGCTGCGGTCGCCTCCGGCGCGCTGGCGCTTTCGCTCGGCGGCGCACCCACCTCGAGGGTCAACAGCGCCTCGCGCTCGAGCTGAGTGACGAGCATGAAGAAGATCAGCAGCAGGAACACCACGTCGACGAGCGACGTGAGGCCGGGGCGCCGGCGGGGGCGCGGCGCCCGCTCAAACCGCAATGGGGTCCCGCTGCGGCAGCGCGGCCACCTGCGGCGGCTCGGGCCGGGAGGAGAGTGCGCGCGTCGCCAGGTCGCCCATGGCGCGGCGCACGCGGTCCACTTCCGATTCGAGCCACGCCAGGGCGGCGGAGGTGGGGATCGCCACCGCGAGCCCGACCGCCGTGGTGAGGAGCGCCTCCCAGATGCCCCCGGCCAGCAGCGCCGGCTCGACGGGGCCGCGCGCCGTCTCCAGCTGCATGAAGGCGCGGATCATCCCGATCACGGTCCCCAGCAGCCCCAGCAGCGGCGCCAGGCTGGCCACCGTTTCCAACCCTCGGAACGACGACTCCAGGGCACCCAGCTGGGCCTGGCCCACCCGCGCGACCTCTTCGCGGCGAAGCGCCGGGTCCTCGGGTCCGTCGGCCAGGGCGGCCTCCAGCACGCGCGCCGCGGGGTGGGGGTCCGCGTCGAGGCGCGCCAGGGCCGCCGCCCGATCGCCTCCCTGCGCGTCACGTAGTGCCGCTTCGCAGCCCCCCAGCCGCCGCAGGCGCGCCCGGGCGAACTGCCGCCACTTCACCAGCACGATCGACAGGGACAGGATCGACATCCCGAGCAGCACCGCGACGATGGGACCGCCGCGCGCCAGCAGCTCGAAGAGCCACGCGATTTGGGGGGGCACACCTACCTCCTGGTACCGCCTCGGACGGTAGCAGGGGGTGGATGGCCGCGGTTCCGATCAGGCCGCGCAGACGAAGTCGCGGCCCTCGCAGAAGCCCATGCCCGCCAGGTGGGCGCGAATCTCGGCGCGGGGCCCGGCACCAGCCACCGAGACCAGGAGCGGCCGCCGCGGTTGCTCGGGGAGGGCCTCCGGCGCGACCACCGGCGCGCCCCGGATGCGCTGGCCCAGGCGGCCGGGGTGGAGCTCGACGATGTAGGCGGGGCGCCGTCCGTGCGCAGCCAGGCTCCGGCACAGGGCACGGCCGGTGTGCCCATAGCCCCAGAGCCCGAACTCGCTCTGGTCGCGCAGGAGCCCCGCCGCCAGGTGGGCCGCCTTGCAGGCCGCGAAGCGATCGAGCCCGTAGGTCGGATCGGTCCGCGAGAGCCGGCCCGCGGCATCGCGCCAGCCGACCAGCCGCTTCGGGACGACGCCCAGCACGTGACCGGCGCCGAGCAGCCGCAGCAGCAGGTCGTAGTCCTCGGGCCAACCGCAGTCGCGGTAGCCGAAGGCTTCGAACGCGGACCGGCGCAGCATCCAGGTGGGGTGGGCCAGGGGGCACTCGACGAAGGCCTCGGCGACCACGGCCTCCGGCGTGCGAATCGCGTTCAGCCAGCGTTCGTAGGCCGCGCGGCCGTCGCGGCCGGGGCGCGGTCCCGGCGGTCCGGGGCGTCGGCGGGGGAAGAGCCGCACGTGGCACCCGACTCCGGACCAACCGGGCTCGCGTTCGAGCCGGGCCTGCTGCAGCGCCAGGCGGTCGCGGTGCATCTAGTCGTCGGCGTCCATGCGCGCGACGAATGCTCCGCGGCAGGCCGCCAGTCCGCGCTGAAGCGTCGCCACCAAGCCGCGGCGCGGTCCCGGCAGCGCCCGGATGCGGGGATCGTTCGCGGCCCACGCCGCAGCGAGGGCGTCGCTGCCATCGGTCGAGCCGTCGTCCACCACCAGGCACTCGAAGTCGGCCCCCCGCTGCCGCAGGACGCTGGCCAGGGCCAGCGGCAGGGTCTCCGCCGCGTCGCGGACGGGCATCAGGACCGAGATGTCCGGAGGCACCGGTTTCCCTCCTCCAAGAGTGCCCTCAGGCGGCGGTCGTCTTGGGCGGGTTGCCATTTTCCGCCGGCCCCGGCAAGCTGTAGAACACGTTCTATTTTCGCCGCCGGACCCCCGCGCGGTCCACAGGAGACGTCCATGGCCATGCCCCGCGACATCGGCATCATCGACCTGATGCTCGGCATCCCCGGAGAGGACCAGAGCGGCTGGTACGACTTCATGAAGCCGCTGCTCCTGGACGAGCAGAGCCGCACGCTCTTCAAGATGCCCGCCCAGTACATGTTCAAGGACATCCCCCAGGCCGGGAAGCAGGACGACTACATCGAGTACACGCTGAAGAAGATGGACGAGGTCGGGATCCAGCGGGCGATGATCGGGCTTTCCGACGAGAACGAGATCGCCAAGGGCGCCCTCGAGAAGCACCCCGAGCGCTTCTTCGCCTCCTACGATGCGAATCCCAACTCGGGCATGGACGAGGTGCGCAAGATCGAGCGCCTGCACCGGGAGTTCGGCATCAAGGCGGTGACGGCCTTCCCGTCCGGTCTCTGCCCCCAGGTCCCCATCAACGACAAGCGCTGGTACCCCATCTACGCCAAGTGTGTGGAGCTGGACCTGCCGTTCTGTTGCTGCGCCGGCGTGCCGGGGCCCCGGCTGCCCATGGCCCCGCAGCGGGTCGAGCTGATCGACGAGGTGTGCTGGTTCTTCCCGGAGCTGCGCTTCGTCATGCGCCACGGCGCCGAGCCGTGGACGGCGCTCGCGGTCAAGCTGATGCTCAAGTGGCCCAACCTGTACTACTCGACCAGCGCCTTCGCGCCCCGGCACTATCCGAAGGACATCGTCGACTACGCGAACACGCGTGGCGCCGACAAGGTCCTGTACGCCGGCTACTTCCCGATGGGCCTCAGTCTCGACCGCATCTGGCGCGACATGCCCGACGTG
>JAKSBN010000210.1 GCA_022361175.1 Pseudomonadota bacterium | reverse complement strand
GCTGAAAGGCGCCGCCACGGTGGTGGCGCGGCCGGACGGCGACTGCGTCGTGAACCCGACCGGCGGGCCCGCGCTCGGCACCGGCGGCAGCGGCGACGTGTTGACCGGGGTGGTGGCCGCGCTGCTGGCCCAGGGCTTGCCGGCGGACGAAGCGGCGGCGCTCGCGGCCTACTGGCACGGAGCGGCGGCCGACTCCGGGCGGCCGGAGATCGGCGACGCCGGGCTCCTGGCCGGCGACCTGGTTCGGGCGCTGGCCCCCACGGCCGAGGCGCTGCGGCGGCGCGGCCGCGAGCGGGACGAGAGAGGAGAGCGGCTTGCGTTGGGATTCCCCGAACCCTGAAGCCACGCGCGCGCTGGCGACGGCGCTGGCGCGGGCGCTGCCCGCGGCGGGGGGCACCGTGGCGTTGTCCGGTCCGCTCGGCGCGGGCAAGACGGTCTTCGTGAAGGGGTTGGGCGAGGGCCTGGGGATCCCGGCGGACCAGGTGGCGAGCCCGACCTTCGTGATCGCGAACCTGCATCCGGGAGCCGGCGGCCGGGCTCTGGCCCACGTGGACGTCTACCGCCTGGAGAGTGCGGACGAGCTGGAGGCGACGGGCTTCGCGGACTTGCTGGCGCCGGGTCACGTCGTGGCGGTGGAATGGGCGGAGCGCTTCCCCGCGGCGCTGCCCGCCGATCGGATCGAGGTGCGCATCGAGCGGGGCGAGCGCGAAGCGGAGCGAGTGGTGGTGGCGGAGGCCACGGGCCCCGAGGCGGCGGCGACGTTGCTGCGTTGGGGCCGCCTGGCCGAGGGCGCCGCCGGTGGAGCCGAAGAAAGGGATCCGGGCCCCGAGCCCGGGCGAGCGGAAGCGACATGTCCTTGATCGTGCAGAAATACGGCGGCACCAGCGTGGGCGATCCGGACCGGATCCGGAACGTCGCGCGCCGCGTGGTGGAGACGGCGGCGGCCGGCCACCAGGTGGTGGTGTGCGTGTCCGCGATGTCGGGCGAGACGAACGCCCTGGTGGCCCTGGCCGACGAACTGGGCGGCGAGCGACCCGACGCCCGCGAGGTGGACGTGCTGCTGGCCACGGGCGAGCAGAAGACGATCGCCCTCCTGGCCATGGCCATCAAACGCCTGGGGCGCGAGGCGCGCTCCTTCACCGGCGGGCAGATGGGGATGCGCACCGATCGGGACCACACCCGCGCGCGCATCCAGGACATCGACACCGTGGCGCTCCGCGCCGTGCTGGACGGCGGCGGAGTGGCCGTCATCGCCGGCTTCCAGGGGGTGGACGCCGACGGCAACATCACGACGCTCGGGCGCGGGGGCTCGGACACCTCGGCGGTGGCGGTGGCGTGCGCGCTGCAGGCCGACGTGTGTGAGATCTACACCGACGTCGACGGGGTGTTCACGACCGACCCGAATCTCGTCCCGGCAGCGCACAAGCTCGAACGCGTCTCGTACGAAGAGATGCTGGAGATGGCGAGCCTCGGGGCCAAGGTGTTGCAGATTCGCTCGGTCAAGTTCGCGATGCGCTACGGCGTGCCCATTCACGTGCGCTCCTCGTTCAAGCCGGACGAGGGGACCTGGGTGGTGCGGGAGGAAGAGGTGATGGAGCGGCTGGTGGTCTCCGGCGTGACGTACAACCGCAACGAGGCGAAGGTGCGGATCAAGGGCGTGAAGGACCAGCCGGGCGTGGCCGGCCGCCTCTTCACGCCGCTGTCGGACGCGGGCATCGTGGTCGACATGATCGTGCAGAACCTGTCGAGCGACGGCAGTACGGACATGACCTTCACCGTGCCCGTGGCCGAGCACGACCGCGCGCTGGACATCGCCAACCAGGTCGCCGGCGAGATCGGGGCGGCCGGGGTCGAGAGCGACGAAAAGATCGCCAAGGTGTCGATCGTGGGGCTGGGCATGCAGGACCACGCCGGCGTCGCCGCCCGGATGTTCCGGGTGCTGGCCGACGAGGGCATCAACATCCAGTTGATCTCCACCAGCGAGATCAAGGTGTCGGTGGTGATCGAGGAGAAGTACACGGAGCTCGCCGTGCGCGCGCTGCACTCCGCCTTCGTGGAGAGCGGCGCCCAGGAGCCCCGCGCCGAAGCCTGAGCCCCGCCCCGGGTCCCGCAGGCCCCCACCGTGAAGCGTTGCCCGG
>JAKSBN010000216.1 GCA_022361175.1 Pseudomonadota bacterium | reverse complement strand
TTCTCGCCGTTGATCACCCACTCGTCGGTGGCCTCGTCGAGGACGGCCGTCGTCTGCACCTGGGAGGGGTCCGAGCCGCAGCCGGGCTCCGTGATCGCCATCGCCAGCGTCAGGTCGCCCCACTTCTTCTGCTGCTCGGGCGTGCCCGAGGCGCGCAGGGCCGCGTTGCCCAGGCCGCCGGAGGTCTCCCGGCGCATGCGCACCGAGTAGTCGCCCCAGGTCTGGCCGGCCGAGATCAGCATGCTCATGGTGCCGAGCCCGCTGTCCTCGTCCGTGCGGCCCGCCATCAGCTGGTAGACATTGGGGAAGTCGTCGGCCTCGGGCAGCTCGTCGGGCGGGAACTCGTGCTCGTTCTCGTCGTAGTGACGCGCGTAGTTGCGGCAGACCAGCGCCTCGGCGCGCACGGCCCGCAGCACTTTCTCGTCGTTCTCGGTGAGTTCGAAATCGATCATCGGATTCTCTCCTCGCGCCTACAGGGTCGCCGTGCCTTCGAGGACACTCAGGACGCGCGCGTTGCGGTACCACATCTCGACGGGGTGCTCGCGAATGAAGCCGTGCCCGCCCAGAACCTGAACGCCGTTGTCGGCGATCCACATGCTCTTCTCCGCCGCGTAGGCGTGGGCGAAGTGCACGGCCCGGGTGGCGTCGACCCCCTGCTCCAGCTTGCTGGCCGCCTTCCAGGTGAGCCAGCGCATCGAGTCGATCTCGATGTGCATGTCCGCCAGGCAGAACGCGATGGCCTGCTTCTTGGCGATCGGCTCGTCGAAGGCTTCACGCTCCTTGGTGTAGGGCACGCAGTACTCGAGAACGGCGCGCGAGAGCCCCGTCATGATGGCCGCGAGGGCCGTTCGCGAACCTTCCAGCAGACGGCCCACGTCGGCGCCGGCGCTGCCGCCCAGGCGCGCCGCCGCCGGCAGCTCCACCCGCTCGAGCTCCAGGCTGCCGGTGGGCAGCGCCTTCAGGCCCAGGTTCTTCTCGGGGGCCGAGATCGTGAGGCCCTCGGCATCCCGCGGCACGATGAAGGCGTCCTGGCCGCCGTTGTTGCGGGCCACCACCAGGAAGTGGCTGGCGCGGTCCGCCATCGGCACCAGATGCTTCGCTCCGGAGAGCACGAAGCCGTCGCCCTTGGGCTCGGCCACCGTACGCGGCGCGGAGATGTCGAAGAGCGGGCCCGGCTCGAGGACCGCCAGGGACCCGGTGTGGTAGCGCTCGCCGCAGAAGGCCGGCAGGTGCTCCCGCTTCTGCTCGTCGCTGCCAAAGTCCACCAGCGCGTTGGCGAACAGCGAGGGCGCGGTGGCCGCCAGGGCCAGCGTGGCGTCGCCGTGGGCCAGCTCTTCCAACAGAATGGCGTTGGTGATGGGCGAACGGGCTTCGCCGCCGCCCCCGAATTCCTCGGGGATCTGGGTCGACGTGAGACCGAGCTCCCACACCGTGTTCAAAAAGTCCTCGGAGATCTCCGACGCCTCGTCGCTCTCGCGCGCGGCGGGGCGCATGGCGTCGGCGGCGAATTCGCGCATCGCCTCGCGCACGACCTCCTGCTCTTCCGTCAATCCAAACGAGATCACTGGGCTTCTCCTTCTCCATCGCGGTCGCGATCCGACGAGTCCGACTCGTCCTGCACGCCGCGCGAAATCTGGTGGAAGTACTCGTCCATGGCGGCCGGGCCGCCGTCCTTGGTCACGCGCCCGCGGCGCACCAGGTCGCGGGCGTCGGCGACGCCGAGCGCCATGGCGCACCAGGTCTTGGCGTCGGCCGTGTAGCGGACGTCGGCCCGATCGGCGAAGTCGTTCACAACCGTGCAGGTGCCGTCCGCGATGCGGACCGTCCACACCCCGCCCCCACGACCCGTGAGCCGAATCTCGAACGTGACGTCGGCGCCCGCGGCGCGCTCTTCCCGCAGCAGGAAGGGCAGCGACTCGAGGATGGACTGGGGCGAGGTCTCCGTGAAGCGCGAGGCGTCCACGTTGAGCGCGCCCATGCCGCTGCGCGTGTACCAGCGCGCGATGCCCGCCACGATGGGTTCGAGCGTGCGACCGCGCTCGGTCACCACGTAGCCGCCCTGTTCGCGCTGGGCCACGAAGCCCTGGGCGATCAGCTCGCGCAGGCGCGTGGACAGGACGCGGGGCGCGATCCCGGTGCGGTGGCGCAGCTCCTGGAAGCCCTTCGGCCCCAGCAGCAGGTGGCGCACGATCACCAGCACCCAGCGATCGCCGATGGCATCGAGCGCCCGGGCCACCGGATCGTAGATGGCCGCCGGCCGGGGAATCGCCCGCTGGGCGGATTCCAGGGAGGAAGAGGCGGAAGTTCCCGATGCCATGAGCTCTAGTATCTATCAGATACTTAATCCGTGAACAATGGGGTAGAACCTGGAGCCCCGAGGGGTAGCGCGAGCTTCCGTGGTACCCTTGTGGCTGGCTGGAGGTGGACGGAGGATCGCCGGTGGGCACGATCGCCCACGGGAGGAAAGTCCGGGCTCCACAGGGCAGGGAGGTCGCTAACGACGACCCGGGGAGACCCGAGGGAAAGCGCCGCAGAAACCACACCGCCGATGGCGGGGACCGGCTCGTCCGGCCCTCGGCAGGGGGCTCGCCTCCTGCCCTGCCCGCGTCCCCCACGAGAGGGGGGCGCGCGGGTCAGGCACAGGCAAGGGTGAAATCGTGGGGTAAGAGCCCACGCGCGACAGCCGGGTGACCGGCGGCGGGGCAAGCCCCTCCCGGAGCAAGCTCGAATAGGCGCACTGCCAGGGCGGCCCGTCCGAAGCGTCTGCGGACGTCAGTGCGCGGGTAGAGTGCTCGAGCGGCGCGGCAACGCGTCGCCTAGATGAATGATCCTCGCCCGGGCTGGAGCAATCCGGCCCGGGAACAGAACCCGGCTTACAGTCCACTTCCGGGGCGCGAGAGTGCCTCGGACTCCCGGAGCGAAGCCACGGCCAGCTCCGGGAGACTCCAGCCCCTTTTCGGCCGTGTGAACGCATGGACGTGTGGAGGCGAACGATGCGAGTCGAGACCGGAGTTCCCATGAACGATTGGCGCAGCGTGGCGGCGGCGGCGCGCGCGGCCGAAGCAGCGGGCTTCGATCTGCTGGTGAACGCCGAGATCGCCCACGACCCCTTCGTTCCGCTGGCCCTGGCCGCGCTCGAGACCTCGCGCATCGGCCTCGGCACGGGCATCGTGGTCGCGTTCCCGCGCAGCCCCATGGTCGTGGCCAACACCGCCCGCGACCTCCAGGTCGAATCCGGCGGGCGCTTCTCGCTCGGGCTCGGCTCGCAGGTGAAGGGACACAACGAGCGGCGCTTCAGCGTGCCCTGGAGCCCGCCGGTCCCGCGCCTGCGCGAGTACGTGCAGTCGCTGCGGGCGATCTGGCGCGCCTGGGAAACGGGCGAGCCGCTGCGCTTCGAAGGCGACCACTACCGCTTCACGCTCATGACCCCGGAGTTCTCGCCCAAGCCCACGGGCTTGCCGCCGGTGCCGGTCAGCATCGCGGCCGTCGGTCCGGCCATGATGTCGCTGGCGGCCCGCGTGTGCGACGGAGTCAAGCTGCACGGGTTCGCGACCCGCAAGTATCTGGAGGAGGTCGCCCTGCCCCATCTGGAGGACGGCCTCGAGCGCACCGGCCGCGCCCGGGCGCACTTCGAGATCTCCGGCGGCGGCTTCGTGGCCACGGGCCCGGACGACGAGACGGTCGCCCGGGCGGTGGACGAGATCCGCTACCGCATCGCCTTCTACGGCTCGACGCGCAGCTACCACGGCGTGCTGGCCTGCCACGGCTGGGAGGAGCTCGGCCACAAGCTGCACGAGATGTCGAAACGCGGGCAATGGGCGGAGATGGCGGCCGAGGTGCCCGACGAGGTCGTGCGCACCTTCGCCGCCGTCGGCACCTACGACGAGTTGGCGGGGGCGGTGGCCGACCGCTTCGGCGGCATCACGGACTCGGTCCAACTCTCGTTCGCGCGCGAGACGGACCCGGACCGCGTGCGCGAGCTGGTGGCCGACCTGCGCGCCATCCCCGCCCGCTTCGAAGGCCACGCCACGAGCTGGGAGTAGCCGCGGTCAGCCGGCGGGATCGAGGTCGCGCCGGAGGCAGTGGACGAGCGGACGGCGGTCTGCGTCGTAGTCGGCCCACTTGGAGGCGGGGATCTGCGCGGGGTCGACCTCCGCGAAGCCCTGGCGCGCGAAGAAGGCCACCACGCGCGGGCTCGTGGTGCAGGCGTACACGTAGGTGTAGCCGGCGGCAGCGGCCTCGCGGCAGGCGTGTTCGACCACGTAGCCGCCCACGCCCTCGCCGACGAACCGGGTCAACGTGTAGAGCGAGGCGATCTCGCCCGCGCGCTCGTCTGGGTGCGGCAGGAGGGCACCGATGCCGGCGAGATAGCGACCCTCCACGAAGACGCCGAAGGCGTGCGCCAAGACGCCGTCCAGCTCGGCCTGGGGGCGCGGCAGCAGGTAGCCCTCGTCGACGCCGCGCTGGATCAAGTCGCCGGCGGCATCCAGATCGTCGAGGCCGAGGCGGCGCACGTCCACCCAGCGCTCGCGCGTGAACATGGTGCCCGATCCCGCGTAGGTGAAGAGCTCGTCCGCCAGCCCCTCCAGCGAACACACGTTGACGGCGGGGATGCCCGCCTCGAGCATGGCGGTGAGCTCTTTCAGCCGGTCCACCAGGACCGCGTCCGCCGGATCCCGCGCCGGCACCAGCGAGCGCAGGGCGGCCAGATCCAGATAGGACAGCCGCTGGCCATCGTCCCGATGCAGGGCGCCGCCCGGGTCCACCCATACGAGCTTGGACACACCCAGCCGCGGCAGCACCGAGCGCGCCTCGGCCGCGAAGTCCTTGCGGCGGTCGATCACCAGCACCGCGCGCGACCGTTCCCGCAACCGGCGCCACAGGCGGCTGGCCAACCGCGGCGAGGCCGCGGGCACTCCCGCCCCCGGATCGAGCCGCTCCGCCAGCTCGCCCTCCGGCACCACCAGCACCACCCGGGTGTGGTTCGCCTCCAACTCGTCCAGCACGGCTTCCAGCGGCGCCACGGCGCCGGGCGCCCGCGGCAGCGCGATCGCGAGGGTCCGCCCCCGGAACTCGGCCAGGTAGAACCCCTTCTCCGAGAAGGGCGCAGGTGCAGCAGACCGCTCAGTCATGGCCGGGATTGTGGCGGATCCGCAGCCTCGCGCACGTCCCCGGTCCCGTGGCCGGAGACCGCGATTCCCTTGGCTCGGAATCGTTCGACCGGGTATCGTGCGCGCGCATGGAGTGGCAGGGCTGGTACACCCTGGCGATCGTCGTGCTGGCCCTGGCGGCCATGATCCGCGAGATCGCCGCGCCGGATCTGGTCATGATGGCGGCGCTCTTCGGGCTGGCCGCCGCCGGCGTGCTGACGCCCAGCGAGACCTTCGCCGGCTTCGCCAATCCGGCCGTGGCCACGGTGGGGCTCCTGTTCGCGGTTTCGGCCGCCCTGCGCGAGACCGGCGCGCTCGACCTGACCCTGGGCAAACTGCTGGGTGACGCCCGCAACGCCACGACCGGGCGCCTGCGTCTCCTGTTCCCCGTGGCCGCCCTGTCCGGCTTCCTCAACAACGCGCCCATCGTGGCCATGATGATCCCGGCCGTGACCGACTGGGCGCGGCGGCGGCAGCTGTCCCCCAGCCGCTTCCTGATCCCGCTCTCCTACGCGTCGATCCTGGGCAGCATCAACACCGTGATCGGCACCAGCACCGTGCTCACCGTGGTGGGCTTGATGGCCAGCGCCGGCATGGAGCCCTTGTGGTTCTTCGAGCTCCTTCCCATCGGGCTGCCGATCGCCCTGGCCGGCATCGGGTATCTCCTGTTCGTGGCCCCGCGCTGGCTGCCGGACCGGCGCGATCCCGCGGCCGAACTGGGCGATGCGCGTCGCGAGTACGTCGTCTCGATGCTCGTGGAACGCGGCGGGCCGCTGGTGGGCCAAAGCGTCGAGGAAGCCGAGCTCCGCCAGCTGCCCGGGCTCTTCCTGGTGGAGATCGATCGCGACGGTCGCGTGATCACGCCCGTCGGTCCCCAGGTGGTGTTGGAGGGAGGCGACCGCCTCGTGTTCGCGGGCGTCGTCTCCAGCATCGTGGACCTGCAGCGGCGGCGCGGTCTCGTAGCCGCCACGGAGCAGGAAGAACCCTCCCAAGCCGAGCCGCACCACCGGTTGGTGGAGGCGGTCGTCTCCAGCTCCTCGCCCCTCGTGGGGCGGAGCATCCGCGACTCCAACTTCCGCACCGTCTACGACGCGGCGGTGATCGCCGTCCACCGCGGCGGCGAGCGCGTGCCGGGGAAGATCGGGGAGATCGTGCTCCACCCGGGCGATACGCTTCTCATGCAGTGCTCGATCGGGTTCCAGCGGGCGCACGGCAACAGCCTCGACTTCCTGCTGGTGAGCGAGCTGGAGGACACCCAACCCCGGCGCCACGACCGCGCCTGGGTGGCCCTCTCAATTCTGGCGATCATGGTCAGCGCCGCCTCGCTCCGGATCCTCCCCATCGCCGTGGCGGCCATGCTGGCGGCCGGACTGATGCTGCTCACCCGCTGCATCAGCGGGCCCCTGGCCCGCCGCAGCATCGACTGGTCGATCCTGATCGTGATCGGCGCGGGTCTGGGGATCGCGTCGGCCATGGCCAAGACCGGGGCGGCGGCCAGCGTGGCCCATCTGTTGGTGAGCGCGGCAGGCGGACTCGGCCCCCACGTGACGCTCGCCATTCTCTACGCGCTCGGGCTCTTGCTGGCGGAGACGCTGCACCACAACGCCGCGGTGACGCTGATGTTCCCGATCGCCGCCGCCAGCGCCGCGGAGCTGGGGGTCGATCCACGGCCGTTCGTGATCGCGGTGGCGCTCTCGGGCGCCTGCGCCTTCGCGTCGCCGGTCACCTACCAGACCCACCTGATGGTCTACGGCCCGGGCGGCTACCGCTTTACCGACTTCCTGCGCGTGGGGCTGCCGCTCGACTTCCTGTGCGCGGTGGTGGCGCTGGTCCTGACCCCCATCATCTGGCCGTTCTGGCCTCTGACGCCGTGACCGGGACGGGCTCTACGGACACGACGGCCTGGCCGCCGCCGCGGCGCGCGCGGAGCCTCTCCTTGGCGTCCTCCAGCAACATGTAGAGCGACGGCACCACGAAGAGCGTGAGGCCGCTGGCCAGCGACAGACCGAACACGATGGCCGTCGCGAACGGACCGAAGATCACCGAGCCGCCCGAGAGGCCGAGCGCCATCGGAGCCAGCCCGGCCACGGTCGTCACTGTCGTGAGCAGGATCGGCCGGAAGCGGTGCGCGCTGGCGATGCGGATCGCCTCGAACGCGTTGCGTCCGCGCGTCCGCTCCTGGTTCGCGAAGTCGATCAGGACCAGCGAGTCGTTCACCACGATGCCGGCAAGGCCGACGATGGCGTAGAGGACGTACATGGAGATGGCGTAGTCCATCACGTACATGCCGATCACGACGCCCATGTACGAGAAGGCCACCACGCTCATCACCACGAGGGGCTGCGAGTACGAGCGGAACTGCGCCGCCAGGATCGTGAAGATCGCCAGCACGGCCACGATGAAGGCCCGTCCCATGTCGTCGAACGCCTCGCGCGTCTCCTCGAATTCACCGCCGAAGATCATGTTGACGCCCGGGTAGCGGTCCGAGACGTCGGCGAAGCGCGCCTGCAGCGTCTCGTTCACCCGCTCCGAAGACGTCTGGGCCACGTCCACGTTGGCGTAGACCACGACCGCCCGCTCGGCGTCGTAGTGGTAGAGGCGCCCGTAGCTGCGTTCCAGCTCGAGATCGGGGACGTCCTCGAGCTTGACCAGGTAACCCTCGGGCGTCCGCAGCTCGAGATCCAGCAAGTTCGCCACGCTGCGGCGCTGGTCTTCCTGCAGCAGGACCCGGATGTCCACGTCCTCGTCCGACG
>JAKSBN010000454.1 GCA_022361175.1 Pseudomonadota bacterium | reverse complement strand
GTCGGGTTGGCTGCGCTCCCGGACGGACGCCAGGACCGGCAGCCGGAACTCGCGGCCGAGCACGGCCGCGGCCTCCAGCGACTGCCGACAGGCCGCACCCAGCTCGTCGAGCCGGCACCCGATCACCTCGCGAACCCCGTCCGGAATCGGGGGAGTGGCGCCGGGGATCCAACCGGTGACGCCACCCTGCGTGGCCAGCCAGCGCAGGCTCTCGCGCAGGAAGAGCGGGTTTCCCTCCGTGCGCCCGTGGAGCTCGGCCACCAGCCCCGGTGCGGGAGGTTGCCCCAAGCTCGCCTCCGCCAGCTGGCTCACCTCGGCGCGGCCCAGGGACTCGAGCCGCAGCCGACGCCCTTCCGGATAGCGCGCCGTCGCCGCCAGGGCGCGCAAGAGCGGGCCCGACGACTCGCGCGCCGGCATCCGCAGTGTGGCCAGGACCATGAGCCGTGACGCGTGGAGGCGGGATACCAGGTGCTCGAAGAGCCGCAGCGACGCCTCGCCCGCCCAGTGCAGGTCGTCGAGCACGATCACGGTCGGTTGCTCGGCCGCGCATTCGAACAGAACGCTCGTTACGCGTTCGAACAGCGCGAAGCGAAGGCGCGCGTGCTCCGCATCGTCCGTCCCCGTTGCCGGCACGAACGACGCCAGCTCCTGGCGGCGTCCGTCTCGATCCCGCGGCGCCAGTTGTTGCAGCACCTGCACCCAGGGCCAGAAGGCCGGCGCCCCCTCGGCTTCCTGGCAGCGGGCCAACGCCACACGCGCCGGCTGCTGCACGGCCCGGCGCGCCAGCTCCTCCGCCACCCGCGTCTTGCCGATGCCGGCTTCTCCAGTGAGCAGCACCACCTGGCCGGGCGCCCGGATCGCCCGCTGGCAGTGCTCGTCCAGGGTGCGCAGCAGCCAGTCTCGCCCGACGAAGGGCAGCTCGGCGTCGGCCGTCGGAGCTGCGCCGGTGCTCTCCCACGCCTCGCCGCAGAAGCGATAGCCGCGCCGGGCGATCGTGCGAATCCAGGCGGGCTCGCGCCCTCGGTCTCCGATGGCCAGGCGCGCCAGACTGATGGCCCGCAGCACCGAGCTGTCCGTGACCGCCACCCCGGGCCAGAGCGCGTCCACCAGCTCGCCCTTCGAGACCACACGATCGCGGTGCTCGACCAGAAAGAAGAGAACCGCCAGCGCCTTGGGCTGGACGTCCACCACCCGGCCCTCGCGCCGGAGTTCCCACGCCGCTTCGTCCAGCTCGAAATCCGAGAACCGATAGATCACGTGGCATCCGCTCGACCCGCGGACAAGATAGACCAGAGATGACTGCGACCTCGGGTCCCCGCCGCGAAAAACGGAGAGTCGCGCTCAAACCGCTCGGTCAATCCCCCGAAGATGCGAGCGACGAGGGGAGAATCACCGGCGGGTCCTCCGGCACCGACCAGGACTCCCCGCCCGGACGCTGACGCGTCCGCGCGAAGGTCTCGCCGTCGTGGCCCGTCGTCAGGAACATGGGGGATCGGACCTGATTCCGGGAGTGGTCCATCGCCCGCAGGATCCGCCGGCGGGGCCATCGAGTCGCAGCTGTTGCCCACGAACTCCGACCGGATCGTTGAGAGCGTGGGCCGAGGTCGGAACGAGGCGAGCAGGGCACAGCCCCTTGTGCCTTCGCAACGACGGTCGCGGTTGCGGCCCGACAAGCTCGCGCCGACGAGCGATGATCCGCTCACGGGGCTCCGTCGAGTCGGCAGCCTTGGCGCGAGACGTCGAGCGCGTTCGACCGGCCTCCCCACCGGTCGGTACGACGGACGGCTGAGAACGGGATGCGGCCCCAAAACCGTACCGTCCGCCGAAAAATGGTGGACTCGTGCACTCCATGTGCGGGTAAAAAACCGTGCTCGGGAAAGAACTCCTGCAATCCCCGTCGCCGCGGCTGCCTCGCGCTCGAACCGAGTCCCTTCAGTCGTTGCACCGCTCCGGCCTATCGGGCAGACTGACACGATCGGGATCCCCCGGGTGCGCGCGCCCGGGGTCGGCTCGTGATCGCGGCACATGCGGTCGTGATCCGCAGGGTCATGGGCAAGATCATTCATGGAGAGGGGGGCCATGAGCGAGCGTTCTGTCGTCGTCTGCGGGGCTGGGGGGTTCATCGGCGGCGCCCTCGTCGCGGATCTGCGGGCGGATCGAGCCCGGGTCCGTGCGGTCGACCTGAAGCCCCTCGAAGAGTGGTACCAACGTTTCGACGACGTCGAAAATCTGCAGTTGGATCTCAGAGACAAGTCGGCCTGCGAGCAGGCCGTGGCGGGCGTCGAAGAAGTCTACAACCTGGCCGCGGACATGGGCGGCATGGGCTTCATCGAGAACAACAAGGCCGCTTGCATGCTCTCGGTGTTGATCAACACCCATCTGCTGGGAGCGGCACAGGCGGCCGACGTGAGCCACTTCTTCTTCGCCTCGTCCGCGTGTGTCTATGCGGCGGACAAGCAAGTGGACCACGACGTGGTGCCGCTGAAGGAAGAAGACGCCTACCCCGCCATGCCCGAGGACGGCTACGGCTGGGAGAAGCTCTTCTCGGAGCGCATGTGCCGACACTTCGCCGAAGACTACGGGCTCGTGACCCGTGTGGCTCGCTACCACAACGTCTACGGCCCGCACGGCACGTGGGACGGTGGTCGCGAAAAAGCCCCGGCGGCGATCTGCCGCAAGGTGATCGAAGCGGTGACGACCGGAGATCACCGCATCGAGATCTGGGGGGACGGCCACCAGACGCGCAGCTTCATGTACGTTGACGACTGCGTCCTCGGCACGCGTCGGATCATGGAGAGCGAGATCGAGGAGCCGATCAATCTGGGCTCCGACCAGCTGGTCACGATCAACCAGCTCGTTTCGATGGTCGAACAGATCGCGGGCGTGACGCTGGAGCGGCGTTACGACCTCGACGCTCCCAAGGGCGTGAACGGCCGCAACAGCGACAATGCGCAGATCCGAAAACATCTGGGCTGGGAGCCCTCGATCCGGCTGCAGGACGGTCTCGAGAAGACCTACGCCTGGATTCACGACCAGTACCGAGCGCGCGGCCAGTAGCCCGTCAGCCGGACGCCGAACCGACCCCGAACGAGCGCTCGGGATGCACGCAGACGAGGTTCACGCCGTCCACGCGCTCGGCGCCCAGCATTCGCGGAACGCCGTCGGGGCCGAAGGCGAAGAGCCGATAACCCAAGCCCGTCAACTGAGACATCAACTCCTCCCGGCTCGTCCCTTGCCCCCGCAACGCCGCCTCGACCAGCTCGACCAAGAGCAGCGGGTGATCGCGGACCAGCGTCGCCTCGGCACCTCGCAGGACTGCCACCTCGCTGCCTTCCACGTCGATCTTCACCACGTCGACGGACGCCAAATCGAGCTCCTGCAATACGTCGTCTAGGCGCCGAAGAGCCACCGTCTCGGTGCCCGCGGGCGAAATCGCGTACGCGAACTTGCCCAGCGTGCTCTGCCCGGCGTGGCTCTGCTCGGCGATCGTCAGCTCTGCCCGGGCTTCGCGATCCGATGCGGCCACTGGAACCACGTCGACGTTGCGAAGACGATTTCGCGCGATGTTCCGCTCTAGGAACTGCAGCTCGCGCGAGCTGGGCTCGAGAGCGACCACCCGGCCGGACTTTCCCACCCGACGGGAAGCGAACAGCGTATAGAGGCCTTCGTTCGCGCCCACGTCCACGAAGTTCCCGCCCACTTCGAGGATCTCACTCAGCAACGCGAACTCGTTGGGCTCGTACGAACCCGTGACGAACAGGCAGCGGCTGAGATCGGTTCCGAGACGAGTTCGCACGGAGAGTCTCTCGAACCAAGGCAGCCGCACACTCGGGTAGCCCAACGGGACTCCCTGCTCCCAGAGGCGCTTGCGCCGGGCCAAGCTCCGGGTCGGCGACTCCTCGCCGATGCCAAAATACCAGCCGGGAACCCG
Source organism: Pseudomonadota bacterium (assembly GCA_022361175.1). GTDB lineage: Bacteria > Myxococcota_A > UBA9160 > UBA9160 > UBA4427 > JAKSBN01. The sequence continues at coordinate 117 of JAKSBN010000454.1, read as the reverse complement.
GACCAGCTTTGGCCGGCGCGCGAGCAGCCTCACGGCAACGCGCAACCACGCCCGTCGCAGGGCCTTCATCCCTCCCCCGCCGGACGGGCGAGCCGATCCAGCAAGGAAGTACCCTGG
>JAKSBN010000117.1 GCA_022361175.1 Pseudomonadota bacterium | reverse complement strand
GGGCGCAGCGGGCTCAGGAGTTTTTTTTTTGGCGCCGGCTCGGGTTCGACGGCGACCGGGGATTCGGGAGCGGCTGCGTCCGGAGTATTCGCGAGGGCCTCGACCAGCTCGGCGCGGCTCGGAGGTGCCTCGCCGGTCTCCCGCACGACCCCCACCATCGACTCCAGCCCCTCGAGCCCCCGGAAGAGGAGGGAGAGTTCACCTTTCTGGGAAACCTGGCCCGCCCGTCGAATCTCCTCCATGCGGTCCTCGAGGGCGTGCGAGACCTCGGAGATGGAGTCGTAGCCGAGAGAAGCCGCCATGGACTTGATCGAGTGTGCCATGCGGAACAGCGTGTCGATGGAATCCACCGACCCGGAGTCCTTCTCCAGCTCGAGCAGGGCCCGGCTCATTTCGCCGAGATGCTCGCCGGCCTCTTCCAGGAAGAGGTTCCGGTACTTGTCCATGTCGAGGGCCAAGCTCAGCTCCCCTTCTCGAGGACCTTCCGCAGCGTGGCCAGCACGTTGTCGGGCTTGAAGGGCTTCACGATGAAGTCCCGGGCCCCCGCCTGGAGCGCCTCCATCACGAGGGTCTCCTGGCCGAGAGCGCTGCACATCACGACGCAGGCGTCGGGATGCTCGGCCAGAATGCCCTTGACGGCATCGATGCCCGAACGCTTGGGCATCACGATGTCCATCGTGACCAGATCGGGGTGCAGCTCCTGGAACCGCTCCACGGCTTCGACGCCGTCGGACGCCTCCCCGACCACTTCGTATCCCTCCGGCTCGATGATCTCGCGGATCATCTGGCGCATGAAGGATGCATCGTCTGCAATGAGAACCCGAGAACTCATCACTCTCCCCCATGAGGCTCAGCCGCGTATGCGGTGGCCTCCACCATGACTTGCTTGGCTCGCGCCACCAGGCGCTTGGAATCCAGCACGTTGACCACGCGACCTTGAATCGACCGCCGCTCGGCCACCAGGTCCGTCCCGTGCACGTTGGCGGGCGGTCCGTCTACCAGCCCCAGCACTTTGTCGATCGGCAGTCCCAGACGAGCGGCCGCGGTCGGGCGATCGCAGAGGACCAGCACGTGCTCGGTCTCCGCCGGGTCGCCGGCGCGACCGGTTGCAGGCTCGTTCTCGAGCAGGCATTTGGAGGACACGACCGGCAGCGCATCACCGTGCCAGTTCATGACGGTGGCGACCGCGATCGGGAGCGTGGGAATGCTGGTCACGTTTTTGGGCTCGGTCACCTCGAGCACGCCCGCGATGGGAAGCGCGTACATGCGGCTGCCCACCTCGAACGTCAGCATGCGCTCGTCCAGCGCGACGGCGGCGGCGCTCATAGTCCGCTCTCCGGTGGCGTCTCGTCCCGCTCCGTGCGAAATCCCGTGAGCGCCTTCCCCAGCTCGACCGCCAGGCCGGACATGCTCCGCGACGCTTCGACCATGCCCTCCATCTGATTCCGCTGCTGGGTCGCCGTGCGGTTCACCTCCTCGATGTGCTTGGCATTGTGGGATGCCGAGCTGGAGAGCTCTTCCATCGACTCGACCATCTGGCCCGCGTTCATGCTGTGGCTGTCCGCACCGAGGAAGATCTCCTCCGAACGGGACGCGGCCTCCGACACGGCGGCGCTGATCTGCTCCAGCGAGTCGGCGATGGTGTTGACGTCCTCGCGTCCTTCGCCGATGACCTGGCTCGACTTGCGCATCTCGTCGGCCACCTGGTTGGTGTCCGACTGGATCTCGTGGATCAGCTTCGAGATCTCGTCGGCGCTGCGCCCGGCGCTCTCGGAAAGCTTGCGAATCTCCTCCGCCACCACCGAAAAGCCGCGTCCGGCTTCACCGGCGCGAGCGGCCTCGATGGAGGCGTTCAGCGACAGCAGGTTCGTGCGGTGCGCCACCGACGTGATGATCTCCGTGATCTGGTGCACGTGGCGCGTCTTGGCTTCGAGCTCGAAGACCATGTTGCCCGCTTCCTCGACCCGCTCGAACACCGAGCGCATCTTCTCGATCGCCAGCCGCGAGACCTCCACACCGGAGCCCGCCTTCTGGTTGGCTTCGGCCGCGAAGCCGAAAGCCTCCCGGGCGCGCGAAGAGTTGAGTTCGATCTCGGATGCGATCTGCTGAATCAGGCGCTGGGCGCTGGCCAAGAGCTCCAACTGGTGGGCGACGCCCGAGGACGCCGTGGAGACGGTGCTGCTGATCTCGTCGTTGCCGCTGCGCACCAACTCGATCGAGTGCACGACGTCCGTGGCGGCGCCCTCCATCTGGCCGGAAGTGCTCTTCACGTGGCGCACCAGATGGCGCAGGTGCTCCATCATCTTGCGGATGCCCACGACCAGTTCGTCGGTCTCGTCGGGGATCCTGGCGTGCCCCGGGAGCTCGACCTGAGCCGTGAAGTCCCCCTGCCGGAAGATCTCCGTGGCGCGGCGGATGGCCTGGAACTTGGTGCCCAGAGACTGCGACAGGAAAAAGCCGATGCTCCCCCCCACGCCCAGCGCCACGAAGGCGGTGCCCAGGGCGTGGAAGTCCCAGCCGGCAGCCCGGATCCACTGGGGAATCGCCGTGGCGGCTCCGGCCACCACCAGGGCCCCCAACACGAACTTGTACGTCAGCGGCAGTCGCACGAGTGCCGTATCGGTCGGCGAGAGGCGCACCTTGATGGCGCCGGTGGCGTTCAACCCCCGGTTTTCGGGGTCGAAATCCGAGCCTCTTCAGAAGTGCGTCCAGCCCCCTGCCCCGCGGGTCAAAGGCAGCCCGCGGAGGCCAGTCCGGCGGGTGATGGCGCCGATTTCCGTGACCGCCACACCCAACCGCCGCGCCAGGGCCGCGACGCCCGGCCCTCGGGCCCGGGTCGTGAAGAGAAGCTCGTAGTCCTCGCCGCCCGCCACCAGGCTCTCCTGGGGGTCGAGGCCCAGGCTTCGGCAGGCCGCCTCGTAGCCCCGCGGCCGGGGGATCGCGGAGTAGTCGACCCGGGCGCCCGCCCGCGAGGCCGCCAGCAGGTGCCCCAGGTCGGCGCGGAGCCCGTCGGAGAGATCGATGCAGGCGCCGGCCTCCGCGAGGCGCGCCAGGGCGCGCCCCGCTGCCAGCCGGGGAGTGGGCTGGTGGCGCAGGCGGCCCCCAGAGCGTTCGGCCCGCGCCCGGGCCAGCGCCGCGACGCCCAGCCGCCCGGTGACGAACAGCCGGTCGCCGGGGCGGGCGGCGCCGCGGCGGAGCGCACGGCCGCGCACCACCGAACCGAGTGCCGTGACCGCGAGGGAGAGCTCGCGGGCCCGGGCCAGGTTGCCACCCACCAAGGGACACTCCCACTCTGCGGCCCCGCGCACGAGGCCCGCGAGCAGGCCGTCGAAGCGGCGGAGCGGAAGCGAGGCGGGGGCCTGCAGCGCCAGGGTGAAGCCCACGGGCTTCGCGCCCATGGCCGCCAGATCCGACAGGTTGACCGCCAGGGCGCGGCGTCCGATGGCCGCCGGCGCCTGGTTGTCGAGGCGAAAGTGGACGCCCTCGACCAGGGCGTCGCTGGTGACGACGAGTTCGCGACCGGCCGGCAGACGAAGCAGCGCGGCGTCGTCTCCGATGCCCAGGCGCACGCCCGGAGCGGATACCGTCCGCGCTCGCCGCGCGATGCGTTCGATCAGGGAGAATTCGCCCGCGTCGCCGATCGTGCGCATGCGGCGCAGAGTACCGAAGCGCCGAGAGTCGGCCTGTCTCGGGGTGGGCTCAGCGCTCTTTGACGCTGGCCACGGGGCCGTGCGAGGACGCCGGTCCGGACCGCTGGGCGGGGCGGGCGTGGCGGACCGGGTTCGTCTCCAGAGCGGCGGCCAGCACCTCGTCCATCGAGGCCACGGGGACGAAGGTCATCTTGCGCTTGAGCTCCTTGGGGATGTCGTCCAAGTCCTGGAGGTTCTTGCTGGGCAGGATCACGGTCTTGATCCCGGCTCGCAGCGCGGCCAGAGCCTTCTCCCGAACGCCTCCCACCGGCAGCACGCGGCCGCGCAGGGTCACCTCTCCGGTCATGGCCACGTCGCCGCGCACCGGGATCCCGGTGGCCAGCGACACGATGGCGGTCGCCATGGTGACACCCGCCGACGGACCGTCCTTGGGAATGCCGCCCGCCGGCACGTGGACGTGCACCTCGTGGCGGGAGAGAATCGTCTCGTCCACGTCCATCTCGCGGACGACCCAACGCGCGTACGTGAGGGCAGCGGCCCCGGACTCCTTCATCACGTCGCCCAGCTGTCCCGTCAGGACGAGGCCCTTGCCCGACGTCAGCGTGGCCTCCAGGCGGAGGGTGTCGCCGCCCGCTTCGGTCCACGCCAAGCCGGTCGCGACGCCCACTTCACCGGAGCGCTCGCTCTTCTCGGCCTCGTAGGGCGCCGGGCCCAGGAAGCGGCGCAGCAGGCGCTGGTTCACGGTGACCGGCGACGTGTCGCCCTCGGCCGCCCGCCGCGCCACCTTGCGGCACACCGACGCGACCTGGCGCTCCAGGTTTCGCACACCCGCTTCGTGCGTGTAGCCGCGCACGATCGCCTGCACCGCGTTGCGCGTCCAGTTGATCCACTCCGGCGACAGGCCGTTTTCCTCGATCTGGCGCGGGATCAGGTAGTCACCGGCGATCTCCGCCTTCTCTTCGGGCGTGTAGCCCGGAAGCCGGATCACCTCCATGCGATCGCGCAGCGGACCCGGGATCGGATCCAACAGGTTCGCCGTGGCGATGAAGAAGACGCTCGACAAGTCGAAGGGCACCGACAGGAAGTGATCGCTGAACCGCGCGTTCTGTTCGGGATCCAGCACCTCGAGCAGCGCCGCCGACGGGTCGCCGCGGAAGTCCGCTCCGATCTTGTCCAGCTCGTCCAGCATGAAGACGGGGTTGCTCGTGCCGGCCTGCTTCAGACCCTGCAGGATGCGGCCCGGCAGCGCTCCCACGTAGGTGCGGCGGTGGCCGCGAATCTCGGCTTCGTCCCGCACGCCGCCCAGCGACACGCGCACGAACTCCCGGCCCATGGCCCGCGCGATGGACCGCCCCAGCGACGTCTTGCCCACGCCGGGCGGCCCCACGAAACACAGGATCGGGCCGCGCGAATCCTGGCGCAGCTTACGAACGCCGAGGAACTCGAGGATGCGGTCCTTCACCGGCTGCAGGTGCGCGTGGTCGTGATCCAGGATGGAGCGCGCGTTCGCCAGGTCGAGACAGTCCGGCGAGCTGCGGGCCCACGGCAGCTCGACCACCCAGTCCAGGTAGTTCCTCACCACCTGGGCCTCGGGGCCGTCCGGATGCATGCGCTCCAGCCGGCGGAGCTGTCGCATGGCCTCTTCGCGGGCCTCGGAGGGCAGCTGCATCTCGTCCAGCTTGATCCGATACTCGTCGGCCTCTTCGCCGCGAGGATCCACCTCGCCCAGTTCCATCTGGATGGCCCGCAGCTGCTCGCGCAGGAACGCCTCGCGCTGGCCGCGGGTCATCTCCTCCTTGGCCTGGGACTGGATCTCGGCCTGCATGGTGCTGACTTCGAGCTCGCGCCGAATCAGCGCGTCCACGCGCCGGAGCCGCGCCAGCGGGTCCTGGATTTCCAGCACCTCTTGGGCCTCGGACAGACGCAGCATCAGATTGGAGGCCACCAGGTCCGCCATCCGACCGGGCTTCTGCACGTTGGTCGTGATGGAGAGGATCTCGGGCGGCAGGTTCTTGAGCGGAAGCAGCTCCTCGACACGGGTCCGGACCGCGCGCATCAGCGCCTCGGCCTCGACGCACCAGGAGTCCTCCTCGTCCGCCGCCACCGGCGTGGCGCGCACCCAGGTGGATTCCTCGTGTTCGATGAACGAATCGATGCGGGCCTTCGCCAGGCCCTGCACCAGCACCTTCACGCGCCCGTCCGGCAGGCGCATGGTCCGCATCACCATGGCCACCGTGCCGGTGCGGTACAGATCGTCCGGCTCCGGCTCGTCGATCTCCGCATCCCGCTGGGCGACCAGAAGCACCAGCCGATCTCCCGCCAGCGCGTCCTCCACGGCCGCCATGGAGCGGTCCCGCGCCACGAAGAGCGGCAGCACCATGTAGGGGAAGACCACAAATTCCCGCAACGGCAGAACCGGGAGCTCTTCGGGCACCGGCTGAGAGGGGGTGCGTTCCGTCATGGTGCCGTTTTCGTCGGAGCGAGCGGCCTCCTTAACAAAACCTGCAGTGGTCCCGTTCCCGGGACGCTCCAGTGACGAATTACGCGGCTGTGCGGGTGGGTCGAAACCCTTGGGGCACTAGGACTTCTCACGGGCCATCGCCCGCGGGAGTTCTCTAGTCGAGCGGGACCAGCCCGCCGCGCTGGATGCCGAGCAGGAAGGGGCGCTTGCGCGCGTTGCCGTCCGGCAGGATCGATGTGACTCCAGACACACCGGGATAGGCCTGAGTGCGCAAGACCCCATCGCGCACCGCACCTCGCGTGTCGCGGTCCACGGCCAGCTGCACGAGCACCAGGTTGGTGGCGTCGAACGCTTCGGCGGCAAAGCTGTCGGGGGCCTGCCCGTAGACGGTGGTGTAGCGGGCCACGAAGTCGGCCACGAACGGAAACGCACTCTCGCGGTGAAACGGTGCGGAGATGCGCGCGCCATCGATGTAGCGGCGTTCGATGCGGACCAGCTCGGGGTGGTTCCAGGCGCCGCTCCCCAGGAGGTGCACCCCCGTCACCTGGTGAAAGGCCAGCTGGGGGGCGATTTGGGCGACCTTGTCGTGTCCGTCCGGCACGAACAGAGCGTCGAAATCCACGATCGGCGGCAGTGGGTCCCCGTCCGGCCCGACCATGGCCTCGGCCTCCTCGCGCGCCACGGCCGCCTCCTCGGGCGGCAGACGACGCGCCTGCTTCAGCATGCGCGCGCGTTCCTTCAGCGCTTCTTCCTCTTCTTCCGTGAGCAGCGTGAATCCGATCATCTCGCGAATCGGGCCCGCGTAGTCCGTGGCTTTGGGGTCGTAGCCCGACGAGGCCACGATCACACCGCCGCGGGCCGAGATCGCCTCCCAGAACTGCTTGCGCATGCCGCGTCCATAGCCGTCCTCGGGATACAGGATGGCGAAGCGCTCTGCGCCCAACTCTTCGATGGCGTGTGCGGCCAGCAGAGACACCTCGTCGCTGGGCGTCGTCCGGAGCCGGAAGACGTTGGCTCGCTCGCTGGCGACGCTGCCCCGGGCCGTCAGGGCGAGCAGGGGAACGCCGGCCTCCTCCGCGGCCTGCGCCGCCGCTTCGCACTCTCCCGACAGCAGCGGCCCGATGATGGCCACCAGGTTCTCATCCCGGGCCAGATCCCTCACGGCTTCGGCGGCGCGATCCGGCCGGCCCCGAGAGTCGCGGACGACCACCCGCACCGAGGTCGGCGCTCCGGACCGCGCGGAGACGGCGGGCACACCGTTCTCGGACGCGGTTGCGTCGCGCTCCTCGAAGACGCGCGCCGCCAGCAGAATGCCGTTCAGGCTCTCCTCGCCGAACTCCGCGAAGGGCCCGGACAGCGGCAGGACCACTCCGACGGTTCCGGTGGCCCCGTCGGTCCGCGGCGGGGGCAGTTCGGCCAGCTCGGCGAAGGTGGGCAACAGGTCCCCGTCGTCGGCGATGCGCTCTTCCAGCGCCAACCGCAGTCGCAAGTCCTCGAGTCGCCGCGCTTCGCGGGCGCCCAGCTCGGCGCGGCGGGCCCGGTCGAGCCAGCGGGACACGGTTCCGGGTTCGCCCTGCTGCAGCGCGCGTTCGGCGCGGCGCAGTGCGACCCGGGCGGCCGGGGGATTCCCGTCCAACTCGCCGAAGGCGCGCTCCAGGTCGTCGTCCTCGAGGCGACTCACGATCTCGTCGATTTCGACGTCGAGCAGTGCCAGGGCGTCCTCGTCCGCCGTCTCCGCCCGCACGCGCGCCAGCCACTGCAGGCGTTCGACCGGATCGCGAGCCAGGTCGGCCTTCAGGCGCTGCGCGATCAGGCGTTCGGCCTGGGAGAGACGGTCGAGTCTGAGGCCCTTCAGCACCCGCGCGGCCGCGGCGGCGCGGCCGCGGCGACGCTCCAGCTGCGCCAGCTGCAACCGAACGGCGTCGGCGCGGTCTCCGTTCGGGTGGTTGCGCAGCACGAACGCGAACCAACGCGCGGCCTCGCCGGCATCGCCTTGCGCCGCCGCCAACTTCCCCAGCTGCTCGGCGACGTCGTCGGCCAGCGGGCTGTCCGGAAACACGCGCAGGAAGTCCTGGAACTGCCGGGCGGCCGCCGACGGATCGCGCTCCAGAAGCCCGTTGGCCGCGGCGTACGCGGCCAGTTCGGCTTCGGTCGCCGCCCGGTCGGGCCCGGGGGTGGCACAGGAGAGGGCGACGGCGGCCGCCAGAACGCCGCCCAGCAACAATCGACTCCAGCGGCCGGCGAGTCCCGCCGGCGCTCGCCCCGCGCGCTCACGTCCTTGCCGACTTCGTCGCCCAGACTCCCGCTGCCCGTACTTCCGTCGCCCACGCGCCATATCGTCCCTCGCCGGGTTCGCCCCTCGCCTGTTGCGGTTCGTGCCCACGACCCGCCCACCGATGGTGATTCGTCTCGGAGCGGCGCGCCACTGGAGATCCGCAGCGGGCGCAGGGCCAACGGCTCAGTCGAAGAAGTCGCGGAGCTTGTCCAGGAAGCCCTTGGTGACGGGTGACACGTTCGTATCCGTCTCGTTGGCGAACTCCTGCAGCAGCTCGCGCTGGCGGCTCGTCAGTCGCGTCGGCACCTCGACGAAGATGCGCACGTACAGATCGCCGCGCAGCCGCTTCAGGGCATCGGCGTCCAGGCGCTGGTCCAGCGGAGGCAGCCCCTTGCCCCGCAGCCGGAGCATCTTCCCGGACTGGGTGCCCTCCGGAATCTTCATGCGCACCTTGCCTTCGAGGGTGGGCACCTCGATCTCGGCGCCCAACGCCGCCTGGACGAACGGCACCGGAACCTCGCAGCGCAGATCGACGCCGTCGCGGTCGAAGAGCGGGTGGTCCCGCACCGAGATCACCACGTAGAGATCGCCCGGCGGACCGCCGGCGATCCCCGCCTCGCCTTCTCCCGAGAGGCGCAGGCGCGCGCCGTCCTCGACGCCCGCCGGCACGGGCACCTCCAGCGATTGCTGGCCCTCGATGCGCCCGTTGCCGCGGCAGTCCGTGCAGCGGTCGCGCACGATCTCACCCGCGCCGCGACACGCATCGCACGGCCGACTGACGCGGAAGAAGCCCTGCTGGAAGATCATCTGGCCGCTGCCGCCGCACTGGCCGCAGCGCTCGGGAGAGGTCCCTGGGCGCGCCCCCGAGCCGCTGCAGGTCTCGCAGGCGCGCATCTTGGGGATCTTGATGGTGGTGTCCTTGCCGGTGAGGACGTCCTGAAGCTCGAGCGTCAGGTTGTAGCGGAGGT
>JAKSBN010000367.1 GCA_022361175.1 Pseudomonadota bacterium | reverse complement strand
TCTCGCGCGCGCCATCGCGGGAGAAGCGAATGTGCCGTTCTACACCATCTCCGGCTCGGACTTCGTCGAGATGTTCGTGGGCGTCGGCGCGAGCCGCGTGCGCGACATGTTCGACCAGGCCAAGAAGAACGCACCCTGCATCATCTTCATCGACGAGATCGACGCCGTCGGCCGTCACCGGGGCGCGGGCCTGGGTGGTGGACACGACGAGCGGGAGCAGACCCTGAACCAGCTCCTCGTCGAGATGGACGGCTTCGAGTCGAACGAGGGTGTGATCCTGATCGCGGCCACCAACCGCCCGGACGTGCTCGACCCGGCGCTGCTGCGCCCCGGCCGCTTCGACCGCCGCGTGGTGGTGCCGCGGCCCGATCTGCGCGGCCGCCTGGCGATCTTGAAGGTGCACTCGCGGCGGGTGCCGCTGGACGAGGACGTCGACCTGGAAGTCCTGGCCCGGGGCACCCCCGGCTTCGTGGGCGCGGATCTCCAGAACCTGGTGAACGAATCGGCCCTGCAGGCGGCGCGGCGCGATGCCCAGCGCGTGACCATGGGCGACTTCGAGCACGCCAAGGACAAGGTGCTGCTGGGCACCGAGCGCCGCAGCATGATCATGAGCGACGAGGACAAGAAGGTGACGGCGTACCACGAGGCGGGCCACGCCCTGGTGGCGCTGCTCACGGACGAGTCCGACCCGGTGCACAAGGTCACGATCATTCCGCGCGGCATGGCGCTGGGCCTCACCCAGACCCTGCCCGAGGAAGACCGCCTGAACTACACCCGGGCGCAGATCCTGGCGCTCATCAAGCACGCCATGGGCGGGCGCGCGGCCGAGGAGCTGGTGTTCGACCACTTCTCCACGGGGGCCTCCAACGACCTGCAGCAGGCGACCGGCTGGGCCCGGCGCATGATCTGCGAGTACGGCATGAGCGACGCGCTGGGTCCGGTCTCGTACAGCGACGACAACCACGACGTCTTCCTGGGCCGCGACTTCGTGGCGCGCAAGGACTACAGCGAGAAGAAGGCGCAGGAGATCGACGAGGAGATCTCGCGCATCCTCACCGCCAAGTACGTCGAGGCCAAGGAGCTCTTGGTCGAGAACCGGGAGGTCCTGAACCGGATCGCCGAGGCGCTGCTCGAGCGGGAGACGCTGGAGAGCGCGGATCTGAAGCTCCTGGTGGAAGGTTCGCCGCTGCCGCCGCTGCCGTCGCCCATGGACGAGGCGCCGGTGGAGAGCCAGAAGCCCTCGCCCCCCCGCGAAACCGATCGCCGCGAGGATTTCGGTGGCGGCAAGATCCCGGACCCGGAGCCCATGCCGAGTTAGGAAGGAGGCGCCGGTGACGGCCGAGCCCATCTTCCCCCCGGATCGCGTCACCCTGCTGGGGGTGGTGAACGTCACCCCTGACTCGTTTTCCGACGGCGGGTGCTTCGTGGGGCAGACGGGACCCGTGGACGTGGCGGCGGCCTCCGCGGCGGCGCGGCGCTTGGTGCAGGACGGCGCCCACGTCCTCGACGTCGGCGGCGAGTCCACCCGGCCCGGCGCGGCCGAGGTGTCCGTCGCGGCCGAGATCGCGCGCACGCGCCCCGTGGTCGCCGCCCTGGTGGCCGAGCTCGGCGTTCCGGTTTCCATCGACACCCGCAAGGCCCCGGTGGCGGCGGCCGCCCTGGCGGCGGGGGCCTCCGTCGTGAACGACGTGTCGGGGCTGGGGCACGATCCCGACCTGGCTCGGGTGGCGGCCGACGCCGGAGCCTGGCTGATCGTGGGGCATCTCCGCGGCCTGCCGGCCACGATGCAGGACGACCCGCACTTCGACGACGTGCTGGGTGAAGTGGCGCGCGAGTTGGAGGCTTCGCTCGCGCGGGCGCAGGCGGCTGGAGTGGCCCCCGAGCGACTCGTGGCCGACCCGGGCATCGGCTTCGGCAAGCGCCTGGAGGACAACCTGGCGCTGCTGGCCCACGCCGGCTGGTTCCGCGAGCGCTTGGGCGTCCCGGTGTTGGTCGGCCCCTCGCGCAAGAGCTTCCTCGGCAGCCTGACGGGCGACCCCGTGGCGGAGCGCGACGTGGCCACCGTGGCGGCCTGTGCCGTGGCGGCCTTCGCGGGCGCGAACGCGCTGCGCGTGCACGACGTGGCCGGCGGCGTGCGGGCGGGTCGCGTGGGGGCGGCGCTGCGCGCCGCGCGTCGGAAGGAGCTCACATGATCGAGGTCCTGTGGCGCCTTCTGAAAGACTTCTGGGAATTTCTGGGCGAGAACTTCGACCCCACCCGCGACATCCTCGACATCCTGCTGGTGACGTTCGGGATCTACTGGGTGCTGCTGCTGATCCGCGGCACCCGCGCCGTCCAGATCCTCGTGGGTCTGGTGGTGCTGATCGCCGCGAGCCTGGCCTCGCAGCTGCTGCAACTGGCGGCCACGGGTCTGATCCTCGAGGGTTTCTTCTCGTCGGCCGTGATCATCATCATCGTGCTCTTCCAGCACGACATTCGCCGAGCACTGGCGCGCATGGGACGCGGCTTCTTCCCCTCCGTCTCGGCCGAGCAGGAGTCGCAGATCTTGGAAGAGGTCGTGCGCGCGGCGCAGACCCTGGCCCAGAAGCGCGTGGGCGCCCTGATCGTCCTCGAGCGCGAGACGGCCCTGCTGGACCAGGTGGAGGCCGGCGCCTCCGTGGACGCCGTCGTGTCGAAGGAGCTCTTGATCGCTCTCTTCCTGCCGTACTCGCCGCTGCACGACGGCGCGGTGGTGATCCAGGACGGGCGCATCGGCCACGCCGGCTGCATCTTGCCGCTCACGCTGCGCGCGGATCTTCCCGAAGGCGTGGGCACCCGGCACCGCGCGGCGGTGGGGATCACCGAGGAGACGGATGCGGTCGTGATCGTGGTGTCGGAGGAGACGGCCACCATTTCGGTGGTGATGAACGGGCAGATGCTGTGGGGATTGGACGCCCCGCGACTGCGCGTCGTGCTGCGCGACATCCTGTCGGGCGAGCGCCGCGACCTGCCGTCCAATGCCGAGCTGGCGCGCCCGCTCGAGGTGGCCGAGAGCCCCGAAGACGCGGCGCGGAGCCGCTCGGCGGGGTAGGCGATGGCAAGGCGGCGCGCATCCAACGTCCACATCGGGGCCTTTTCCCTGGCCCTGGTCCTGGCGCTCTTCATCTGGCTGGCCGCCCACGGCTCGTCCTCCACGCAGCGCGGCTTCGACCTGCCGGTGGTGCTGCGGAGCCTGGAAGACAGCCTGGTGGTCACCGACCGCAGCGTCGACGTGGTGAACATCCGCGTCATGGGCTCGCACGCCGCACTGCGGAACCTGTCGCCCGACGAGCTCGAGTACAACCTGGACGTCTCGGGGGCCAAGCCCGGCGAGGCCGAGTTCGAGGTGGACCTCTCGGAGTTCGAGCAGAAGCTCCCGCGCGGGGCCCGCATCGTGAGCCGTTCGCCGTCGCTCATCCAGCTGCGTTTCGAGCGCAGCGGGCGCAAGTCCGTCGGCGTGCGCGCGGACCTGGAGGGAGACCTGCCGGCGGGCTACCGGCTGATCGGCGTCGAACTCGAGCCGCCGCGGGTGTGGCTGGCCGGGGCGCGCAGCCAGGTGCTGCGGCTGCGCGAAGTCGTGACGGAGCCGATCGATCTGTCGGCTCTCACCGAAAGCCAGTCGCGCGAAGTGCGGCTCTTGCTGGGAGGCGGGACGGTCTGGATGGAAGAGCCCAAGCCCGTCACCGTGCGCATCAACATCGAGGCGGAGCCGGATCCGGAGGTCGATCCCGAGGCCCAGGCTGGGGGCGACGCCGACGGTTCGAGAGGAAGAGGATGAGTCAGGAGCGTCGAAAGCTGTTCGGGACCGACGGAGTGCGCGGAACGGCGAACGTCCACCCGATGACCGCGGAGATGGCGCTGGCCCTCGGCCAGGCCGTGGCGACGGTGTTTCGGCGGGAGAGCACGTCCCGCCCGCGCATCATCATCGGCAAGGACACGCGGCTGTCCGGCTACCTGTTCGAGGATGCGCTGGGCGCCGGCATCTGCGCCATGGGGGTCGACGTGTTTCAGGTGGGGCCCATGCCCACGCCCGCGCTCGCCTTCCTGACCGCCGACATGCGCTGCAACGCCGGCGTCATGATCTCCGCCAGCCACAATCCCTACCAGGACAACGGCATCAAGTTCTTCGGCCACGACGGCTTCAAGCTGGCCGACGAGATCGAGGCCCGCATCGAGGGCCTGATCGAGAGCGGCGAGCTGGCCGCGCACCGGGCCCCCGCCGACGAGGTGGGCCGCGCGCGACGCATCGACGACTCGGCCGGGCGCTACGTCGTGTACCTGAAGAAGACGTTTCCCAGCGACCTGTCCCTGGACGGACTGCGGGTGGTGCTGGACTGTGCCAACGGGGCCGCCTACAAGGTGGGGCCGACCGTGCTGCACGAGCTGGGGGCCGAGGTCTTCGCCGAGGGCGTCGACCCCAACGGCCGCAACATCAACGAGGACTGCGGCTCGCTCTACCCGGAGAAGCTGGTCTCGCGGGTGCGCGAGCTGCGGGCCGACGTGGGCGTCGCGGTGGACGGCGACGCCGACCGCGTGCTCTTGGTGGACGAGCGCGGCGAGTTGATGGACGGCGACGAAGTGATGCTCTTGTGCGCGCGGGATCTGCAGGCCCGCAAGGCCCTGCGCGGCGAGGGCGTCGTGGCCACGGTGATGAGCAACCTGGGGCTCGAGAAGGCGCTCGAGCGCCTGGGCCTGTCCTTGGTGCGCACCCAGGTGGGCGACCGCTACGTCGTCGAGGCCATGCGCGCCGAGGGCTACAACCTGGGCGGCGAGCAGTCGGGCCACATCGTGTTCCTGGACCACGCCAAGACGGGCGACGGGCTCATGAGCGCGCTGCAGGTGCTGGCGGTGATGGCGCGCAGCGGGCAGCCTCTCTCCGAGCTGCGCAAGGGCTTCGAGCGCTTCCCCCAGGTGATGGTCAACGTGCGCGTGGCCGAGCGCAAGCCGCTCGACTCGCTGCCGTCCATGCAGCAGGCCATTCAGAAGGTGGAGTCCGAGCTGGCGGGACGCGGGCGCGTGTTGATCCGCTACAGCGGCACCGAACCCAAGGTGCGCATCATGGTGGAAGGGGACGACGAGGATCGCGTGGCGATCTTCGCCAACGACCTGGCCGGCGAGCTGCGCCGTGCCCTGGGCGAGGGGGCGTAGGATGCGGCGGCTGTGTGTGGCCTTCGACGCGTGGGTGGTGCTGCGCGAGGAGGCGAGGGCGGCGGAGGTGGATCTCGGCGCGGCCGCGGCGTTGACGGAGCTGGCGGGCGCCGCCAGCGTGCGCATCGGCATCGGCGAAGAGCTGCGGCCGGTTTCCGAGGCGGACGTCCAGCAGCTGCGCCGAACGGCGCGACGCTTCGAGCTGCGCATGACCCCGGCCCAGGGCACGCTCAAGGTGGCCCTCGAGGTGCGGCCGGACGCGGTGGTACTGACGCGGGAGAGCAGCGAGGGGACCACGCTGGCGCGGCCGCTCGACCTGCGCGAGCGCTCGGCGGCGCTGACGGCCACGCTGCGCGCGCTGGAAGAGGCGCGGCTGCCGGTCTCCGCCCGCGTGGCGCCGGAGCTGGAGGCGGTGAAGGCCGCCCACGGCCTCGGGCTGCCCGCGGTCGAGTTCTACACCGGCGCCATCGTGGATCTCCCGGGCAGCGAGCGGCAGCGAGAGCTCGAGCGGCTGGCCGATGCGGTTCGGCTGGCGGCCAAACTCGGGCTGCGGATCTCGGTGGGCGGCGGGCTGGGCTTCAGCACGGTTCCCGAAGTGCTCGAGCTGGCTCCTGCGGTCGAACAGGTGACGGCGGGACGGTCGCTGGTGGCGCGCTCGCTCTTGCTGGGGCTGGACCGAACCGTGCGGGACTTTCGGTCCCTGTTGTCGTGATCGTGGGGCTGGGCGTCGAGTGGGTCGACGTACCGCGGTTCGACGCGGTGCGCCGGCGCTTCGGCCGCCGCCTGGAAGAACGGCTCTTTACTCCCGACGAGCGGCGCTATGCGGCGTCGCGGCCGCGCTCCGAGAGCTTGGCGGTGCGGTTCGCCGCCAAGCTGGCGGCGCGCCGGGCGCTGGGCGCCCGGGGACTCTCCTGGCACGAGATCGAGGTGGTGCGCGACCCGGACGGGCCGCCGGGCCTGCGCTTCCACGGCGCGGCCGCGGCATCGGCGGGTGCGCTGGGCGTGGCGCGCAGCTCGCTCAGCCTCACCCACGACGCGGCGTGCTGCATCAGCCAGGTGGTGTTGGAGGGGCGGGCGTGAGCGCTCGTGAGCCGGGCGTCTGGCCGCTGGTGGATGCCGCCACCATGCGCGCGCTCGATCGCCACGCGATCGAAGACCTGGGCGTCTCCGGCGAGATCCTGATGGAGAGCGCCGGCCGGGCGGTGGCGGACGTCGTGCTCGAGTGCGCCGCCGGCGGTCCTGTCTGCGTCGTGGCCGGGGTCGGCAACAACGGCGGCGACGGCTTCGTGTTGGCGCGACACCTGTCGGTGTTGGGTGTGCCGGTGCGAGTGGCGCTGGTGGGCAAGCCGGAGGCGATCCGCGGCGACGCGGCCCTGCATTGGCGCCGCCTGCAGGACCAAGGCGTGCCGGTGGACGCGGATCTCGAGGGCTTCGGCGCTCGAGGCGTGGTGGTGGACGCGCTCTTCGGCACGGGCCTCTCGCGGCCGGTGGAGGGGGCCGCGGCGCAGGCCATCGCGCGGATGAACGCGCGCCCGGAGGGCCTGATCGCGGTCGCGATCGATCTGCCGTCGGGCCTGGACGCCGATACGGGCCAGGTCTTGGGGGTGGCCGTGCAGGCGGACGTCACGGTCACGATCGGACTTCCCAAGCAGGGCCTCGCGCTGGAGCCGGGCCGGAGCCATGCCGGCCGGATTCAGGTGGCGCGGATCGGGATCCCGGATCGAGCGCCCGACCACGCGCCCCGCGCGGCCCTGTGGACCGCCGCCGC
>JAKSBN010000146.1 GCA_022361175.1 Pseudomonadota bacterium | reverse complement strand
GCCGGGCGCTGCGGCTCGAGTTCGACGACGTCGACGACCCGATCGTGGAGGTGCCGGCACCCGAGGGCGACGGCCAATCCATGGACGTGATGTCCATGGTGGACGGCGCCGGCGATCCGGAGAAGTAGCGCTCGCTAGAAGACCGGCCCCACCCCGGAGACGGTGAACTTCTTCACGTCCATGCCCTGCAGCCCCAGCTCCGCCACCCGCTTCTGGAAGTGGGCCATGTGCGGTGTGGCGAAGTGGAAGTCGAGGGCCTCCTGCGATTTCCACTGCTCGCAGATGTGGAGCACGGCCGGATCGTCGAGGTCCGCCGAGAACGCGTAGGCCACGTTGCCCGGCTCCTTGCGCGTCTCCTGCATCATGACGCGGGCTTCGGCGATCACCTCGTCGCGCCGGGCGGGGTCGATGGTGATGGTGCCGGCGATGACCAGCGTGCTCATTCGGCCTCTCCTTGGGGCACGGGCTCGTCCACCAGGGGCAGACCGGCCATGTGCCGGAACGTGCGGTGCATGTTGATGAGCGAGGGCTCGTTGCGCCCGAAGGTCGTGTACTCGCGCATTCCGGTCCGGAAGTTGCGCTGCACGTTGGCGCTCACCCAGTAGTCCTCCTGGTCGACCACGTCGCGGATGAACCCGAAGTGCTGGCGGGCCGCCTCCCAGCGCTCGTCGCTGTCCATGGGCTTGCGCATGTAGAGGTTGTAGCGGGTGATGTGCTGGTCGACGCGGTCGCCGGGGAAGAGCTGGAAGAGCTCCACCTCGTCGGGCGAGACCAGGAGCGAGATGTTGGGGAAGAGATAGTGGACGAAGCTGAAGTGCTCCATCGGGTCCCACTCGTCCTCGGGCAGGCCGCGCAGATCGAGGATCGTCTTGGAGGGGAAGCCCAGGCGGTGGTGCTCGCCGTGCTTGCCGTAGCGGTCGTAGGTGCTGCAGTTCGTCATGGCGAACGTGCCCACCGTCTTCGAGTGCAGCGGCCAGAAGTGGTAGCCCTCGCAGAAGGTGTCGAGGGCCAGCTTCCAGTTCGTGTCCAGGTTCCACTCGTGGCTGTCGATGAGGGTCGCCTGGCCCAGGTCCCAGCTGCCGAGCTGCGGGCCCAGGTCGCCCAGGTGCTCGTCCACCGTAAAGTGCGCGTCGGGCCGCGGCGCCACGTAGACGAAGCCGTACTTCTCCTCGCACGGCAGCTCCACCAGGCCGTACTCGGATCGGTTCACTTCGCCGAACGTCTCTTCCTTGTGGATGCCGGTGCAGCGGCCGTTCAAGTCGAAGGCCCAGGCGTGGTAGGGGCACACGAAGCCGCCGCGCAGCTTGCCCTGCCCTTCGACCAGCCGGGCCGAGCGGTGCGAGCACGAGTTCAGGAAGGCCCGCACCTGGCCGTCGCGGTTGCGCACCACGACGATGGGCTTTCGCATGTCGTCGCGCGTGAGGTAGTCGCCCGGATTGGGGAGATCGCGGCTCAGGCAGACGAGCTGCGGATAGCGCTCGAAAATGCGCTCCTTCTCATACTCGAACTGCTCGGGATCCGTGTAGGTGGCGATCGGGTTGCGGCGCGGTCCCTCGTCGTGGCTGGCCGTGGTTCCCGTCTCGGCGTAGTGGATCATCCGTTTGGCAACTTCGATCAGATCCGACCGCTCCATGGTCTCTCTCCCTGTCTGCCGGTAGCTGCCTGCCGGTAGCTCCCAGGTGCTCTTCACGCCTACCGCCCGCGGGGCCGAGCGGGCGCGGATTGAACACCTTTAACACGTTTAACATGATAAAGTCGAGCCCGGCTCGCCCCTCCCGGGCGGGCCGCAAAACCGCGCAACCAACGACCCGAAGCTGAATCCATCTGAACCTGGAATCCGAGAGGAGCTCGCCATGTCCGCCCGAACCGCCATCGTCACTGGAGCTGCCTCGGGCATCGGCCGAGCGACTGTGGAACGCCTCGTCGGCCAGGGGCTGCGGGTGGTCGCCGCGGACATCGACAAAGAACGCCTCGAGTGGGCGACGGGGCGCGACGACGTGGAGGCGGTCGTGTGCGACGTGCGCAGCCCGGCCGACAACCAGCGCCTGGTGGACACGGCCGTCGAGCGCTTCGGCGGCCTGGACGTGGCCGTGCTCAACGCCGGTCGACCGTCCCAGGGCACCATCGAGGAGCTGCCGCTGGAGGAGCTGGACGAAGCCCTGGCCGTCAACCTGCGAGGCGTGGCCCTGGGGCTGCGCGCCGCCGTCCCGGCCCTGCGCGCGGCGGGCGGCGGCTCGGTGGTGGTGACCGCCTCCGTCTCGGGACTCGGCGGCGACCCGCTCCTGTGGGCCTACAACGCCGCCAAGGCCGGCGCCGTCAACCTGGTGAAGGCGGCCGCCGTGGACCTGGCCCTGGATGGCATCCGCGTCAACGCCGTCTGCCCCGGGCCCATCCGGACCAACATGACGGCGCCCCTGATCGCCGCGGCGCCGGAGGTGGGTGAGGAGCTACAGTCCAACATCCCGCTCCAGCGCTGGGGTGAGGCCGACGACGTGGCCGCCGTCATCGCCTTCCTCGCGTCGGACGACGCGTCCTTCGTCACCGGCACGGCGATCCCGGTCGACGGCGGCATCACTGCCAAGTCCGGCCAGTTTCGCCCCGCCACCAAGACTTAACAGGAGACCCCCGTGAAGCTCTACAACTCGCTCGGCCCCAACCCGCGCCTGGTGCGCATGTTCCTGGTGGAGAAGGGGCTCGAGCTCCCCACCCAGGAGATCGACATCATGGCGGGCGAGAACCGCCAAGCGGACTACACCGCCCGCAATCCCGGCGCGCAGATGCCCGCCCTCGAGCTCTCGGACGGCTCGCTCCTGGGCGAGACCGTGGCCATCTGCGAGTACCTGGAAGAGCGCCACCCCGAGCCGGCGCTAATCGGCGCGACTCCCGAGGAGCGCGCCGAGACCCGCATGTGGACGCGCCGCGTCGAGGACCGCATCACCGACCCGCTGACCCAGGGCTTCCGCTACGGCGAGGGCGTCGACATGTTCAAGGCCCGCATGCGGGTGCTGCCCGAAGCCGCCGACGGCCTGAAGGCCCTGGCCCGCGACGGCCTGGCCTGGCTGGACGAATGCCTCGAGGGTCGCGACTTTCTGTGCGGCGACCGCTTCACCCTGGGCGACATCCTGCTCTACGCCTTCCTCGACTTCGGCGCCGGCGTCGGCCAGCCCCTGCCGCCCGACTGCAAGCGCGTCGCCGACTGGTTCGAGCGCGTCAACACCCGCCCCAGCGCCGAAGCCAGCCTCCACCCCGTCGCCAAAGCCGGAGGCATGCGCGCGTAGCCGAAGCGAACAAGCAGAAGCGGTGTTCCTTGCACCGCGGCCCGAGGCCGGGGGCGACCTCTTCGGCGCGGAGGGGCCGGTGATCCTGGGAGCCGCCAGGGCGGCGCGCTCCAGGCGGGTTCGAATCGAAGCAAGACCCTCCGCCCAGCAGAAGCGCCACGGCCCCGGAGGCGACGAGAGGCGCCCCCGGCCGGGGCACGGCATCCGTGCCGCGTTCGACTCTCCCCGCTAGCGCCCCGCGTTCTCCCAGTACGGCGCCCGCAGCTTGCGCTTGTTGAGCTTGCCCATCGTGTTGCGCCCGAGGTCGGCGACGATCTCGACGGCGCGCGGGCACTTGTAGCGGGCGATGTGCTCCCGGCAGAAGGCGATCAGCTCGGCTTCGGCGGGCGGCGCGTCGGGATCCTCGGCGACGACGAGGGCGTGGAGGGACTCGCCCATCTCGGGGTGCGGCACGCCGATGCAGGCCACGTCGGCCACGCCGGGGTGCTCGATCAGGGCCTGCTCCGCTTCGGCGGGGTAGAGGTTGACGCCGCCCGAGACCACCATGTCCGAGAAGCGGTCGGTGATGTAGACGAAGCCGTCGGCGTCCAGCATGCCGATCTCGCCCAACGTGAAGACGCCGGGCTCCAGGTGCGCCGCCGCCGACTTCTCCGGGTCGTTGTGGTAGACCACGCCGCGGCCGGTGGTGTCGCGGAAGTAGAGGCGCCCCTCTTCGTTGGGACCGAGGCGCTTGCCGTCGTCGTCCACCACCAGCGCCTCGAAGGGCGGCTGGGCCTGGCCGACCGAGCCGGGGTGCGCCAGCCAGTCCTCGGGGCCGATGCTGCAGGTGGTGCCCACCTCGGTGGCCCCGTAGGCCTCGTACAGACAAGGCCCCCACCACTCCAGCATCGCGCGCTTCACATCGACGGGACACGCCGCGCCGGTGTGGAAGACGAGCTTCAGGCTGGAGACGTCGTAGCGGGCGCGCACCTCCTCGGGCAGCGCCAGCAGGCGCACGAAGTGGGTGGGCACCATGACCGACGATTCGGCCCGGTGCTCCTGGATGGCCCGCAGCGTGGCCTCGGCGTCGAAGCGCTCCAGGATCACCGACGGCACGCCCGCCACCAGGTTGCGCGCACCCGAGAGCGGCCCGGTGTGATAGAGCGGTCCCACCACCAGGTGCGTGCCGAACTGGGCGAACGCGCCTTCGGCCAGGCGATCCAGGTGCTCCGCGATGGTGCCCCCGGCGGCGAACATCGTGGGCGGCAGCTCGGTGCCCTTGGGCCGGCCCGTGGTGCCCGACGTGTAGAGCAGGTTGGGACGCGGCGCGTGGTCGGCCGGCGGCTCGGCCTCCGAAGCCGCCGCCAGCCAGTCGTCGAAGTCGTCGAGGCCGGCGCGCTCGCCGCAGCGCCAGCCGACGACGGCGGGCACGCCCGCGCGCTTCGCCGCCTCCAAGCCCACCTCGACCGTCTCGGGCCCCACGAACAGAAGCCGCGTGCCCGAGTCCTCCAGGATGTAGGCGACCTCGTCCGCGTTCAGGTGGAAGTTCACCGGCACGGTGGAAGCCCCGCCCAAGAGCCCGCCCAGATGGGCGATGGCCGTCTCGACGGCGTTCTCGGCGAACACGGCCAGGCGTCGCTCGGGCCCCAGGTCGGCCGCCAGGGCGGCGTTGGCGACGCGGTTCAGCTTCGCGTCCAGCTCCGACCAGGTGAGCGCGCGGTGCGGATCGCGAAGCGCAATCTCGTCCGGCCGCTGCGCGGCCCGTTTGCGGGCGAAGAGGGTCATGGGGGCTCCTGAAGCTCTGGGGGTGCGGCTCAGGCCAGGTGACCGAGCAGGGCCTCGTTGACGGCGTCGGCCGCCTCGATGGTGACGGCGTGGCCGGCGCCGGCGATGCTGGCGTGCTTGGCGCCGGGAATCGCCTCGGCCACCTCGTGGCTGGCGGGCGTCAGCAGATCCTCGCTGGCTTCGATCACGAGCGTGGGAACCGTCAGTCCCGCCACCGCCTCGACCCGCGTTCCCGACCACGCTTCCAGGCCCGCGGCCATGCGCTGCAAGGTCGCGGCCGGGGCGCGAGACACGGTGGCGGCCAGGCCGCGGGCGAGCCGATCGCGCGCGGCGGCGTCCGCCAACGTGGCGGGCGCGAACAGCCAGGGCAGCAGCATCCGCGCCAGCGTGTCGGGGTCGGCCGCCGCCGCCACGCGACACCACGCGTCGGACACCGCCAGGAGACGCGCGTCGGCGCGCAGGAAGGGAGTGATCAAGGTCAGCGAGCGCACGCGCTCGGGCGCCGCCAGCGCCAACTCCAAGGCCGCTGCCGCCCCCAAGCTCGCCCCCACGACGTGGGCCGGCGCGTCCAGCAGCGCGGCGGCGTCGGCCGCAGTCTGGGCCACGGGAGTCGCGTCGGCTTCGTGGGGATCGGACAGCCCCACCCCGCGCGGGTTGACGCCCCGCACGCGGAAGCGATCGGCCAGCACCGGCACCTGGGGCGCGAACGCGGATACATCCGTGCCGAAGCCGGGCAGAAGCAGCACCGTGTCGCCGTCGCCCTGGCTCGGCACTTCGAGCCCCCCGTCCTCGGCCACCGCCACCAGGCTCTCGCGCCGCTCGGCCACGGACTGCACGTCCTGCTTCGTGACGCGGCCGCCCGGGCCGGTGCCGGGGACCGTCTCCG
>JAKSBN010000190.1 GCA_022361175.1 Pseudomonadota bacterium | reverse complement strand
GTGTCGATGATCGTGATGACGTTGTTGCGCCACTCGACGTTGACGGCGGCGGCGGTGATCGTGATGCCCCGCGCGCGCTCCTCCTCCATGTAGTCCATGGTGGCGGCGCCGTCGTGGACCTCGCCGATCTTGTAATTGACGCCTGTGTAGTAGAGGATGCGTTCGGTCGTAGTGGTCTTGCCCGCATCGATATGCGCCATGATGCCGATATTTCGAATTCTTTCGAGCGGCGTCGTGCGGGCCATGATCGTCTAACGCCGGGGTCTTCCCCGACTCGCTCCTTCCGGTCCCGTCCGTCCCTACCAGCGGTAGTGGGCGAAGGCTTTGTTGGCGTCGGCCATCCGGTGGGTGTCTTCTCGCTTCTTCACGCTCTCGCCGCGTTCGTTGGCGGCGTCGATGATCTCGTCGGCCAGCTTCTCGGCCATGCTCTTGCCGGGCCGCTTGCGCGCGAAATCGGCCAGCCAGCGCATCGCCAGCGAGGTGGCGCGCTCGGGGCGCACCTCGATGGGCACCTGGTACGTCGCACCGCCCACGCGTCGCGACTTCACCTCGAGCCGCGGTCGGACGTTCTCGAGGGCGCGGCGGAACATGGCGATCGGGTCGCTGCGCATCTTGTTCTCGATCACGTCGAACGAGCCGTAGATGATCCCCTCGGCCGTGCTCTTCTTGCCGTCCTTCATGATCAGATTGATGAAGCGTCCCAGCATCCGATCCCCGTGCTTGGGATCGGGCTGCGGAACACGCTTGGGAACTTCGCGCCGTCGAGGCATGCGTTCTCCCGCTCCTGAAAAGACCAGCGGCCGGCGGAGCGTCCCTCGACGCCCGGCCGACCGCCGAACGAGTCCTACCTCGGGCGCTTGGCGCCGTACTTCGAACGCCCGCGATGGCGCGCGTCGACGCCCGTGGCGTCGAGCGTGCCTCGTACGATGTGGTACCGGACGCCCGGCAGATCCTTGACGCGGCCGCCGCGAACCAGGCCCACGGAATGCTCCTGCAGCGTGTGCCCCACGCCGCCGATGTACGCCGTCACCTCGCGCCCGTTCGTCAGGCGCACGCGCGCCACCTTGCGCAGCGCCGAGTTCGGCTTCTTGGGCGTCTGCGTGTACACGCGCAAACACACGCCGCGTCGCTGCGGAGCCTTCTCCAGGTCCGGCGACTTCGACTTCTTGTGCTTCTGAGCGCGACCGCTCCGCACCAATTGCTGAATCGTGGGCATGTGTTCTCCGCTCGCACCGGGCCCTGAGTTCGAAAACCGCGCGGCGCCTAAGAGCGCCTCGCGAAGGCGTGGGACGAGGCGCATCGCGCGCCTCAAGGGATCTGCTCATGAACCTCTAGAGACGCGTCTCCCCGTGTCCCGTTCCCGCGGGCCCCGAGACCGGAGGATCGAGGTCCTCAGGTGCACTCTGGGCTGCGTCGGAAACGGACCGCGGAAAAGCGGCCCTGTCTGAAAAACCGCCGCATCTTAGCGAGCTTCCATGCCCTGTCAACGTTCGGGTGGGGCTCGCGAAGAGGACCGAATGAGGCAAATCGGACCCACCGAAGAATGCCCCTTGGGGCACCCTTCGATGGGTCCATGGATCAGGTCAGCAGCGGATCGGTGGGCTTGTCCGAGCCCGCGATCAGGCCGCCGGTCACCTCGGGCGACTCGGGCTGCAAGGCCGGAAGCTCGGGGCTCTCCTCCACCTCGAAGCCGGAGTCGAAGTCCTCGGGCGCCTCGATCTGGATCCCGATGTTCTTGTACCGGGCCAGCCCGGTTCCCGCCGGGATCAGCCGACCCATGATGACGTTCTCCTTCAGCCCCCGGAGCCCGTCCGTCTTGCCCCAGATGGCCGCCTCGGTGAGCACCTTGGTCGTCTCCTGGAAGGAAGCCGCCGAGATGAACGAGTCGGTGGAGAGCGACGCCTTGGTGATGCCCAGCAGCAGGGCCTCGCCGGTGGCCGGCTGCTTGCCCTCCTCCTCCATGCGGCTGTTGACGTCGCGGAAGACCCAACGGTCCACCTGCTCGCCCACCAGGAAGTCGGTGTCGCCGACGTCCTTCACCTTCACCTTCCGCAGCATCTGGCGGACGATCGTCTCGATGTGCTTGTCGTTGATCCGCACGCCCTGGAGGCGGTAGACCTCCTGCACCTCGTCCACCAGCCACTTGGCCAGCTCGGTCTCCCCCTCGATCTTGAGGATGTCGTGGGGGTTCGGAGACCCGTCCATCAGTGCCTCGCCCGCCCGCACGTGGTCGCCCTCGTGCACGCTGACGTGCTTGCCCTTGGGGATGAGGTACTCCTGGGGCTCCCCCTCCTCCGGTGAGACCACGACCCGCCGCTTGCCGCGGACGTCGGTACCGAAGCTGACGATGCCGTCCACCTCGGTGACCGTGGCCGCCTCCTTGGGCTTGCGCGCCTCGAAGAGCTCGGCCACCCGGGGCAGACCGCCCGTGATGTCCTTCGTCTTGGCCGCCTCGCGCGGGATCTTGGCCAGCACCTCGCCGGCGCCGACCTCCAGGCCCTCGCTCACCGACACGATCGCGCCCACGGGCAGCAGCGCCCGGGCCACGGTGTCGCCCGCCTCGTTCTTGATGGAGACGCGCGGGCGCATGTCGGGGTCCTTCGACTCGGTGATGACCTTGGACGACAGCCCCGTGAAGTCGTCCACCTGCTCCTGCATGGTGACGCCCTCGAGGATGTCGCCGAACTTCACCGTGCCGCCCACCTCGGAGAGGATGGGGCTGGCGAACGGATCCCACTCGAGCAGCAGGTCGCCCGGACGCACGGCCTGGCCCTCGGTCACCCGCAGCTGGGCGCCGTACACCACCGGGTGTCGCTCCTTCTCCCGCCCGCTGGCGTCGAAGATGCCGACTTCGCCGTTGCGCGACATGGCGATCGCGCGGCCCTCGCGGTCCTCCACGACCCGGATGTTGTGGAAGCGCACCTCGCCTTCGCTGGCCGCGTCGGCGTGGGACGCCTCGGCCCGCCGCGTCGCCGCGCCGCCGATGTGGAAGGTCCGCATCGTGAGCTGCGTGCCGGGCTCGCCGATCGACTGGGCCGCGATCACGCCCACGGCCTCGCCCAGGTTCACCATCTCGCCGCGGGCCAGGTCGCGCCCGTAGCACTTGACGCACACGCCGTAGCGGATGTCGCAGGTCAGGACGGAGCGGATCATGACCCGCTCGATGCCCGCCTCCTCGATGATGCGGACGTTCTCCTCGTCGATCTCCTCGCCCGCGCCCACCAGCACGTTGTCGTTGATGGGATCGCGCACGTCGAAGAGCGCCGTGCGGCCCAGGATGCGCTCGCCCAGGGGCTCGACGATCTCGCCGGCTTCCACCAGCGGCCCCATCTCGATGCCGCGCTCGGTCTCGCAGTCCGGATTGCGAACGATCATGTCCTGCGCGACGTCCACCAGCCGCCGGGTCAGGTAGCCGGAGTTGGCGGTCTTGAGCGCCGTGTCCGCCAGGCCCTTGCGCGCGCCGTGCGTCGAGATGAAGTACTGGAGAACCGACAGCCCTTCGCGGAAGTTGGCGGTGATCGGGGTCTCCATGACCTCGCCCGACGGCTTCGACATCAG
>JAKSBN010000007.1 GCA_022361175.1 Pseudomonadota bacterium | reverse complement strand
TCGAAGACGACGCGCAGGGGCAGCACGCCGTCGCGTACCTCCACCAGGCGGTGGAGCTCGTGGGACGAGGATCCGGTGTCCTCGTTCCAGGGCATGAAGTCGGTGAGGATGGCGCAGCCCCGGTCCGGAACCTGCAGCAGCGTCTGCAGCACGTTGGTCTCGCCGTCGTAGGCCTGCAGGCTCTCGAAACGCTCGAACGCCGGGGCCACCTGGAAGACGCCGCCGCGTTCGGGATCGAGAATCGAGGCGAACACCGAGGGCGAGTCGAAGCGCGGCAGGCACAGCCACGCGATCGATCCGTCCACCCCCACCAGCGCGCAGGTGCTGCCGTCCCCGACCAAGCCGTGCTCGTCGAGGCCGGGTGCGCTTCCGTCGCACTCGAAGGTCCGGTCCAGCCGCCGCGATGCGGTGAAGAGGTCCACCGAACTCCTCTCGGGACTAGGACGTGGCGGCCGCCGCCGTCGGGGCCGGGGCCGTCTCGAGTCGACGGCCGTCCGGTGAGAAGATGGAGAAGCGACCAAGGCCGCGCCGCTGCAGGAACAGCTGGCACGACACGCCGAGTACGCCGAAGCCGTACCGCACCGAGCGCTGGAAGTTGATCGAGGAGGCCTCCTCGAAGTACGCGGCGGGACAGCTGACCTCGCCGATCTCGAAGTCGTGGTAGAGGATCTGGGCCAGCATCTGGTTGTCGAAGACGAAGTCGTCCGAGTTCTCGAGCAGCGGCAGCGCTTCGAGCACCTCGCGCGAGAAGGCCCGATAGCCCGTGTGGTACTCGGACAGCTTGGCGCCGCACAGCAGGTTCTGCGTGGCCGTGAGGACGCGGTTGGCCACGTACTTGTAGAGGGGCATCCCCCCTGCGCGGGCGCGGCCGCCGAGCACCCGCGAACCCAGCACGGCGTCGAAGGGGCCGTCCGTGATCATGCCGATCATGGCCGGCAGCAGCGCCGGCGTGTACTGGTAGTCCGGGTGGAGCATCACGACCACGTCGGCGCCGAGGCGCAGCGCCTCCGTGTAGCAGGTCTTCTGGTTGCCGCCGTAGCCCCGATTCTTCTGGTGCACCAGCGTGCGCAGGTTCAGCCGCTTGGCCACCTCCACCGTTTCGTCGGAGCTGGCGTCGTCCGTCACCACGACCTCGTCGACCAGGTCGAGCGGGATCTCGCGGTACGTCTGCTCGATCGTCCGAGCGGCGTTGTAGGCCGGCATCACCACGACGACCTTCTTACCGTGAAACACGAGGAGCCGTCCCTTCGGTTCGCGCAGAGCGTTGTGTGGTGCCCGGGGCAGGAGTCGAACCTGCACGGCCGAGGCCAGGCGATTTTAAGTCGTCCGCGTCTACCATTCCGCCACCCGGGCGCGGTCGCAGTTTAGCAGGATCACCCGGGTGGATTCGCGCACGGAAGCGCGCACGGGAGGGACCCGGCGGATCCGCTTGGTCGGTTAGTTGGCGGCTTCGCGGTCGCTGACGAGGTTGCGGACCTCGTCGATCTCCATGAGCTCTTCCAATGCGTCCCGATCGAGCAGGGTGACGCGCTGATAGCAGAGGCTGGGTACCTCCAGCTCCACCCGGTAGATCTCCTCCGGATCCGCGAAGACCTTGCGCACTCGCAAGCGGTGCTCGGAGTCCGAATCCTGAATCTGGCTTCGCAGCGACTCCACGATTCGCTGCACGCGGTGGTCCAGCGGGAACGGCAGATCGGTGCCGAACTCGAAGCGCCGCCCGCGTCGGGCGATGCGAAAGGAACCGGGGGGCTTCATGGTGCCCTGAAGCATACCGGGGTGCCTGGTGCCACAGCAACAAGGCGGCCTCTACTCGCTCGAGGCGATCCCGATGCGGGGTCGAGCGGAGTCTCCATCGCGGCGCGCGCTGCGCAGAGTCCGCAGGTGTTCCTCGAGTTCTCGGAAGTCCTGGGCGGAGCCGCCGACGAACTCGATCCCGACGCCCGATTCGCTGCGGTTCCCCGTGGGCGCCAACACCTTCTTGGACCAGGCGACGCGCCCCACGGCCTGCAGGCTCGGGCCGTCCGGGATCTCCAGCTCCACCAGCAACCGGCGGCCCGGGGAGAGCGGCTCGTCGGTCAGGACGAAGGCGCCGCCGCGCGACAGGTTCGCGCACGTCTCGCGCGACGTGCGGAAGAAGGGGCGTCCGGTGAACGGGTCGGTCTCGGGATCGATGGTGGAGATGCGGACGGACATTCGGATCGGAAGGCGAACGTGTCGCCGGGGAACCACGCTGTCCTGGACGTCGGCCATGGCACTTACCTGCCTCGAACGGTTTTCCCACTCATCGGCCGGCAAGGGGGCTCCGCTTTAGCGCAGAAGTGACGCAACTGACGGGGCGAGATCCGCGACCTCAAAGCGGGTCTCCGGGCCCCCGAACCGGGCGCGAAGGGCCCTCAAGGGCAGGAACGGGCCAGACGATGGGTCGAGCGGGTCGGCTTGGCCGCCGACGGCAGTTAGAGGATGGGAGCCGTGGAACGAGGGGTGTCTTCTCTCGGCATCGACGTGGACCAGCGGCTGCGGGATCAGCTGGGGCTCGAGGCCGAGGAAGGCCTCCGGGTGCTGCGCAAGGGCAGCCGCACCATTCTCCTGGGCCGTTTGGGCCCCGAGATGGGGGCGGCGCTGCCCTGGGATCGAGATCTCATTCTCACAGCCGACGTGCGGGCGTTTCCGCTGGCGGACCTGCTGTCGCTGGTGCACGGCGCCGGGAAGTCCGGCTTCCTGGCCTTCTCGCATCTGGACGTGGAGAAGTGCGTCTACCTGCACCGGGGCGAAGTCGTCTTCGCCACCTCCAATCAAAGCGACGACCGCCTCGGTCAGAGCCTGCTCAAGGCGGGCGTCGTATCGCTGGAGCAGCTCCGCACCGCCGAGCGGAGCTACACGCCTCGAAACGAGCGCTTCGGAAAGGTGCTAGTCGAGCGCGGCTTTCTGACGCCGCGCGAGCTGTGGAACGGGGTGAAGTTCCAGGTCGAGGAGATCGTGCGCTCGCTCTTCGCCTACCCGGGTGGCACCGTGCACTTGTGGGAGGGCGAGGTCCAACCCGACAACGTGGTGAGACTCTCGCTCCCCACGCAGCGGCTGATCGTCGAAGGTCTGGAGAGCCGCGATGAGCTGCTGCGCTTCATGGCCACGCTGGAGGACACCCGAACCAGCGTCCGCACGCTGGACGGGGCCGGCATCGGCCTTTCGGGAAACGAGAAGCAGCTCTACGAGGCGATCGGGCGGGCGTCGGACTTCGCCGGGGCCTGCCGCACCGCCGGACTGGATCCCCAGAGCGGCGCGCGCACGATCCAACTGCTGCGCGCCTTGGGCGCCGTCGAGGTCGAGCGCTCGTCGGCGACGCTCGAGTTCGCCAACGAGCCGGACACCGACGAGGACGCCGTGCGCCAGTGCGTGGAGCTGCACGCCAAGCTCCTGGCGGAGCTGGCCGCCCCCATCGTGGCGGAAGAAGGCACCGAGCCCCTGGACGAACGCGTGGCCCGCGTGCTGGAAGACACCGCCGAGCGTCACTCGGAGCTGCTCGACGAACTCCACTTCGGGCCCGGGGTGGTGCTCGACCCGGACGAGCTCGTGAGTCGCGCCCTGCGCCTGCCGCGGGAGCGCGTTCGCCACGTCTGTCTCGCACTGGGCGAGCTGGTCGCCTATCTCGAGTTCGAGCTCAAGAACCATCCGCGGGTCGAAGACGCCGATCGCTATCTCGAAGCGGTCGAGCCCCTGCGCGCGCAACTCGACTGGTAGAGGCCGCCCCGACCGACGCGATACCCTGCCGGCGGCCCGCGAGGTGGGGCCGACGGGGGGCGAACGGATGGGGTCGAAGACCGGTGCTCGGCGCCGGGGGGCGCAGGGGGCCTCGTCGCACGATCGCGCCACCGAGCGCCTGACCGGCATCCACTCGGTGCGGGAGGCCCTGGCCGCAGGGCGCCGCCGCCTGGACCGGCTGGTGATCCGCCGCGGTCGCCCCCGGCCGGAGGTGGTCGCCCTGGTCGCGGCGGCCGAGCAAGCGGGAGTGCCGGTCGCGGCCGTCGAGGAAGATGTCTTTCGGGGGCTGACGGCGGAGAGCACAGAGAACCCCCAAGGGGTGGTGTTGGAGGCCGGTCCGCTCCCTGTGGTGCCGTTGGCCGAGCTGGCCGCCCGCGAGTCCGTGCTGGCGCTGGACGGAGTGGAGGACCCCCGCAACGTGGGGGCCTTGGCCCGGGTGGCGGAGGCCGCGGGGGTCGGTGGGCTGCTCTTGACGCAACGGCGCGCGCCGCCGCTTTCCGCGGTGGTCTCTCGAGCCAGCGCCGGGGCGGTCGAGTGGCTTCCCGTCAGCCGGGTCGCGAATCTGGTGCGCGCCCTCAAAGACCTTCAAAATCAGGGATTTTGGGCTGTCGGCGCCGACTGTGACGGCGATTCTTCGCTGTTCGAGACGCCCGCTCGCCTGTGGTCCGGCAAGTTGGTCTGGGTCCTGGGCGCCGAGGGGAAGGGGCTCCGTCCTGGGGTCGTCGCCTGCCTCGACCACCGGCTGGCGATTCCGATGCACGGGCGCGTCGCTTCCCTGAACGTGGCCAGCGCGGCGGCGGTCTTCCTGTTCGAGTGGCGGAGGCGTCTTTCCCTGCGGGAATCGACTTCGGCCCCCGCTGGCGGCGGCGTGCGGGCACCCGGCTAATCCCGCAATTTCCTGAGCTTTTTCGGTGCCTCGCGCTTGCTCGCCGGTGGCGGTCCGTTATAGTCCGGCCTGTTCGTCTCCAGGCTGGCGTAGCTCAATTGGTAGAGCGGCGGATTTGTAATCCGCAGGTTACGGGTTCGAGTCCCCTCGCCAGCTCCACGCCCATGGGGTCTTAGGTGTGGAGCTAGCGAAGACGCCGCGAGCGCGCGCTTGGTGACGACGTGTCGGGTGAAAACGGTGAGAGCGCGCGCGTTCGCTTCGGCGATCCGCACGAAAACAGGTTTCGTAGGCAACCTTACGTTCGAGCGACCCATTCGATTTTCCTGAGGAAAAGTTCGAGGGCCGTTGGGGAACCGAGGGGAGCTTTACGCTTTTTTGGCTGTTTGGGTTTTCGGGGACGAACGGACGGAGTGGGGTGACGCTGCTGGAGAGGTACCGAAGCGGTCAAACGGGGCAGACTGTAAATCTGCTGGCTATTGCCTTCGGAGGTTCGAATCCTCCCCTCTCCACCACTCGTCGAGGGTTTCGAGCGGGAATAGCTCAGTTGGCTAGAGCACGAGCCTTCCAAGCTCGGGGTCGCGGGTTCGAGTCCCGTTTCCCGCTCCAACCTCCCGCTTCGAAAGCCCGACCTGCACGAGGGAGAAATCAGCGGCCCACGTAGCTCAGCAGGTAGAGCACGTCCTTGGTAAGGACGAGGTCAGCGGTTCGAGCCCGCTCGTGAGCTCCAGACGAGACGACCTTCGGGACGGGAAGACCGCATACCAGAAACCTCAGACAGGCTTAGATGGCTTGGATCTTGG
>JAKSBN010000475.1 GCA_022361175.1 Pseudomonadota bacterium | reverse complement strand
TTCGCGAAGCGAACGAGGGTCGCATCCACGGAGGAATACGAAAGGGAGAATATTCGAGAGGCTGGATGTTCACTGGGGACACGAACCGAGGGCTCACCCGAGAGAATGACGTGCGACACCTGGCGCTCATAGCCGGGCCGCACGCTCCAGATCACCGCATGACGCGAGCTCAAGACGAGAACGATGGGGTGCTCGGTCACGGGCAGCGCGATCTCGACCCGCCCCACCGGTCTTTGCGGAGCCTCGAGCCGTGCGGTTGGCAGGCGGTTCGCATCGGCGCCGGCGCTGATGGCGGCCACCCTCCCACCGAAGGCGAGGTCCATGCGCGCCTGCCGATACCGTGTCTCCTGCTCCTGGGTCAGCGCTGCGTCCTTGATGCCGAACATCCACACCTGCGCTTGCGGCGAGATCCCTTCGATCGTTCGCACCGGCATCCGTGGCTCGGGCTCGGCCTGCGCCCTGGTCCTGGCGGGGCGCGACACCTCCCGCGGCGGCGAGGGAGGCGCTGACGCGGTTGGAGCGGGTCGGGTCGCCCCCGTGGGCGCAGGCGCCGACTCCGCCTGCCAGCGATTCCCCACGACGAGCAAGGCGATCGCGACGCACAAGACCACGGCGAATCCCGCGACGCTGGGCCGGCCTTCGAGGGACTTGCGCTGCTCGCGCATGTCACGCTGGGCTCCCCGCAGGATCTGCTCCAGCTCACCGCGCTCGAGGGTCGTCATCTCCTCGAGCGAGGCCAGCGTGGACTCCACGGCCTGGCGCTCGCTCAGGATCTGCCGGCGCCGGTAGTCACGTTCCAACGCGCGCTCGCGAACCTCGTTCAACAGGCGATCACGGGACTCGGACAAGGCGAATCGGTCTCCACGTGACAGGCGAAGCGGCGCTGCGATCAGACACCCGGCGGCGAGCCCGTCCCACCCTTCGTCGAACGCCCGCCCAACGGCTGGCCGATGCCGTGAGGATCGCCCGGTTCGTCATGAGGACGCGCGAGAAAGTTCGCGAAGCGCGGCATGGCTAGCGGCGACTTCGATCCGGAGTGACTTCTCGCGGTGTTGAGTCGGCATGGCGTCGAGTTCGTATTGATGAGCCCCCCGGTCTGTCGAATCCTCTTGCGGGCGCCCCGCCTTCACGGTTGGCGGGACCAGCCGGCGTGATGCGCTCCCGGCATGGTTGCCTCAAAGCTCCAGCGAAGGCACCGAGCTGATCGGCAACACGGATATGCGCTCGTCCAGGTCGTATGCCTCGGTACCCGGGTAGACTATCCATAGCCTGTCGAGCATCAAATCCTCTAGGGCTATCCTCATAGAGCGGCTGGTTCCCGGTGCATCGGCATACTTGCATTCGAAGCCGTATCGACGTCCGCGATGGGTGATCAGTAGATCGAGCTCGGCACCGCCATGTGTTGCCCAGTAGTAGCCACCCCTCGTTTCGATCGTGGCCATCACCTGCTCGATGGCGAATCCCTCGAACGAGGCGCCAACCTTGGGATGACCCGCCAGATCATCGGCCGTCGCCACATCCAGCAGCGTGTGCAGGAGCCCGGAATCGCGCAGATAGATCTTGGGCGCCTTGACCTGGCGTTTGCGAATGTTCTCGAACCATGGTGCAAGGACTCGGACCATGAACGCGCCGGCGAGAATGTCGAGGTAGTTCCTGGCCGTGCGTTCGGCGGAGCCGAGCGCGCGTGCGAACTCGGCCGCATTCCAGATCTGACCGTGGTAGTGCGCCACCATTGTCCAGAATCGCCGGATGGTCTCGGCGGGTACCGTGATGCCTAGCTGCGCAAGGTCCCGCTCCAGAAACGTGCGTACGAAGTTCTCCCGCCAGTTTCGCGACGCCGCCAGATCGGGGAGCAGGAATGAGCGCGGGAACCCGCCGCGCAACCATAGCTCTCGCCAGCTCGATGCGCCGGTCTCATGCAGGTCGAAGCCTGCGAGATCGACGAGCGCTGCCCGCCCTGCCAGCGACTCGGACACGCCCTTGACGAGCGCGGGCGAGGCGCTTCCCAGCAGCAGGTAGCGAGCCGTGCCTCCGGGCCGATCGAGCAGCACGCGCAGCGTCTCGAACAGTCCGGGCAAACGTTGGATCTCATCGATGACGACGAGACCCCGTAGCCCGGCCAGCGCCAGCTCCGGTTGCTCGAGTCGGCGCCGGTCGACGGCGGATTCCAGATCGAAGAAAGCCGCGTCCGGGGCAGCGTCAGCAATCTCCCGCGCCAGCGTGGTTTTGCCACACTGGCGCGGCCCGAGTAGCGCAACGGCGGGATGCGCGGACCACGACCGTTCGATTCGGTCACGCGCGCGTGGGCGGTCGACGTGCATTGCGTCATCATATTTCTTGAAAATCTGTATATCAATTCCCGATTTTCAAGAAATTATGAGTCATGAAGTGGGGTGCTCGCAGCACCGCGTGTCCTTCGCCGACCGACGCATATGCCAGGACGGTACCGTCGTCCCCTGATAGCGGTCCCGGCGACCGAGCGCGGAACGTCGTGGTGATCCCCGAGCTCAGCCTTCGAATGGGTTGATGACTTCCAGGCCACATCCTTCGAAGTCGGACACATTCCTGGTCG
>JAKSBN010000308.1 GCA_022361175.1 Pseudomonadota bacterium | reverse complement strand
GCGACGAACGTCCACGTCTTCGCGACAGGGTCGTACATGTAGCTGTCTGGAAGGTGCCCGGATTGGAACACCTTCCCGTCGGGCATGAGGTGGATGCGATTGTACGCCTCGACGTGCCGCCCCGGGATGTCTTCCCCCCCCACCATCGTCCACGTGTCGGCCACCGGGTCGTATCGCTCGATGGTGTCGTCGTTCTGATCGGGGTCCGCGGCCTCGCTCTGGCCGCCGAACGCCCACACCGAACCGTCCCCAAACTGGATCGCGGACGGGTACCATCGCGGCCGGTTGAGATCGGTCACCTCCGTCCACGTTTCCGTCCCAAAGGCGAAGTACCCCACCTTGTCGAGGTCGACGGTCTCGCCACCGACGAACAACAACCGCCCGTCGCTCAAGAACGAGTGGCCGCCGCAGAAGTAGTTCTGCGGCACCGCGACGTAGTTGGCGCCGGCGGGATTGTCGGGATCGAAGACGACCGACGTCGTGACGCCCCCGCCGGTGTCCCGATGCGGAAGGTACAGCACCTTCCCCGAGGGCAGGACGGCCGCATGCACCCCGTCCACGTTGAGCTGCACGGGAGAATCCCAGGTGCCGACGACGCTGGGTTGTGCGAAGGCTGGCGTCGGGAAGAAGGAAACCACGAGGAGGGTGATCAGCGATCTGAAGAGCGAGGCCATGTTCGGAGGTCTCCTTCCTTGGCCAACCAGTTCGGCGACCCGCCGCTAGGTTGGACTCTACGAGGCCGCCGTACTGTGGGGCAAGCGCTTCTGGCGGCGGCCGACGGCCAAATGGCAATGAACGCGAGCAGGGGTGGATCGCGAAACGCCTGGCATCCCGCGGGAGGGATGGCGCCGATCGGCGTGGCGGAGCTGCCACGCTTCCGTCGAGTGCCGGAAGTCGTCTGAACGTCCGAATGTTGTCCGAGTTCGGCGTCGGGCCGACGAGCGGCGTGATGCAGTTCATGGGTGCTTGCTCACACTCGGAATCGCTTCGCGAAGGCCGTTCGGGCTGACCGTGCCCCAACAAGCGGCGATCGGCCAGATAGCAGGCGAAGCGCCACGCGATCGCGGCGCTTGGGTGCCACGAATCCCCCGGTTCCTCCTGCGCTTGGATCCCGGCCGCGAGCCCGGCCTCGTAGGGCTCGAGTAGGTCGAAGTGACGGACGTCGAGCCGTCGGGCAGCGGCCAAGATGCGCTCGCGGTTGTCACGGTCTCTGTCCCTCCAGTCTGCGTAGGGCTCCAGAATCGGAAGGATCAGCAGGGTGAAACGCACGCCTTGCGACTGCAGATCCTGATGCAGCTTCGCCAGGTGGCTCTCGACCTCGACAGCGATCTCTTCGCGTCCCAGTTGCGGACTGAGCGTCAGCCCGACCAGCCAGCGGTACAGATGCAGGTGCTCGAACAGGCGCCGGTTGACCTGCTTCAGCGGTGTGTGTGGGCTGTAGACGACCAATCGACGGTCCTCGTTGAAGAAGGCGATCGGGGTGGTCTCGAAGTCGTTGAGGTGGAAGGTCAGGACGACGTGGTCGGGCCCGATCCGGACGTTATACTTCTGGTAGAACTTCGCCTGTTGCACGGTGTTGAAGGACTCCACGCCGGCGTTCCAGTACTCGTAGCGTTCGTCTCCGTACACGTTACGAAGGGCATCAACGATCCTCCCGCGCGCGGTGACTGAGTCACCCAGAAATAGGAGTCGCGTGACGCCGGGCCGCTTCTCGAGCGTATAGCGATTCGGCAGCGTGCCGTGGGCGGAATAGCGCTCCCCGTCGAGGATGGGTCGGCAGCCGAAGTCCGGATCGATCGTGAACACCTTCGCAAGCTCGTACGGGTTGTTGCGCATCCAGGATAGCTCGGTGGCTGCTGCGAACGTGGCGTACTTGCTCGACGCACGGAGCATGCCTTCGAGCGCTGCCATTGTCAGGGTGACACTCGCCAGCACCAGCAGCAGGTTGACGGCTACCCCCATGGGTGACCTGCCCCGGCGCACATGCTGCGGAGACGGATCGCAGCCAGGGAGCTTTCATCGACGAAGCACTCTCCGACGAGACTCTTAGTCAGCGGGTTCGGAGTTCGATCCTCCGGGCGCCGACATGGGCTGACAACAGGCGCCATAGGGTTCGCGGTGCGCGAGTCGATGTTCGCGATGGCGACCGCGTAGCCACTCGTTTCCGCGCTTGACATCTCGCGCTCGTCCGGGCGAGCCTAGTCGAACGTCAACTACCACCCATCGGGCGAGCTGTGGTCTCGACGGGCCCACACCCGCCCTAGGAGACTGCTCATGAAGCCTGCACTCCTGTTCTCCTGCGCTGCCGTCCTCGCCGCCATCGCGTATGCGACGCCTGCCGACGCCGCCGACCGGTGCCGGGCCAGGGTCAAGCGCACCACCGGAGCGATCGAGATCAACGCTGCCAACGTCGGCGCCAACCCACGCTGGGGCGACTCGGAGACCACGATCACCGCCACGTTCGCCGACGAGGGCACGTGCGTGCGCGACGGTCGGCTCAAGAACTGTCACCTCGGCGCGCCTGGCACGCTCGCCGAGAAGACCCCGCCGATCAACTGCACGCTCTGCGTCGACGACGACGGCCCGGGCCCGCCGTGTTGTGTCACCCACATCAGGAACTGCACGCCCGGACTCCGCTTCGCCGACGCGAGCTTCCCGCCGGGGGATCCGCGAGCGGCCGGCAGCGTCCCCTGTGCGACGACGGTCGGCAACGACGTCTTCTTCGAGGGCTGCAACGTGCACGTACGAAACGGCGCCGGCACGACGAACACGACCAACGGCCTCGGAAACCTGATCATCGGGTACAACGAGGCGGGTGCGGTACCGCCCACGCGCACGGGCTCCCACAACCTCGTCGTGGGCGAGGCGCACGGCTACAGCAGCTATGCGGGGGTCGTC
>JAKSBN010000255.1 GCA_022361175.1 Pseudomonadota bacterium | reverse complement strand
GCTGGAAGCGCGCGCCCAGCACGACACCTGGGACCGCCTCGACCGCATCGCCGTCCCCACGCTCTGCTGCGGCGGCCGCTACGACAACCAGGCCCCGCCCGACCGCATGCAAGCCCTCGCCCGCCGCATCCCCGGCGCCAAAATCGAATTCTTCGAAGGCGGCCACCTCTTCTTCCTCCAAGACCCGAGCGCGTGGCAGCGCATCGGCGCCTTCCTGGCGGGCGAAGGCTAGAGCCCCCAGTACAAACGAGGCTCCACCCACAGGCACCGCACCTCGCCCGGCCGCCGAGACGCACCGTTGGCAACAAGGCCGTAGCAGCGCTACGGCGAGAGGAGCCCAACGCCGCCAGCGGCGATGGCTCGGTGGCCGGGCTTCAAGAGGGAGTTGCTGACGTACTTGACGACCCCGCAGTCGAGCGCGTGGGCGCGGGCACCGAAGACGCGGAAGCCGGGCAGCAGCGCGTCGATGCGGCGGCGGTCGGCTTCGCTGTGATACTCCACCAGCACGGAGTCCACGTGCGCCAGGCGCGGACCCAGGCTCTCCAAGATGGCCACCTCGCTGCCCTCGGTGTCGAGCTTGAGGACGTCCACCCGCCGGAGGCCCAGGCGGTCGAAAGCGGCGCCGGCGTCCTCGACGGCGACGGGCACGCTGGCGTCGAAACCGGCGCCGGTGCGCACCAGTGAGTTTTGGCCGCCGTTGGCAGCGTGCAGGTGGAGCCGCTCGCGCCCGCTGCGGTTGGAGAGAGCGCAGTCGTGCACGCGCACCGTCGGCAGGTCGGCCACGTTCTGGCGCAGGAGATCCAGCGTGTCGGGCGCCGGTTCGAAGCAGTGGATGCGGGCCTGTGGATCGAGGCAGTGCGCGTAGATGGCGAAGACGCCGACGTTGGCGCCCACGTCCACCACCACGCGGCGTCCGGGGCGGGCCCGCTCGAAGGCGGCGTAGCCGGCCTCCACCAGGATCTCCTTCAGGCGAAAGACCTCGGCCCGCGGAATCCGCACCGACAGCGAGAGCCCCCCGGCCTGGACGGGAACCGTCACCACGCTCGACAGCGCCATGGCGTCTCCGGACGGGGAGGGCACGCCCGGCATCGGCCCTTCGCCGTCGCGCCTGTACCCGCGCGGGCGGCGCTCGGAGCTTCGAAACGTCGAACTGGGGCGAAGGCCGGGGCGTCGGCTCAGGAGCCGCCCAGCCGCGCGAAGACCGCCTCGGGCGAATCCGCGTCGGCCGCGTCGTCGTCGGGGGCGAGGGTCGAGAGCCGCGCCGCGATGTCGCGGCAGACGGACTCGGCGTTGTCGACGCCGCGGTTCGTGAGCTCGCCCGGCAGCACCTGGGCCAGCACCACCCCCAGCTGCGCCGCGGTGACGCTGCCCGCGTCGAGACCGGCGGCCTTGAGCGCCAGGCGCACCGTGCCCCGCGCCTCGAGGGCGTTGAACGAGGTGGCCGACTCGAGCTCGGCGCAGACGGCGTCGAACGCCTTCGAGTTCGCCATCACGCCCCCCTCGCGCCGGCGCGGCGCTTCACCCAATCCGTGTACTGGAAGGGCGGCAGGAAGGCGAGCCACAGGCCGACGGAGCTGACGGCGCCGAGCGGCCCGATCACGATCGCTTTCACCACCTGCTCCTGGCCGGTGCTGAGCCCGAAATCCACCAGGTGCAGCAGGGTGGTGGTCACGCTGATGGTCGTCGACGAGAGAATGGCGAGGGCCCAGAGCCCGATGCGGTTGGTGACGATCGGGTCGGCGAGGCCCAGACGCTGACGCTTCTTCAACCGGCGCCAGTACAGGAACGACTCCGTACCCGCCCAACCGATGTTGAGCGTGCTGAGGTACTGCGATGCCGACCACGGACCGCTGCGGCCGTTGAGGAGCGTCTCGAACCCGGGGGATCCCGCCTGCAGCGCGAACGCGACGGGGAAGGCCAGCAGGAGGAAGAGCATGAGCGCGCCGGCCCAGCGCGCGTCGGGGCGGAAGACCTGGCGCGTGAAGAGGGTCACCGAACACTGGCCCACGGCGCCCGCCACCATGGACAGGACCAGCAGCGTCATGCGCGTCGAGTGAGCGAGCCCCGTACCCAGCTCGGCCACCGCCGTCAGCGGATACCCGACCCCGGCCATGAGGAGGAGCCCGAGGCCGATGGAGAACTCCGGCCGGCCGTGCGTGCGCCGCGAGAGCAGGATCAGCCGCGGGCCCAGCACCCAGCTGGCCAGCACGAAAGAAAGGCCGCCAACGGCCGCGATCAGCGCGGCAGCGCTCACGAGCGGCTGCCCAGACGCGCGAAGACCGCCTCCGGTGAATCCTCGTCGACGCCCGCGTCGGGCACCAGGTTGGTGAGGCGGGCGGAGATGTCGCTGCAGACGCCAGCCGCGTTCTCGACGCCGCGGCTTTCGAGCTCGCGCGGCAGCACCTGGGCCAGCACTACCTCCAGCTGCGGTGAAGTGACGCTGGCGACGTCGAGGCCCGCGGCCTTGAGCGCCAGCCGCACGGTGCCCCGCGCCTCCAGGGCGTTGAACGAGGTGGCCGCTTCCAGCTCGGCACAGACGGCGTCGAACGCGGGAGAGTTCGCCATGCTAGGCCCCTCCCTCTGCACGGGCCGCGATGCGTTGCGTGTACCACCTGGGCGGCAGGAACGCGAGCCAGAGGCCCACCGAGCTGATGGCGCCCAGCGGACCGATCACGATGGCCTGGAGCACCGCGCCCTCGGCGCCGCCCATGGGAATCCCCAGCGAGCTCAGCACGATGTTGAGAACGCTGATGCTGGTGGCCGACAGGATCGCCAGCGCCCAGAGACCGATGCGATTGGTGACGACCGGGTCCGCCAGCCCCAGCGCCAGCCGCTTGCGCAGCCGCAGCCAGTAGAGGAGCGACTCGGTTCCCGCCCAGCCGATGTTCACGACACCCACGTAGACGGTGAGGCGCCAGGGGCCGTTCTTGTTGACCAGCAGCGTCTCGAGACCCGGGCTGCCCGCGTGCCAGGCAAACGCGATCGGGTAGGCGAAGAGGATCCCCAGCATCAGCGCCGTGGCCCAGGCGACGCCCGGCCGAAAGACGCGGCGCGTGAAGATCGCGACCGCCGACTGGCCCACCGCCCCGGTGAGGCACGACGCCACCAAGAGCGTC
>JAKSBN010000499.1 GCA_022361175.1 Pseudomonadota bacterium | reverse complement strand
GCAACCGGTCCCGAAGGTCCTGCCGGTCCGGCGGGTGCAACGGGTCCCGAAGGTCCTGCCGGTCCAGCGGGTGCAACCGGTCCCGAAGGTCCTGCCGGTCCGGCGGGTGCAACGGGTCCCGAAGGTCCCGCCGGTCCAGCGGGTGCAACCGGTCCCGAAGGTCCTGCCGGTCCGGCGGGCGCAACGGGTCCCGAAGGTCCAGCGGGTGCAACGGGTCCGGAAGGTCCAGCGGGTCCGGCCGGTGCAACGGGTCCCGAAGGCCCTGCCGGTCCAGCGGGTGCAACCGGTCCCGAAGGTCCCGCCGGTCCGGCGGGTGCAACGGGTCCCGAAGGTCCAGCGGGTGCAGCGGGTCCCGAAGGCCCTGCCGGTCCGGCGGGTGCAACCGGTCCGGAAGGTCCTGCCGGTCCGGCGGGCGCAACGGGTCCGGAAGGTCCTGCGGGTCCGGCGGGTGCAACGGGTCCGGAAGGTCCTGCGGGCCCGGCGGGTGCAACGGGTCCCGAAGGTCCCACCGGTCCCGAAGGTCCGACCGGTCCCGCAGGCGCGGACGGTGCGGATGGCGCGATGGGTCTGCAGGGTCCGGCCGGTCCAGCGGGTCCAGCCGGACCCGAGGGCCCGCAGGGTCCCCAAGGTCCGGAAGGCCCGGCGGGACCGCCCGGGCTCGCGACGGTCGATACGGTGATGACCAGTGCGGGCACGGTGACGGGGCCGCTGGAGCTCTCGGTGGACTGTCCCGCCGGCACGGTCGTGGTCGGTGGAGGGGCGGCCGTGACCACGGTGGCGGTCTTCGGAGAGAACGTGTTCCTGCAGCGAAGCGAGCCGACGGCCACCGGGTGGATCGCGCGCAGTGCGCGGTCCGATGGCGCGAGCACGAACTGGAGCATGAGCGTCAAGGCGCTCTGTATGGATGCGGAGTAGGGAAACCGTCGGAGGCGGCTCCGACTAGGGACAGGCGCCGGCGCCTCCGAAGTCGATGCTGCCCGTGATTATGGCCACGGCGTTGCACGGAGTCACGCCTGCGCCCAGGGTGTTGTTCGCGCCGCCGACGGTGATGGTGCCACCCAGAGACTGCACCCCGAAGCCCGCCGTGTTGATCGTGGTGCGGTCGAGCTGCAGCGTGGTGGTGTCCTGCATCAGCACGCCCGCGGCCGTGACGTCGAAGAGCGAGTCGGCGATCGTCACCGAATCGCTCAGGCCGACGAAGACGCCGAACGTGCCGGCGCCGGCGAAGTTCACGGTCACGTTGCGAAGCGTGAGCGTTTCCGTCCCGAAGCTGTTGGTGGCGATGCCGATTCCCGGACCGGTCGTCATCGATACGTCTTCGATCAGCACGCCGGTCGCGTTTTGCGCCAACGTGATCACGCCCGTCGCGGCGCCCGCAGTGGTGTCGATGCCCGCGAGTCGGGAGCCCGAGTTCAGCGTGAACGTGGGATTGAGGGCCCCTCCTTGGAAGGTGGGCCGCGATCCGGGGATCGTGAAGGACGCGGTGCGGCCACTGGCGGTCGTCACCATCAGGGACGTGGAACTGCCGCCGATCAACGTGCGACCGCTCGGGAGGTTGATCGTCGTGCCGACGACGAATACGCCGGCGTCTCCCTGAGCGACGACGATCTGCTGCGGCGTGGCGGCCGCCAAGGCCGCCGCCACGTCGGCGGGGTCGGTGAGCGAACCGGTGCCCGAGGCGCCTGCCTGCGCGAAGAGGTACAGGTCCTCGATGCGCTGGCCCGACCCGGGATCCAGGGCGGCCTCCTGCAGCGGCGGCGTGCCCTCGAGGCCGTCGCGATCTCCCGTCACGACGTCCACGTCGCGCACGATGGGGTCGAGCATCCGCCGCGCCAGGCCGCTCGCGCGGGCGCGCGGCGCGGCGGGAGTGCCGGAGCCGCCCCGCCAACCCCACAGCGGGATCCGCAGGCGGGCGCCCCCCGAGAGCTGGCTGCCACGGGGCTCGTCCCACTGGTACTCGCCTACCAGCGTGAAGCGCGCGCCGTCTCCGAACCACGGCAGCTCGAAGAGCCGCGTTTCGAAGCGTGCCCGGCCTCCGGTGACGTCCTCGAAGCCGGGCGCGTTGAAGTGGAAGCCCGCGGCGTACACACGCGTCTCGTCGTCGATGCCCGGCAGGTCCAGGAAGCCCGCTCGCCAACCGATCTCGAAGTCGAAGCCGCGCAGCGCGCGCTCCCGCCGGGTGGAGACCATGTTGCTGGTCGTCTCCACAAGGATGCTGTTGCCCTGGACGACCACCTGGCTCGTCGGGGGGCCCGAACTCGTCTGACCCAGCGTGTCTTCGTTGGTCGTGCTCTCGGGCCAGTAGCCGTTGGCGCGGACGTCCCAGTCCAGCGTCAACAGCTCCAGTCCCGCCACCCCCTGGTAGTACGTGTGGCGCGCCGAGGAATGGAGCCGATCGGCGAAAGCGTAGCCGCCGACGATGGCACCCTGACGCAACCAGTGCCGATAGGCGAGGCCGAGATTGAACTCCGTGCTGCTCTTGTTGGTGGCCTGGCCGCGCAGGTCGACGAACAGCATCCGGCGGTTGTCCTGCCACAGCGGCGCCATCACCTGGGCCTGACCGCGAAGCTGCTCGGAGCCCGAGCGGCCGTCCAATACGAGCACGGCGCCCCAGGGTGCGTGGTCGTCTACGACTGTCGACGTGGGCGGGTCGACGACGGGCAGCGGCCCCTGGCGCGGCGGCGGCTCGGGCGCTTCTGCGGTTTCCGTGGGTTCTTCCGCGGTGGGGAAGAGCGGAGGCGCGGCCGGTGGTGGTG
The DNA here is from genome assembly GCA_022361175.1 of Pseudomonadota bacterium. Classification (GTDB taxonomy): domain Bacteria; phylum Myxococcota_A; class UBA9160; order UBA9160; family UBA4427; genus JAKSBN01. The sequence goes on along the minus strand of JAKSBN010000499.1, from coordinate 10,153 downwards.
CGATCGTGACGTCGGTCGCGGCCAGGTTCGGTTCGTACTCGGGCTCCAGTCCCGCGCGCGCGCGAGCGCCCAGCGCGATGGCCACCCCGTCGTGGCGGGGTGAGACCTGGCGTCCTTCGAAGACCTCTTGCCCGGCCCCGCTCAAGAGCACCACGCGCAGGCCCTGGTCGTGTCGAATGACGACGACTTCGTCGACCAGATGCGAATCGATGCGGAAGCGCGCGCCGGGGAAAGCCGTTTTCGCCTCCAGGAGCTGAAGCGTCAGGCGCGGCGGATCGGAGACCTCGAAGCTCTCGGAAAGAGTCGCTGGACGGTCCGTGCGGAGCAGGACCCACAGGTCCTCGGATTCTGCAACGACTTCGATTCCCAGCAGAAGAGTCGTCGCAGAATCGGCATCGCCGCTTGGCGGACCGGACTCGGCGCTCGCGGTGGGACACCCGATTGCGTATCCCAGGGCCATGGCCATCAGCGTCGCGCTGCGGATTCTCGCGGCCGTACGCATGTCGCTCACCCTTCGTCTCGAACGGTCCGGTCGAAACGAAGGGGGCGCTCGAGTGAGCGGCGTGCGCGCATTCGCGTCACGACTCGCTTCACTCGGCGACCGCCGTCGCTTCCACCCGAGGCTCGCTCTCCAACGATCGACCATCCGGCCGCGTCTCTTCAGTTCTGGAGACGCACCGGGGGGACGACTCAGGTGAAACTTCTGCGAGCTGCCCATCTTTTGCAGTTCATTGGTTCGGTGAGCCGACTGTGTGTAGGTCGCCGGACGGCGGCCGAAGCGGAGCGACGGCTGGGCGCGCATCTTGGGCCGCCATTTGCCGGCGGACCGGCGAACCGCTTCCATCTCGGTATGACTGATGAGAATCGCGTTCGTCGGCCCGGGCCTCGACATCTGCGCCCCGAGATCCAGGGAGGTTCGTGACGTGCCGGAGACGTTGCTGCCCTACGCTTCCTCGATTCTGGCCCTCGGGCTGCTGGGCTTGCTCTATCTGATCCAGCTCGGGGTTGCGGACGTGGTCTCGGTTCGCCGCGGCCACACCCCCGGCACTCCGATCGACGGCGGCCACGGCGACTTCTTGTTCCGGGCCGCCCGGACCCACGCCAACACGACCGAGAGCGTGGGCGCCGTCATCCTGGTCTCCGGATTCGCCGTCCTCGCCGGTGGCGAGCCGGCGTGGGTGAACGGGGCCCTGTGGACGTACCTGGGGCTCCGAGTGGCGTACACCCTGGCCTACTACCTCGACCTGCGAGCGATTCGAAGCGTGGCCTTCGGGCTGGGCATGCTGGCGTTGCTCGTGGTCTTCGGGGCGGGGGCGCTGGCGTGGTAGCGGCGGTGGACCGCACCCCGGTCCGAACGGCGCTCTTCGACCTGGACGGCACGCTGACCGATCCAGGCGAAGGCATCACGCGCTGCGTGGCCCATGCGCTCGACCAGTTGGGACTGCCTCCGGCTTCCGATGCGCAGCTCCGGCACGCGATCGGCCCGCCGCTGCGCGATAGCTTCGTAGAGCTGGGCGGCCGGCCGAACCAGATCGAAGCGCTCGTCGAGGCGTACCGCGAAGTCGGCCTGTTCGAGAACGCCGTCTATCCCGACATTCCCGAGCTGCTGGAACAGCTGCGGAGGCGAGGAGTCACGTTGCTGGTGGCGACGTCGAAGCCGACGGTCTTCGCCGAGCGGGTGCTCGAGCACTTCGAGTTGCGGGCGTTCTTCACCGGGGTCTATGGATCGGAGCTCGACGGCGGGCTGTCGGACAAGTCCGAGCTGCTGGCCCACGCGCGCGAGCGCTCGCACTTCACTCCCGAGACGTCGGCCCTGGTGGGCGATCGCCGCTTCGACATGCAGGCGGCCCGCGCCGGCGGTCTGCTCGCAGTGGGCGCACTGTGGGGCTATGGAAGCTCGGAGGAGCTGATCGCCTCCGGCGCGGACGTGTTGGCCGAGAAGCCTCGATCGGTCGCGTCACTGCTGCCGGAGTAGCCGAAGGAGACCTCGACGATGTGTCGCAACATCAAGACCCTCTTCAACTTCGAACCTCCGGCCACGGAGGCCGAGATCCGCGCGGCATCGCTGCAGTTCGTGCGCAAGCTGAGCGGCTTCACCAAGCCCTCCCGGGCCAACGAGGCCGCCTTCAGCGCGGCGGTGGAGGAGACGGCTAGGGTAGCGCACACGCTCCTCGACTCGCTGGTGACGACGGCGCCCGCACGCGATCGCGAGGTGGAGGCCGCCAAGGCGCGAGCCCGGGCGGCGAAGCGCTTCGGCGGAGCGGCGGCCGGCTCGTGAGGGCGCCGGGGCTCGCCGCCCTGCTGGCGCTGACGCTGGGGCTCGCCGCCGAGGCGTCGGCCCACCGAGACGGCGAGCCCGAGGGCTTCAGCCGGCAGCTGAGCCTCGCCGCTCGCGCCCGCACGGCCCACACCGTGGTCTACGACGGAAGCTACCGCTCGATTCCCTATCCCGGTGGCGATGTGTCCGCCGACGTGGGGGTGTGCACCGACGTCGTCATTCGCGCCTATCGCCAGCTGGGAATCGATCTCCAGCGCGACGTGCACGAAGAGATGCGCGCCCACTTCGGGGCGTTCCCCGACCGCTGGGGCCTCACGCGACCCGACCCCAACATCGATCACCGCCGCGTTCCGAATCTGCGCGTCTTGTTCGCGCGCCGGGGGGTCGTACTGCCGGTGAGCGACGAGCCAGGTGCCTACGTGGCGGGCGATCTGGTCACGTGGCGCCTGCCGGGGAACCTCCCGCACATCGGCGTCGTGGTAGACGCCCGCTCTCCGGACGGTGAGCGGCCCCTGGTGGTCCACAACGTAGGAGCGGGTCCACGGCTCGAGGACGTGCTCTTCGCGTACCCGATCACCGGTCACTATCGCTACTACGGCTCGCTCGCGCCCCGGGGCTCCTGAGGCCGGGCCTCGCGTCGCGGACGCGAGGCCTCGGCTTCGTGGTACGCTTGGCGTGCGACCCGGAAGGGAGGGGCGAGGCGCGGCTTGATGATCGGGGGCGCGGCAGCTCTGTTGGTGCTGATCACGGTCGGCATGCACTACGAGTCGCTGGTGTTGTCGGCCGCGGCGGCACGGCGGCTTCCCATCGGGCGCGCGCGCGTTGCAGTCGCCATCGTGCTCGCCGTGGTCGCGCACTTGGCCGAGGTCGTGGTCTTCGCCGTGGGTTGGAGCCTCTTGGTGTGGACCGGCGTCGCCGAGCTCTCGCTGGAAGCCCCGACCTTCGCCGACTTCGTCTACTTCTCGGGCGTCGTCTATACGACGCTCGGCTTCGGCGACATCGTGCCCGTGGGCGGGGCGCGGATCCTGACAGTGGCCGAGGCCGTGACCGGGCTCGTGCTGATCGCCTGGACCGCCTCGTTCACGTACTTCGAGATGCGCGAGAACTGGTCCCTCGACGGAGAAGGCGAGCAGCCGGACCGCCGACGTCGATCTCCGTGGGCGTGATACACTGCATCTGCGGCGTCGCTCGCCAGTCGGGCAGCGCCGGAGGTCGGCCGCCGTGATCAAGACCCACGGGTTGTCCCACATCAGCCTCTCCGTTCGAGACCCGGACCGAGCGCTCGCCTTCTACCAGAAACTCTTCGGCGTGCGCGAGTATCACCGCGACGACCACAGCATCCAGGCCCTCGGGCCCGGCCCGCACGACGTCATCGCGTTCGACCGCAGGCCCTCCCACGGTCGGCCCGGCGGGATCGACCACTTCGGTTTTCGGCTCACGGACCCATCGGACATCCACGAAGCGGTGCGCCAGTCCAAGGCGGCGGGCGCCAAAGTGCTGCGCCAGGGCGAGTTCGGCCCGGGACTGCCCTTCGCCTACATCCAAGACCCCGACGGCTACACCATCGAGCTGTGGTTCGAGCCCGACTGAGGCGCGGGCCGCGCCTAGCGCCGAGACGCTTCGCCGCCGCCGTGAGCTAGGCTCTCGCACCTGGGAGAGGAGGAGATGGCTCACCCCGAGTTCGATGCACTGCTGAATGCGCTCCTCCCCTTCGCGCAGAAGATGCTGGAGGAGCACGCGGCGTTTCTGCCTTTCGCGGCCTCCTTGGCGGGCGACGACTCCATCGAGATGGTGGCCGGCGCCGCTGGAGGTGAGGCGCCCGGCTCGCAGGAATTGATCGATCGCCTGTCCGAAGGGCTGCGCGAACGGGCTCGGGACGGGTGTCTGCGCGCGGCAGGGCTCTGCTACCACGCCCAGTTCACTCCCGAGGGCGAGGTGCTGCCGATGAACGCCATCTGCGCGAGCCTGGATCGCGCTGCGGGAGAGCCCTTGAACGTCCTGGTTCCCTACGACACCTCCCACCCCGGTGCGCCGCGGTACGGAGACCTGATCTGCGTGCCGGGCACGATCCGCTTGTTCCCCTACGACGCCTAGCCGTGTTCATGCTCTACACGACTCCACGCTCGGCCAACCTCGAAGCTCGGGTGAGGCGCATCGAAGGCCTGCCCGCTTGGCAACGCACGGCCGTATCGCCCTTCGGCGACGAGCCGGCGTGAGAGTCCGGATCGAGTCTCTCACCCGCGCACACCTCCCGCCGCTGCGGGCCATGGCCGAGGAGTTTCAGGGTGGGGAGGCGGTTGGTCGGAGGAGCCCGCCTTCGGCACCGGTTGATCCCGGTGCTCCATCTGGACGGCGGGCACATCGGGTACGAGATCCGCCCTTCGGATCGCCGCCGGGGCTATGCCACCGAGCTCCTGCGCTGTGTCCTGGCAGAGGCGGCCTCCCGCGGGCTCACCCGGGTTCTGCTGACGGCGGCCCAGGACAACGCCGCTTCGATCCGTGTGATCGAGAGCAACGGCGGCGAGGCCGACGGAACCAGCCTGTCGCCCAGCTCGCGGAAGATCATGCGACGCTATTGGATCTCAACCGCCGCCGGTGCATCATCCGGACTGGCGAAACCGACTCTGGCCCCACCATCCCCCAAGCCTGATGAGGAACGATCGTGAAGCTCTACACCTATCCCGGGGCCCCGAACCCCCGACGCGTCCACATCTACCTGGCCGAGAAGGGGGTCGAGATCCCCTTCCAGAAAATCGACATCATGAAGCGGGAGAATCGCCAGCCCGAGTTCCTGGAGCGCGTGAACCCCATGGGTGGGATCCCCGTCCTGGAGCTGGACGACGGCAGCCACATCGCCGAGTCGGTGGCCATCTGTCGCTACTTCGAGGCCCTGCACCCGACCCCTTCGCTGTTCGGCACGACGCCCGCCGAGCAGGGTGGGGTGGAGATGTGGATCCGCCGGATCGAGCTCAACTTCATGGTGCCCGTGGGCATGGTGTGGATCCACGGCTCGCCGCTGACGGCGGCGGTCATGAAGAACCAGATTGCGGAGGTGGCGGACCAAAACCGCAAGGTGGTGGAGAACTACTTCGGCTTCCTGGACGGTCAGCTCGCCGATCGGGAGTTTCTCGCCGGCGACACGTACTCGATGGCGGACATCAACGCGCTGTGCACGCTGGACTTCGCGGCCCAACTGAACAACCTGCACCACAAGCCCGAGCACGAGAACCTCTCGCGTTGGCACGCTGCGGTGTCCGGCCGGCCGAGTGCCTCGGCCTAGCGAGCGGGTTCTCCTTGCTAGAGAAGATCTGCCCGAGCTGCGACGTGGTCTACATGCCGACCGTCGAACGCTGTGCGGACTGTGGAACCCCGCTGGAGACCCACGACCCGAACGCGGCGCCCGCGGATGCCGTGGGGACGGCCGACGGGCTCGAGCTTGGCGACCTGGTGCCGTTGGCCACGGGCAGCGCCTGGCATCTCGACCGTCAGGCCCGCGGGCTCCAGGAGGCGGGGATCTCGAGCCGAGTCGACCGCGCTCCCAAGGGTCAGGCGGGCGGCGGGCTCTGCCTCTACGTGAGAGCGGAGGAGCGGGAGTCCGCGCTGCGCGAGCTGCGCGAGCGCGAGGGACTGCTGCCGCCGGACGTCGAGCCGCGAAACCCCGAAGAAGAGCTCGGCAGCTGTCCCGCGTGCTCGTCGCCGCTGGCGCCGGGCGCCGTCGAGTGCGGCGACTGCGGCCTCCCGTTTCCCGCCGCGCTTAGCGCCTGCTCCGCATGCGGGGCCGAGGTGGACGCGGAGGCGGATCGCTGCCCCGCCTGCGGGGTGGCGCTGGCTTAGGCGGCGCGACCGCTTCAGCCGGTGGTCGCGCCGGCCGATGAGCGCGTGAGCGGCGCGTGACCGTCGGGTGTCGAGGAGTCCCAATGTTCTCTCTTCGCGAAATCGTGCGCCGGGCGCGGAACCAACCGGAGCCGTCCGTCTTCACGCCCGAACAGATCGCCGAGCTCGAGCTCCAGGTTCACTCGGGTGCGCTCAGCGAGAGGCGGATCATCGCGGTTCTCGAGCGCGCAGCGCGCGAGCAGAGCATCGAGTTCGTGCAGTCGCTGATTTCCCGCATCCACACCTCCGGGCAGCGGGGTTCGGAGTTCCTCTACTTCGCCATCGACTATTCGTTGGCGGTACGCGATCTGGCCGTGGCCAGCCAGTATGCGTCGTCGCTGAAGGCGACTTCCACGTCTCCCGCGCCCCCCGCCATCTTCCGCCTCGCGTTGGTGCAGTACTTGCTCGAGTCCTATGGCACGGCGATCGCACTGTTTCACGAGTACTTGGAGACGGACCCAGGCTCGCGTCTGGCTCGTGAGTACTTGGCGGAGTGCCACCTGCGCCAGGGCTCCCTGACGCTGGCCCACGAGGCCTTTCGCCAGAGCGGAAGCCTCTCCCCCCATCGTTCCGAGTTCCTGACCCAGCCGCGCTCCAGCAGCCAGGTCAACTGGCTCGGCCGGCGGGTTTCGGCCACCGTCATGGATCGGCCGAATACGCGCCAGTGGCGGATGCGGGTCCTGAAGGCGCCGCTCGAAGTGGAGACGCAGAGCCTGGCGGAGGTGGACCGCTGGCTCAACTCCTGCCAGTACATTTCGGACGAGCGTCTCTTCGGCGAGGCCGACTACTGGCAGACGCCGGCGGCTACAGAGGCGCGCCGCGCCGGGGACTGCGAGGACTTCGCGCTCTGGGCCTGGGTGCAGCTGCTGCGACAGGGGTATCGCTGCCGCTTCGTCCTGGGCGGCCTCTATTCGCGGGACCAGATCAACCACGCCTGGGTCCAGATCTACCTGCGAGACCAGGTGCGGGTCCTCGAGTGCACGCCCATCGGCTACAACATCCCGATCATGGCGATGCACGCCACGGAGTACCGGCCCATCATGTCCCTGGACCGGAGCCTCCGCTGGTACGATCACTAGCCGCCCTTCGCTCTTTTCACGGGTGTTAGACTGCCCGGATTCGACGCCGCGTCGAAACGAGGAGAGCGCATGTCGATAGCTGTCGTCACGGGAACGAGTACGGGGATCGGGTTTGCCACCAGCCTGCGATTGGCCCGCAGTGGCTACCGCGTCTTCGCGGGGATGCGGAACCTCGGCAAGGCCGAACCGCTCCGCGAGGCCGCCGCGACCGACGGCCTTCCGATCGAGGTCGTAGAGCTGGACGTCACGTCGGGCGAGTCCCGCGTTCGCGCCTTCGCGGAAATCCACGCGGCGGGTCCCGTGGACGTCCTCGTCAACAACGCCGGCATCGGGGGCGCGACGCCGCTCGAACTGACACCCGAAGCCGAGCATCGTCAGATGTTCGAGACCAACTACTTCGGTGCGCTCGGGTGCATTCAGGCCGTGCTGCCTTCGATGCGGGAGCGCGGGACCGGAGCGATCGTCAACATCACTTCGCTCGCGGGGCTGATGGCGACTCCGAACCAGGTCGCCTACTCGGCCTCCAAGTGGGCGCTTGAGTGCCTGGGCGAGGCTCTCGCCCACGAGGTCCGGCGCTTCGGCGTGCGCGTCGTCAACGTCGAGCCCGGCGTGGTGATGACCAGCATCTTCGAGAACTCCGCCGAGCAGACCCGCTACGACAAGAGCTCGCCCTATCGCCAGATCATGCGGCGCAACGGAAAGGTCTTCGCGGCCGGCTTCCGCGACCCGGCGCAGGCGGACGACGTGGCCGACACGATTCTCGAGGCCATCACGACGGAGGACTACCGTCTCCGCTGGCCCGTCGGCAAGGACGCCACCGCGTTCGCGTCGCGCCGGGACGGCGTCAGCGACGAGCAGTGGGTCGCGCTCGGTGACGAACTGACGGACGAGGAATACAACGAGCGCTTCTTCTCGTACTTCGGGATCCAGCTCTAGTCGGTAGCCCGGACGCCGCGAGAACGCACGAAGCGCAGACACTCGAATCCCACGCCGTACTCCGCATAGGCCCGGTGGAAGGAGACGTGGGCGCGCTTCGACCGCTGCAGTCGATCGATCTCCTCGGGGGCGCGCGTTCGGCCGAGGGCGTCATCGATCCACGTGAGCGAGAGCTTCCAGAACCCGGCGCCGCCCTCGTTGAGCGACTCGCACGTGTCCAGCCGAAAGCCCGCTTGGACCGCGGCCCGCTCGTATTCGTTGCGGGTCCCCAGCTGGCAGTGGTAGTGCCGGTCGAAGTGTCGGGCCGCGGCCCGCTCCCGCACGAAGCAGTCGACCAGCGTCAGCGTGCTGCCGACGCCGAGAAGCCGCGCGAGCTCGGCGAACCAGCGGTCGCGCGTCAGGTAGCAGGAGCTCTCGATGGCGATGGCCGCGTCGAAGCCGCCCCGCGCCGGGACGGCGTGCGCGTCTGCCACCACCGGTCGTACCCGGTCGGAGAGGCCCGCCCGGTGCGCGAAGCGCGCCACCACGTGCGCGTGGGAAGGAACGTTGGTGAGGGCCGCCACCCGGGTGCCGAAGCGGTCGGCGAGGAAGAGCGCCGTGCCGCCGAGCCCGCAGCCCACGTCCAGCACCCGGCCTTGCATGTGCGGATCGGCGGCCCAGCGCTTGGCGAGGAGCTCGAGCAGGTTCTCCTGGGCGGCGACCAGGGCGGTGCGAAGTGCATCGCGGGTCTGCGGTCGTTCGGGAGGGGACAGCGGATCGACCCAGCCCGAGTGGTAGTGGACGCGGGGCCCCGGCCCGTACTTCGTGAGAATCGGATCCGTCTTGGCCGCGTAGTACCGGGCGACGGCGACGGACGAGCTTCGCGGCACTACGCGCGGCTCTCGAAGACGGGTTCGATGCTGCGCAGCACGGCTTCCACGCTCTCGAGCTGCGCCTCGCGGGCGGACCGAATGGCCTGGCGCGCCCACTCGACGAGCTCGCCCCGGGCTTCCTCCGAAAGGCCGTAGAAGCGTCGGTCGTCGGTCCGAATGTCGGTCGCCACGTGAGCCGCGATGCCGAGGGCCCGCCCCACCGTGTTCGCCTGCTCGGCCAGCGGGGTGCCGTCCCAGAGCACCTGCAGATAGGCGGCGATCTGGCGCCCCGCGATGCCTTCGGCCACCTCGCGCGCCAGGGGCTCGGTCCAGTGCCGCGCGCGCACTTCGGCGTGCTGCGGGCCCGTGCCGATGGCCAGCTGCCGCGCCGCCTCGGTGAGGGCGTCGCGCGAGACGCTGGTTTTCTCTCCGAGCGTCGCGAAGAAGAGGCTCTCCAGCAGAAACTGGGTCGAGGGCCCCGTGCTGGACGGATTCTCGAGATAGGTGCACTCGCTGTCGCAGAGATCGTCCGCCAGCTGGCCGGCCGCATAGCAGAAGAAGACGGCCGCCGACCGGCGGAGACCCTCGGCTTCGGTCAAGCCGGCTTCGGCCGTGGCGTCCACCAGGAACTGCAGCGGGCCCGAGCGGTTGGCCTCGAGGGCGGCCACCACGTCCCGCACGGCGACCTCCGGAAGCGAGAAGTCCTGGAGCAGCCGGAGGGCTTCTTGGAAGACGCGCCCCGCACTCACCCGCCCGGCGCCTCCGGCAGGTAGGCCGAGACGACGGCCCCGCTCTCCATGCCGTTGGCCCGCTCGAGCGAACCGCCGCTGGCGCGCAGCAACCGCTCGGCGGTGTAGAGACCGAGTCCCATGCCGTTGGGCTTCGAGGTGCGAAAGCCGGTGATCGGGTTCGCCAGCAGCTCGGGCGAGAAGCCCGGCCCGTCGTCGACCACCTGGATCGCCACTACCGAGACGGCCGGTTCGAGATCGATGCTGAGGAGGACCCGCGTCGCGCCGCGACGGCCGTCGCCTTCGCAGGCGTTGACCAGCAGGTTCGCGAGCACGTCGTGCAGCCGCGCCGGCCCGCCCGAGACGCCGACGCGATGTCCCGCGGCGCGCTCGGCGACGCGGAGCTCG
>JAKSBN010000339.1 GCA_022361175.1 Pseudomonadota bacterium | reverse complement strand
GTGTCGCTCCTCGGTGCGGGCGACTTCCTGATCCCGGCGACCACACCCCCTGCGAGGGCGAGAACGGCGACGGCGGTCGTGGCCCAGTGCACGTCGAAACTCAACTCGGATCACTCCTCTGCGAACGTTACCTGGTAGCGGGCCTCGAAGACCCCATGGCCTAGCCATTCCGGCTCCGTGTGCCGGGTTCCGTCGAACTCGAGGCCGTGGGCTGCTTAGAAGCGGCGAGCGGTGGTGTTCTGTTCCAGAACCCAGAGCACCAGGCCCGCGTAGCCCCGAGCCTGAGCTCGCTCGAGAGCGTGCGTGAACAGCCTGTGGTCCCAGGCAGGCCCGCCTCGCGCCAGAGGGTCGCCAGCCGGCGGTCGCGTCGCAGGAGACGGGCGGCCTTGTGGAGGTAGGCCCGTGGGCTGGGTCGCAGGTGCTGCGCGAAGCTGCGGACGGGATGCCCGTGCACCCGTGCGAAGACGGCCAGCGCGAACGAGATCTCGGGCTCTGCAAGCCACCCTTGGCAGTACACCGCGGGTCCTTCCCAGTGAACTCCCTCTTCGTAGACGACTTGATGCGCGGCATTGGCGATGAAAACTCCTGCCCCCAGGTACACCGCACCGAGATCCGTGACGTGGTCCCAAGTTCGCTCGCCTCCCGGGGGCGTCTCGGGGCAGCGGGCGAGCAGGAGATGGCTGAGTCCGTGGGCGAGCAACGCGGTCAACGCAACGGGCCGCTGGAGCAACATCGGTTGATACGTCAGTTCTGGGGGCGTCCCGCCCGTGAAGCTGCGGCGAAAGGTGCCTGCGGGCTCCCAGGCGGCGGGCACGATCGGCACGGCCTCCGAGGTGATCCCGACCTCCCGGGAGGGTTGCTCGCTCAGTCGGCACGGCCAGTGGCTGGTCCCGGTCGCGCATTGCAGCGCGCCCAGAAGTCGCTGGGCCAGCCCCGGTGTGTCTCGGCGAAGGCCGCGAAAGCACTCGTGTGCGGGTGTCACGAGAGGTCGGTTTCGATCCAGCGCGACGCCGGGCACGCGGATGAGCCACGCGTAGGTGCGCAGGATCCAGTCGGCGACGTCGCGGTCGATCATGCGAGTCTCCTCACATTTTCGACACCTGTCGCCTCGTTCCCGATTCGGTGCACCGAGGTCGAGAGGGCGCCTCTCCTGTTACACCTTCTTGAAGTACCGGGCGATCGGAAGCGCCCGAAAACCCGCGGACTCGTAGGTGCGGCGTGCGGGCTCGTGGCCTGGGTCGCCTCCCGTGTCCACCATCGCCGTCGTCATGCCGGCGTCCTTGAACCACGCCAGCGAGTGTTCGGTGAGGGCCTTGGCGATGGACCGTCGTTGGAACTCGGGATCGACCGCGATCATGTAGATCTCGCCCATCTTGTCTTCCGTGTGCAGCTTGAGCGCCACGAACCCGACGGTCTGTGAGTCCTCCGTGGCGACCCAGACGTGGACGTCTTCCGCCTGACAAGTGGCCTGGACCGCCTCGCGTTGGGTCACGCGCCAGTCGGGGTGGTGCTCGCGATAGACCTCCGGGTCCATCACGCTGGCGATCGACTCGAAGACGGGCTCCCAGGCCCGCAGCGACAAGTCGACGATCGCGGCGAGTTTGGAGGAGTCGTAGGGTTCGATCTGCATCCTGGGGACTCACCTTTGCCACTTCGCGTGGCAGCCGAAGCGGCGAGGTTTCGCCGGGAGGGTACCAGGCCCGCCGAGACCCGCAGCACGGCTCAGATCGGAATCTCGAACTCCAGATGGATGTCTTCGGGCTCGAGCGCGAACAAGTCCGCGTCCACGTCGTCGGCCAAGCGACACCCGCGGCGAAGGTAGAAGTTCACGGTGTTCTCGGACGGAGTGGCTGAGATGTACAGCCTCCGGGCACCGCGCTCTCGGGCTCTGGACACCGCCAGCTCGAAGAGCCTGCGCCCCAGACCCGCACCGCGGTAGCGCCGGCTGACGTGCAGGAACTTCAGCTGGAGTCGGTCCTTTGCCCGCCCGATGAAGCGGCTCTCGAGCACCATGGCACCGATCAGTCGCCCGCCGTCGAAGGCCCCGCAGCAAGTCCCGTCGCGATCGAAGCAGTCGAGCAGCAGCGGGCCGTATTGATCGGGTTCGCCCGGAGGCCACCCGCGCACGTCGTGGTGCTGGTCCTGCAGCACCAACTCGCCGTCCCGGTGGGTGTAGATCCTCTCGATGACCTCCGCGCGGTCGATCGACCAGAGGTCTTGGATCTCGGCGCGTTCGAGCTCACGGATCTCCACGGCGATTCCTCGAGAAACGAAGACGCGCCCGAGGATACCGCGCTCCGATCGAAGAACCTGCTGGGCTCAACCGCACCCGCTCGTCGCGCGAGCGGAAGCTCGCGTCACGGTCGGGAAGCTTCGCCTGCGCGCCGCCGACCGCGGAGCTGCGAGCGCCTCCTCACCACTCCCGATCCCACGAGGCCCCACGCGACGAGCAGGACGGTCGAGGGTTCAGGCACCACGAAGAGCTCGGCGCCCTGGTTGCCCCCCGAAACGGTGTGCGTCCAGGACGTCCCGGCAATCGAGGACTGCCAGATGATGCCGCCGCCGAGCTGGTTCGTGACGATCCGCGAAGTCGTCGTGTTGGCGATGGAGTCGTCTGTCACGACGAGTCCGGCCTCCGTGTGAGGACTCGTCAAGCTGCCTTGTCCAGCGGGGCCGAAGCTGTCCGTTTCTCCGGGCAGCACCGAGCCGCCGCCCACGAACCGGACGAGAACCGGCGCGGAGAAGAGAAACGACACCGTGCCGCGGTCGATCTCGTACTCGCCGAAACTGGAGTTGTCCGTGTCGAAGAAGCCGGTTGCGGTTGCGCTCAGCGTGAGATCAACGCCCACCAGGCTAGGCGCGCCCAAGGTCGTTCCGATGTCCACGAACGTCTGCCCACCCGAAGTGATCTGTGAGTCCACGGCACCGAGCACGGACAGGTCGATCAAGATGGGCGAGGCAGACGCCCGCGCAGAAGCCAACCCCAGAAGAAGCAGACTCAGAAATGTGACGTACACGTAGTTCATTGAAAGCCTTCGCATCGTACCCTCCCGCGCGCGATTATCGTCACCAGCGCAGAAGTGGGTCAAGCGAGTTGATTGCAGCCCGAGCCGATCTCGAACGCCCATTCGGAAGTGCTCGAGGACCGGGGTGACTCATCGCCGTGTCAGCGCTCCGCGCTCCGATGACCAGCGCTCGCAGGCCTCTGCCCGCCCGCTACCCGACTGCTTGGCGCGGCTACTGCTTCTCTCGGCCGGCTTCGAACAGCGCCACCCGTCGATCAAGGCTGGCTTGAGGCCAGTACTCCGCGGCCTTGTAGTACTCGGGCACGGCTGGAACGCCCGGGTCGAGGACGACCCACGGCTGCTTCGACGACGTGAATATGTGAATGTCGGGCGGCAGCGAACTGGGCTCGTCGAGAGTCCCGACCCGTACGAAGCGCACCGCCTCGCCGATCCCGGCGTAGGCATAGTGGCTCCACAGGGCCACTCTGCATTTCCGACAACGCGACACGAGCTGCCCCTTGCCGCTGTTGGAGGGTGTCTGAACGCCGTCGACTTCTCCGGTGAGCAATTCAACCCGATCGGATTCGATCAGCGCGTTGACGGCATACGATCCGCCGCTCTCGCGTTGGCACCAGCTGCAGTGGCAGCAATGAACGAACATCGGCCCGGACGTCAGCCGATATCGAACACTCGCGCAGGTGCATCGGCCCTCGTAGTACTTCTCCTGAAGCGCCATCATTCTCTCCTGCCACGGCTGAGCTCGTTCGTAGTCGGTTCTCTGGTCGGGCAGCTCGACGGTGGGTGTGCCAGTAGGCCCGACCCAACGTCGATGTTCCTATACGCACACAGCGTCTGGGATCCGCGGCGCTTCCGGTCAGCGCAACGATTGGTCTCGCGTCGCATGGCGCCACTCCAGCCGGCCCGCGCCGTTCAGCGGCGGGGACGTTCAGCTGTCAACCGTGCCTCCGAGGCCACACGAGCTCGGGACCGGTGCCGCGAGCTTACCAGACCCCCAATGGAACACTCGGGCGGAGTGCAGCGCTCTGCCAGGTGTCACTCTGTTCGCGTCCGAGGCTTTGAATCAACAACTCGCAGCGGCCTAGTGG
>JAKSBN010000254.1 GCA_022361175.1 Pseudomonadota bacterium | reverse complement strand
GCGTGGATTCGGGCCGAGATCGGCGCAGGCACAGCGGTCGCTACGTCGAGATTTCGCAACGCAGAGATCGGCTCGAAGATGCGACTCTGGCGACCGAGAGGTACTGAGATGGCCTCTAGGGCAAGCGCCGTGACGGGACGCCCTGCTCCAGCAAGCGCTGCGCCGAGCGCACGCCGTCGATGGCGGCACTCATGATGCCCCCGGCGTAGCCGGCGCCCTCGCCCACGGGATAGACGTTCTCGAAGCCCGCCGCCCGGCGGGTCGTCGGGTCTCTCGGCAGCCGCACGGGGCCGGAGCTCCGCGACTCGATGCCGACCAAGAGACCCTCGGGTCCGCCGAAGCCGGGCACCTGCCGCTCGAAAGACACCAGCGCCGCGCGCAGCGCGTCTCGCACCTGTGGAGGCAGCAGGGCATCGATGCGCCCGGGGCGGACGCCGAACTTGTAGCTGCTGCGGCCGGGCGCCGAGGTCTCGCGCCCGGCCTGGAAGTCCGGCACCCGTTGAGCCGGTGCAGCGTAGTCGCCGCCGCCCTCCGCGAAGATCCGCGCCTCCAGCTCGCGCTGGAGCTCGACGCCCCCGAACGGATCGCCTCCCCAGCTGGCCGGCTCGATCGTCGTCACCAGCGCCGCGTTGGCCCACGGCGACGAGTGCCGCGAGTTGCTCATGCCGTTGGTGCAGAGCAGGCCAGGCTCGCTCACGCTGGCCACGATCTGGCCTCCCGGGCACATGCAGAAGCTGTGAGCCCGACCCGCACCGCCGCCGCGGGACACGAGCGCGTAGTCGGCCGGGCCCAGCGCATCCGCGTCGGGTCCCGTGCCGTGGCGACCGCGATCGATCAGGGCTTGGGGGTGCTCGACGCGAACGCCCAGCTGAAAGGGTTTGGCCTCGACCGCCACGCCGTCGCGCTGAAGCGCCCGCCAGGTGTCGCGCGCCGAGTGGCCCGGCGCGAGCACCAGCGCGTCGCACGCGAACTCACCACGGGTGGTGCGAAGGGCGCGGACCCGCCCGGGCGGCGCGCAGACCAGCCCGTCGACGCGGGTATCGAAATGGAACGCGACTCCCCGCTCGCGGAGTCGCTCGCGCAGGCGCGGTAGCACGCGGTGCAGGCGGTCGGTGCCGATGTGGGCGCGCGCATCGTACAGGATCTCGGGCGGCGCACCGCAGGCGACGAGCTCCTCGAGAATCGGCACCTCGAGGGGGTGCGTGACGCGCGTGTACAGCTTGCCGTCCGAGTAGGTGCCGGCCCCGCCCTCTCCGAACAGGAGATTCGACTCGAAGTCGGGCTCGCGCGAGCGATAGAACCGCGCCAGCGCGCGACCGCGGTCACGGAGCACACCGCCCCGCTCCACCACGTCGACGTGGACGCCCGAGCTCGCGAGAGCCAAGGCCGCCACCAACCCCGCCGGCCCCGCGCCCAGGACCGCCACGCGCGCACCGCGCAGCGACGGGTGCGGCGACGCCACCGCGAGCTCGCCCACGACGGGCGCCTCCGCAACGCGGCCGGCGCGCACAGCCCGGTCCAGCTCCCTGGAGCGAAAGTCCGGGTCCAGCACCAGATCCACCTGGACCACGTAGTGGAGTCGCCGCTCGCGCCCGCGGTGGCGCGCGTCCACGGCCTTGCGCGCGATGCGAACGGAGCGCACGGCCTCGGGGTCGACGCCCGCCACCCGACAGGCGCGCGCGCGTAGCTCGGTCTCGGCTTCCCGAATGCCCAGCTTCAGGTTGCGAACGCGCCAAACTCGGGGTTTCGCCTCAAGTGACAAGACTCACCTCTTCCGTGCGCAAGTGAAGCCCGCTTGCGCGCCCACCTCAAGACGGGGCACCGGTGGGCCGATCGATGGACCGAGGAGGTCTGTGACGGTGGGCCCCGAGCGAAGCGTCGTGCTCCTGGGCGAGCAAGGAGGACCGATGTCGAGCCTCGCCGAGCGCACTCGGCGGCTGGGGTTTCGGACGCTTCGCGCCAAGAATCCACTCGAGGCGATCGAGCTCTGCGAGCAGAGCGGCTCTCAAGTGGGTGCCGCCGTCGTCTCTCCCGACCTCCCGGTCCTGGATCTGGCGCTCGCGCTCGAGAACATTCGCGGCCGCGTCGGCGACGGTCCGTTCTCCTTCCTCGCCTCCGGAACCCTGCCCGATGCCTCGACCCGCGAGCAGCTGCGCAATGCGGGCGTCGAGCTGGCGCTGTGGGACCCCGTCGGCGACCACGCCCTGCGCTTCCAACTGAATCGGGCCCTGTGCGACCACGAGGGCCCGGTTCGCGGAAACGAGCGGATCCCCACAGAATGGGGAGCCATCGTCTTCCAGGGCGGGCGACAGAAACCCGCCTCGGTCTACAGCGCGAGCCGCGAGGGGCTCTTTCTCGAGACTCCGCGCCCGTCCACCAGCGGCAGCGAGATCGCCCTCGAGCTGTTGCTGCCGAGCGGCGCGGTCACCATGGTGGGCCGGGTGATCTACACGAACGTGCCCGGGAACCTGCGCAACGAGCGCCTGCCGAACGGCATGGCGATGCGCTTCACGGAGATCAACGACGACGCGCGCTACGCCATGGAGTCCGCCATCGCCGCAGCTGCCGACGAGCTGAGGGTTTGAGGATGCCGGACGCGCGGCTTCGACCCGGGTCTCGACTCGCTTTCCTGGCCGCTCTTCCGCTGCTTCTGCTGCAACTCGGTGCCACTGGGACCACGCCTGCTCCCGAACAGGCCTGGCTTCCGCTCGATCCGGGAACCCGCTGGATCTACACGCTGACGCGCAACCGCGAGACGCGTACCGGTCCGTTCCCGCCCCAGACCGAGATCCTCCACGGACGCGTCATCGACGAGATGCGCCCGTCCCCTCCCCAGCTGGGTGAGAACGTGCTGGAGGTCCACTCGACGATCGAGGAATCGATCGGCGACATGCCGCAGCGCATGCACGAAACGATGCGCTCGTTTCTGATCCAGGAACGCTCGTCCCTTCGCATGGTGGCCCAAGAGGTGCCCGACCCGCTGTCGGGCCGGAACCGACTCTTCCACTTCACGCCCCCGCTCGAGATGCTGGGATCCGACCTGGACGAGGGCTACCGCTGGGACGTGGGCGTCATGGCTTTCGACGGGATCGAGGTTCACATGCGAGGCGAGGTCGTGGGGATCGAGGACGTCGAGACCCCGGCCGGGTTGTTCGAGGCCTGCCTGGTCGTCCGCTACACCGGCCAGGTGAAGGGCTCGGCCGACGCCTTCGGAACCCCGGTTCGGGTCACCGAGGGCAAGATGGTGAGCACCGAGTGGTACGCGCGTGGCGTCGGCAAGGTGCGCATGGAGGAGGAGCTCGCCCAGACGATGGAGCTCGCCAACGGGGCCACGATGTCCTACCGCGAGCTCGCGGAGTCCCAGCTGGAATCCGTCGCTCGAGGCGTCGCTCTGCCGGCGTCACCCGAGCCCCTGGCCAGCTCCGACCCGCTCTTCCCCGTCTACTGACTCGCAGTCCGCCCATCGGGTCGCCCGCGCTCACGCCTGGACTGCTACGGTGAGCTCACAGGAGAGAGCAGTGGACGGCGTAGAGGCGACGCATCCGTTGAGGACGCATCCGTCGAGGCTGGGACCCCAGGAGCGAGGCGCCGCCCTCGAGCGCATGGCCGGCGAACTGTTCGATCTGGTGATCGTCGGCGGTGGCGTCACGGGATGTGGCACCGCCCTCGACGCGGCCTCCCGCGGCTTGTCCGTCGCCCTGGTGGAGCAGCGCGACTTCGCCGCGGGAACGTCGAGCCGCTCCAGCAAGCTCATTCACGGCGGCCTGCGCTATCTCGAGCAGGGCGATCTGCGGCTGGTCCGCGAGGCGCTGTCCGAGCAGACCCTGATGCTCGAGCGACTGTGCCCGCATCTGGTCGAGCCGGTGCCCTTTCTGTTTCCGCTGTCTCGCCGCGTCTGGGAACGCGCGTACATCGGGGCCGGCGTGCTCCTCTACGATCTCATCGCCGGGCGCCGCGCACTGCCGCGCCATCGACACCTGTCGCGACGGGGAGCCCGGCGCCTGTTCCCGGCGCTGCGGGAGAACGCGCTGGTGGGTGCGCTCGTCTACTACGACGCCCAAGTCGACGACGCCCGCCACACGCTGACGCTGGCCCGCACCGCGGCGCGTCACGGCGCGGCGCTGGCGACCAGCGCCCGCGCCATCGCCTTGAACCAAGTGGGCGGCCGCGTGGCCGGCGTGCGCATCCGCGACCTGGAAGGCGGCCGCGAGATCGACGTACGGGGGCGCCAGGTCATCAACGCCACGGGCGTCTGGACCGACGAGGTCCAAGAGCTGGCCGGACGGGGCCGCATCCGCGTTCGGGCGTCCAAGGGCATCCACCTGGTCGTGCCCCGCGACCGGCTCCACGCCGACTCCGGCCTCATCCTGCGCACGGCTTCGAGCGTCCTGTTCGTGATCCCGTGGAAGCAGCACTGGATCATCGGCACCACGGACACCGATTGGAATCTCGACCTCTCCCACCCCGCCGCCAGCCGGCGAGACATCGACTACCTGCTGGAGACGGTCAACGCCGTGCTCGGGCAGCCGCTCACGCACGCCGACATCGAGGGTGTGTACGCCGGCCTGCGTCCCCTGCTCCACGGCGAGAGCGACGCCACCAGCCAGCTGTCTCGCGAGCACGCCGTCTCGCAGTCGGTCTCGGGCCTGATCACGGTCGCCGGAGGCAAGTACACGACCTACCGCATCATGGCCAAGGACGCCGTCGACATGGCCGCCCGGGACGTGCCCCGCCGCATCCCGGAAAGCTGCACCGACCGACTGCCCCTGCTCGGTGCCGACGGCTACGAGGCGTTCGTCCATCGGCGGGAGGCGCTGGCGTCGGCGGCCGGCGTTCGGCCGGCACAGATCGATCACCTGCTGTCCCGCTACGGCTCCGCGGTCGAGGATCTGGTTGCGCTCATGCGCGACGATCCGACACTGGCCCGGCCCATCGACGGAGGCGATCCGTACCTGCGCGCGGAGGCCCGCTACGCCGCGTCTCACGAGGGCGCACTCCACCTGGACGACGTGCTGACCCGGCGCACGCGGATCTCGATCGAGACCTTCGACCGGGGCCTGCGCGCTGCAGAGGACGTGGCCACGCTGATGGGCAGCGTGCTCGGCTGGGACGAAGCGACTCACCAGCGCGAGCTCGATCACTACCGCGCCCGTGTGGCCGCCGAGCGGGAATCCCAGGAGCAGCCCGACGACCGGACCGCGGATGCGGCGCGTTTGGGCGCTCCCGACGTGCGCATGGGAGGCGCGGGGGCGCCGTCCAACGTGTTCGCGATCGGCGAGCGCCGCACACCCGGTTCCGAACGCGAAGAAGACCGCTAGCGGAGCAAGCGAGAGGCCGTCTAGGAGCCCGTCTGGGTCTCCACCGCCTCGCGATCCCGGCGCGCCTCGGCGGCCAGTCCCCGGGTCAGCGCCGGCGGCAGGAGATCCATGGTCGTGCGCTGCTGCGCGACGGCGGCTTCGATGGCCGCGGCGGGGGTGGCCGGCACGGCGCGCGGCGCCGATCGGCCGGCCACCACCGGGCCGCTGGACGTGGTGCGCGCGGGCCTT
>JAKSBN010000382.1 GCA_022361175.1 Pseudomonadota bacterium | reverse complement strand
GGCCTGGCCGCGCTGGCGCGACACCGCGGTCGCCGAGCGCGCCGCGCACCTGCGCCGATTCGCACGGGCCATGGAGGCCGACCGCGAGCGCTTGGCCACGGTGATCGCGCGCGAGATCGGCAAGCCGCTCTGGGAGGCGCGCACCGAGGTGGGCGCCATGATCGGCAAGGTCGACATCACGCTCGGCCAGGGCCTGGACGAGATCGCCGAGCGCGAGTTCTCTCTGCCCGGCGATCAGGTGGCGCGCTGGCGCCACCACGCCCGCGGTGTGGCGGCGGTCCTGGGACCGTTCAACTTCCCCGGCCACCTGGTCAACGGCCACGTCGTGCCCGCGCTCGCCACGGGGAACACCGTCGTGATCAAGCCGTCCGAGCGCGCGCCCGCGGTGGGCCAGCTCTACGCGGAGCTGGCGGACCGCGCCGGCTTCCCGCCCGGCGTGTTCAACCTGGTCCAGGGCGACGGCCACAGCGGCGGGACGCTCGCGGCCCACCCGGGCGTGGATGCCGTGCTGTTCACGGGCTCCTACGCGGTCGGTCGCAGCATCCTTGCGGCCACGCTCGACCAGCCGCACAAGCTGGTGGCGCTCGAGATGGGCGGCAAGAACGCCGTGGTCGTGTGCGACGACGCGGACGTCGACGCCGCCGCGAGCGCGATCGCCTTCGGCGCGTGCGCCACCGCCGGCCAGCGCTGCAGCGCCACCAGCCGCGTGTTCGCGCTGCCGGGCGTCGCCGAGCACCTGACCGAGCGGCTCGCCTTCCTGTTTCGCGAGCTGGCGGTCGGCGATCCCTTCGACGAGGCCGTCTTCATGGGGCCGCTCATCAGCGCGGCGGCGCGCGCGCGTCACGCCCAGGTGCTGGAGTGGGCGCGCGCCGAGGGGGCGGAGCGGCTGGTCGACGGCGGCCCGGTCGAGGGACCTCACGCCGGGCACTACGTGCGCCCCAGCCTGCACCGCGTCCCGGCCCTGCGCGCCGACAGCCGCTACCAGACCGAGGAGCACTTCGTGCCCGACGTCCACGTGCTCGCGGTGGACTCGCTCGAGGAAGGCATCGCCGCGTTGAATGCCACGGAGTACGGACTGGTCGGCAGCGTCTTCTCGCGCACGCGCGAGACCTTCGAGGCCGTGGCGCGCGAGAGCCGCCTGGGCCTGCTCAACTGGAACGCGAGCACCGTGGGCGCGAACTCGAAGCTCCCCTTCGGCGGCATGAAGCAGAGCGGCAACGACCGCCCCGCCGGCGTCACCTCCACCCTCTACTGCACCGTTCCCGTCGCCAGCGTCGAGGTCGAAGCGCCCTCGACCGGGCCCCCCTGGCCCGGCTTTCCGAGCTGACACACGCGTCCGCTGCGGGCCGCTATGCTCCCGGTGTGGAGGCGGGCGAGCGGAGAGAGCTTCACGGGCGGCGCGACGGGCCGGGGCTGGTGCGCTTCGGGGCGCAGACGGTCGTATTCGTCGCAGCCGGCTGGGGAGCGGTGGAGCTGTGCGCTTCGGGGAGCCCGCTCTGGCCGGTCGCCAGTGGGGTCTGCGCGCTGGCGCTGGTGATGTTCTTTCCGTCGATGCACGAGTCGAGCCACAAGACGGCCTTCGCGAGCCCGTGGCTGAACGAGTCCGTGCTGGCGATCAGCGCCGTGCTGAACCTCCAGGCGCCGCGCTTCTTCCGGGAGTTCCACTTCGAGCATCACCGGACGACGCAGGACCGCGAGGCCGATCCCGAGATCCGCTCCGCTCCCGACCTGCTCGACGACTGGCCGAAGAGCCCGCTCACCTACGCGCTGCTCGCGTCGGGTCAGGCGCTCCTGCTGGGGCGGCTGGGCTTCACGTTCGGCTGCGCATGGCTCCCCCGGCGCGTCTGGAGGCGGCTCTTTCCCTTCGTTCCCGAGGGCGCCGTCGCGAGCATCGCGCGCCAGAGCCGGGTGGTGAGCCTCGGGCTCGTCGGCGGCACCGCCGCGGGCTTCGTCTGGGTCGACGGATTCGTCGCCCTGGCCATTGCCTGGCCGCTCATGCACCTGCTGCTCGGGCTGTACCTGATGCCCGAGCACACGGGGCTGCCCTCGGAGGGCACCCAGCTCGACCGCACGCGCACCGTCCTCTCGAACCCGATCCTGCGCTGGGTCATGTGGAACATGCCCTACCACGCCGAGCATCACGCGCATCCGGGTGTCCCCTTCCACGCCCTGCCCGATCTGCACCGCGCGCTCGAGTCCCGCCTCGTCCACGTCTCTTCCGGGTACCTCGCCTTCCACTCCGAGGCCTTGCGCCGCGCCTTCCACCCGAAGGGCATTTCGCGCCCGACGTGGACGTCCTCGCGGTAGACTCGGCGGCGACGATCTGGCCCGGCTTCCCGAGTTGACACACACCATCCTGATGGGCGACCCGACCCACTTCTCGGTGGTGGGCGGCGCCAACCCCCACACGCGCGACCGCTACGGGCGCCGCAAGAGCGTCGACCGGGCCCTTGCGATCGAGCAGTGGCATCGCATGCGCGACCTCCTGACGGACCACGGCCTGCGCGTGGTCGTCGTGCCGCCCGACCCCGCCCTGCCCGGCCTCGTCTACCCCGCCAACGCCGGCTTCCGCCACGGCGACCAGTTCGTGCTCTCGAACCTGACGCCGACGCGGGCGGGCGAGCGGGAGGCCTACCGCCCCGTGATCGAGGAGCTCGGCCTGCGCCCGCAGTGGATCGAGAGCCGCTTCGAGGGCGAGGCCGACCTGTTCCCCGCCGGCGAGTTCTACCTGTTCACGCACGGCCGCGTGCGCCGCCAGCGCTTCGTGCCGCGGCTGGGCTGGCCGCCCTGGAGGCGCATCTACGGCTTCCGCAGCGACCCGACCGCCATCGCCGAGATCGAGGCCATCAACCCCCTCGACCGCATCGTCCTGCGCGTCGAGCTGATCGACGAGGCCTACTACCACGGCGACACCTGCTTGTGC
>JAKSBN010000215.1 GCA_022361175.1 Pseudomonadota bacterium | reverse complement strand
GCGGCGGCTCTGCCACGGCGCCCCGTTCTACGTGCTGGGGCCGCTGGTCACGGACATTTTTCCCGGCTACGACCACATCACCAGCTGCATCGGCGCCACGGCCGCCGGCTACCACGGCGCGAGCATGCTCTGCTACGTGACGCCCAAGGAGCACCTGGGCCTGCCGAAGAAGGACGACGTGAAGCAGGGCTGCGTCGCGTACAAGATCGCGGCCCACGCCGCCGACGTGGCACTCGGCATCCCGAGCGCGCGCGACCGCGACGACGAACTCACCAAGGCGCGGGCGGCCCTCAACTGGGAGAAGCACTTCGAGCTGTCGTTCGATCCCGACACGGCGCGGGCGTACCACGACGAAGATCTCGACGTGGACACCGACTTCTGCGCCATGTGCGGCCACGACTGGTGTTCCGTTCGGATCAGCAAGGAGATCACGCAGTTCGTCTCGGGCAAGGACGACGACTACGCGTGGGACACGCCCAAGGTCTCCGCCGCACTGACGCAAGAGCAACGCGCGATTCTGGAGCAGCGGGGTGTACTCTCCGCTCGAGAGCTCCACCGCCTGGCCCACAAGACCAAGAAGCAGATGGGAGCCGCGGAGGGCAAGGCCGCCTGCCACAGCGACCGCGCCAGCGACGACGAGGCCCACTCGCTGCAGGCGGAGCGGCTCGACCCGGAGACCCTCGAACCCCTGCAGCCGTGACGCTCCGAGCGCGCCGTCACCGAGTGCAGAAACCGAAAGCGCCCCGGGGCCTTTCGACCGCCGGGGCGCTTCGTCGGAACCTCACCCCCCCCTGGTTCAGCTCCGATCACTGTCTGGTTTCGGCACTCCCGGCTGGGCCTTGAGCACTGATTTGCATTTTTTCTTCCGACGGGATGCATCATTGTGAAAAACGGGCCCAAAAGCCATCAGATGATCGATCAGGGGTTGGTCTCGCTGGCCTGGCTGCTGCTGGGAGCCTGGTTCGGCGGCTTCCTCCTGTTTGGGGTTGGGATCGCCCCCAGCATCTTCCGCGTCCTGAGTGCGCCCGACGCGGGACGGGTGGTGGGGCCGCTGCTCGAGCTCCTTCACGTCTACGGCCTGATTGCGGGTTTGGCCCTGGGGGCGATTGCGTACCGCTTGGGCTGCGACCGACTGCGGGTTTGGCTCCCCGTGGCGCTGGGGGTGGCATGCGGCATCTCGGAGTTCGTCGTCACCGCGGGGATCGATCGGGTCCGCCCGCAGGCCTTCGGAGTGGGGGCGACCGAACTGGCGCAGGCCCAGTTCGCCCGGCTGCACCAGATCTCGATGGTGCTCTTCATCGCCGTCGGGGTCGGCACCATCGCCCTCGTACTGCTGTATTCGATCCGGCTGCGGGGCCACCGAACGGATGCCCTTAGGGGCAGAATTTCGTAGCCCTTCGTATGTGCGTGGTGTATCCTTGGTCGGTCTCTCAGAATCTTCTTTGTTTTCGAATAGTTAGCGTACAGTGTGCGATGAAGGGCCGGGTGGCTGGCAGCAATCCCGATCCCGAGGAAAGTCATTCATGGATGTCACCATCAAGGCCACCCTGGAGTTCACGATCTCCGGCAGCGATCTCGAAGATGCGCTGGCCGAGTACGGTGAACTCACGGTGGAGGGCCTGATTCGG
>JAKSBN010000225.1 GCA_022361175.1 Pseudomonadota bacterium | reverse complement strand
CGTCGCTTCGGGGCCGTGGCGGGGTGGCTTGGCGCGGTGGGTTGCGGCGATTGGGCTCCCGGTGTGGCTCGCCGCCCTGGCGGCTCCCAGGATCACCGGTCCCTCTGCGCCGAAGAGGTTGCCCCCGGCCTCGTGCCGCGGTGCTGGGCGGAGGTCCGCGCTTGGGCGGGCGCGGAGCGCGGGGTCGCGGCGCGTGCCTTTGGAGGAATTAGGATGGATGAGGTGTGGCGTCGTCGGAGTCGGATTGGAGTCCGACGAGTTCGCGGTAGAGGCCGTCTTCTCGCACGAGTTCGTCGTGGCGGCCGATGCGGGAGACGGCGCCGTCTTCCAGGACCACGATGCGGTCGGCGCGCCGAATCGTCGAGAGGCGGTGGGCCACGACGAAGACGGTTCGCTGGCCGCGCAGGGATTCGATGGCGTCCTGGACGATGCGTTCGGTCTTCGCGTCCAAGGCGCTGGTCGCCTCGTCGAAGACCAACAGGGCGGGGTCTCGCAGAATGGCCCGGGCGATCGTGATGCGCTGGCGCTGTCCGCCGGAGAGCTTGAGCCCGAACTCGCCCACTTCGGTGTCGTAGCCGTGGGGGAG
Source organism: Pseudomonadota bacterium (assembly GCA_022361175.1). Lineage (GTDB taxonomy): Bacteria > Myxococcota_A > UBA9160 > UBA9160 > UBA4427 > JAKSBN01. Next base: position 12,876 of record JAKSBN010000225.1, on the reverse strand, counting down.
CTCGACCGCGAACTCGTCCACGTGGGCGGCGCGCGCGGCTTCGAGGATCTCGTCGTCCTTGGCGTCGGGACGGCCGTAGCGGATGTTGTCTCGGATCGTGCCGTCGAACAGGAACGACTCCTGGGAGACGACCGCCACGTGATCCAGGAGGGAGGTGCGGGCGATCCTCCGCACGTCGATGCCGTCGATCTCGATCGAGCCGCGGTCCGGTTCGTAAAAGCGCAGCAGCAGGTCTACCAGCGTCGTCTTGCCGGAGCCCGTGCGACCGACGACCGCCACCACTTCGCCGGCCCCGATCTCGAACGAGACGTCCCGCAGCACTTGCTCGCGCCCGTAGGAGAAGCTGACGTCCGTGAAAAGGATGCCTCGGTCGATGCCGCGCATCTGAACGGCGTCGGGTGGATCCGCCTGGTCGGTGGCGGTGTCGAGCAGCGTGAAGAAGCGCTCGGCCGACGCCAGGCACTCCATCAAGCCGGCGAACCCCTTGGACAGCGTCTTCGTCGGCTTGTAGGTAGTGGCCATCACGACCACGAAGGCGGCCAGGTCGCCGGCCGTCAGGCCGAAGACGCCGCGGACCACCAGCAGGCTGCCCAACACCAGGACGCCGACGGCGAGGCCGTTGTTGATGGCCTCGACCAGGCTGCGCGACAGCACCCGGTTCTTCACCACCTTCATGCTGCGCCGGAAGAGCTTGGTGGTCTCGCGCCGGAAGGCCGCGTCTTCCCGATCTTCGGCGCGGAAGGCCTTGATGACCTTGATGCCCGACAGGATTCCGAGCAGCCGCGAGGTCACCTCGCCCATCTGCTCCTGGCGCCGCTGGGCCGTGCGCTGAATGCGCTCGCCGAAGAGCGCCATGATGCCGACGATGAGCGGCCCCGCCAGCAGCGTCACCAGCGCCAGCGGCCAGGAGATGATGAAGAGCGTCACCATGCCGGCCGCCACCATCACGCCGGCCTGCAGGAAATCGCCGAACAGCAGGTCGAGCGCCCGCTGACTCTGGTCGGTGTCGCCGAGGGCGCGGGTCAGCGTATCGCCGCCTCGCGCCTGACGGTGGTGGCGCAGCGGTAGCCTCAGGAGTTTCGCGGCCAGGTCCTGGCGCAGGTCGATGGCGATGCGGCCGAGCGCCAGCTGCACCAGGTACAAGCGGCCGAAGAGCGCGACGGGAGCGATCAGAAGGATGGCCGCCGCCGCCGCCAAGAGCGTGCGCAGATCCGCCAGCAGGCGCGCTTCCAGCTCGCTGGCGCCCTCGGCGTCGCCCGCCAGCGGAGCGGCGTCGGAGTCCTGGAGCAGCACCTGGGCCGGCCCGTAGACGTCGTCCAGAAGCGGCTTCACCAGGTAGTTGCGGGCGTTGCGGGCGCCGGCGAAGACCAGGGCCAGGACCAGCACCGCCAGGAGCAGGCCCGCGTAGGGACGGGCGTAGCCGATCAGGCGCCGCAGTGTGGGACCCGAGGCGCGCGTCTCTGCGGCCGCCGCGGCGGCGTCGTCCGTGACGGCCACGGCGGTCCCTCCGGAAAGGCCTGGAGCGGCGGCCCGAGCCGCGCGCTCGCGGGTTTAGGCGAGTGTGGCCGCGACTGCGTCGCCGCCCCGCCAGCCCAGCAGAAGATCGCCCTCCAGGCCGAGTCCCGCGACCCCCCCACGCGGCAGCGCGTAGAGGGGCAGACGGCCCGCGACCCGGAGGTCCAGCGTGCCCGGCCAGGCTTCGGCACCCAGCGGGTCTTCCAGCAGCCCGTCGTCGTCCCAGCGCGGCCGCTCCACGGGGTACCGGACCAGGGCCTCGTTCGCGAACGGAAGCAGCCGGCGCAGCTCGTGTTCGACGTCGTTCTCGTAGCTCTCGGCGGGGGCGTCGGGAGCGACCAGCACGCGCGCGATGAGTCCCGTGGCCTCGGGGTGCTCGGGGTCCTCCACCTGGCTCACGCTCACGAGATTCGCGCCTTCCAGGGGAGACTTCGGGTCGGCCACCAGCACCGCCCGGCGCGCCAGCCCTTCGGGCAGCCAGCGCCGGGGCACTCGAAACGGGATCGCCGCCCGGCGGCGAAGCGGTGCGGCCTGCGCGAGCCAGGGTGCCAAGGGGGCGTCGTCGGGGTGGGCACCGGCGATCGCCGCCAGCGGCCTGGCCGCCACCAGGGCGCGGCCGGTCCAGATCTCGCCGCTCTCGAGGCACTCCACGCCGGGCTGCGAGGCGACTTCGATCAGGCGCCAACGTCCGGACAGCGTTCGGAACTCTCCGTACAGGGCGCCGACGCGCTGGCGCAGGAGCTCCCACAGCCCTGGGCCGTGGCCCTCCAGGCGCGCGCCGCCCGCCAGCGGAAGCCCCAACAGGCGCGCCCGGGCTTCCGGAGAGGGAGAGTCCTGTCCCAGGTTGGAGAGCGTGCGCTCGACCGCGGCGAACAGGGTGGCCAGCCCCTCCTCGCAGTCGGAGACCGCCGCCGGCAGGCCGCGCGCGGGCAGGTCGCCCAACACGGGCCTGGGCCCGGAGCCGCGGCGCGGCGCGCGGACCAGCGGCGAGCGCTTCAGCACCTCGAGTTCGGCGGCGCTGGCGTCGGCCAGTGCCCGCGAGAGCGAGCGGGCCGCGTCGGGCTCGCACAGGCCCCACGCCACCCACTCCTGCGCCGCCAGCGGCAGGCGCCCCAGATCCACGCGGGCGTCGGGCCACAGCACTTGGAAGGCGATCTCTTCGGTGGTGATGCGCCGCCGCTCGATCAGCGGGACGGCCAGCTCGCGCAGCACGGTCTCCACCAGCCCGCCGTCGCGGGCACCCGCCAGGAAGAAGGGCTCGTGCAAGACGGCCGGGAGCTCGCGCGCGCGGCCCTCCTCCAACACCAGCACCCGGTGTCCGGCCAGCCCCAGCCGGGCCGCCGCCACCAGCGCCGTCAGGCCGCTCCCCACCACGACGGCGTCCCAGTGGCGGATCCGCCGATCGGCCCGGGGCGCGACGACGGGCAGGGTGCTCAAGGGGCGCTCGCCAAGAAGCCCGGGTCGAGCAGCAGCGGAGGCTCGTCGGGAGCCTTGCGCTCCACCTCGCCGATGGGCCACGCCCGCTCGCCGAGCCCCTGCAGCCGCACGGCGATGTCGTCCGCCTGGTTGCGGGGCACGATCAGGACCAGCCCGACCCCGCAGTTGAAGACCCGGAGCATCTCGTCCTCGTCGATCTCGCCCTGGCGTTGGATCAGGCCGAAGACACCGGGCCGGGGCCACGATTCGGGGTCGATCCGCGCTCGTACGCCCTTCGGCAGGATGCGCGGGATGTTCCCCAGAAAGCCGCCGCCCGTGATGTGGACGACCCCGTTGACGCTGAAGTCGCGCGTGACGTTGAGGACCGGCTTCACGTAGATGCGCGTCGGCGCCAAGAGCGCGCTGGCCAGCGTGGTGTTGAGCTCCTCGTTCTCGGCCCGCAGGTCGAGCTTGCCCGCGCGCACGCCGCTTTGCACGATCTCCCTCACCAGGGAGTAGCCGTTGCTGTGAAAACCGCTGGAGGCGAGACCCAGCAGGACGTCGCCCTCGCCGATGGTGGAGCCGTCGATGATGCGCTCGCGCTCGGCCACGGCGACGCCGAAGCCCACCAGCTCCAGGTCGCCGTCGGCATAGACACCCGGCATGGTGGCGGTCTCGCCTCCCAGCAGGGCGCAGCCGGCGCGCCGGCAGCCCTCGGCCACGCCGCGCAGGGCGGCGGTGGCCTGCTCCTTGTCGAGCCGGTTCATGGCCAGGTAGTCCAGGAAGACGAGGGGTTCGGCCCCCTGGACCACCAGGTCGTTCACCACCATTGCGACGCAGTCGATGCCGATGGTGTCGAAGCGTCCCACCTCGGCGGCCAGCTTGAGCTTGGTGCCGACGCCGTCCGCGCCCGCCAGGAAGACCGGGTCCTTGTAGCGCTCCGGCGCCTTGAACATGCCCGCGAAGCCGCCGATGGACGACAGGATCTCCGGCCGGAACGTGCTCCGGGCGATGTCCTTGATCTCGGTCACGAAGGACTCGTCGTGGTCGAGATCGACGCCGGCCTCGGCGTAGCGGGGGGCCCGGGAATCGGGAGTGCGCTTGGAAGTGGGACTCACGCGAGCAGAGGTAGGGGGGCCGGTCGCGCCTGTCAATCGCCCCCGCGGCCGCCCCGCCTTCCGAACCGTCCAGAACCGGAATTCACCTGACAGCGCCGGCAGTTGCTCCACCGGAGCCGGCAGCGGCGAGGGCACCGCCCTGCTAGCTTTCTCGGGTGAAGATCGCGGTGGTGATCCCCGCGCTCGACGAGGCCGGCCAGATCGAAGCGGCGATCGCGAGCGTTCGAGTCCCGGACCCGGCTCCGAGTGTCACTCCCAGCGTCGATGCGGTGGTCGTGGACGGCGGCAGTCGCGACGACACGGTGGCCCGGGCTCGCGCTGTGGGCGCTCGCGTGGTGGAGGCCGACGCGGGGCGCGCGGTCCAGCTCCAAAGCGGAGTGGACGCGACCGAGAGCGACGTCGTGCTCTTCCTGCACGCGGACACGCGCCTGCCCGGGGGCTTCGCGGCCGCCGTGGAGGCGGCTCTCGGCGATCCCGCGGTCGTCGGGGGCGCGTTCCGGTTCGCGTTCGAGGGCGAGGCCCACGGCTGGCGTCTCCGGTTGGTGGAGTGGGGGGCCCGCTGGCGGGTGCGGCTGTTCTCTCTGCCGTACGGGGACCAGGGACTCTTCGTGCGCCGCAGCGTGCTCGAGGCGATCGGAGGGATTGCGCAGGTGCCGATCATGGAAGATCTCGACCTGGTGTCCGCGATGCGGCGGCGCGGGCGTCTCGCGCTGCTCCCGCTGCCGGCCCGCACCTCGCCGCGCCGCTACGAACGCGCCGGGCCGCTCTGGACCATGGCGCTCCACTGGTTCGCCGCGGCCTGCTGGCTGCTGGATCTCGACCGCGCTCGGGTGGCGGCCTGGGTGCGCGGATGAGCGCTCCGGTGCCCCCGCTCGAGAGCGACCCGTCGGTCGGGGATTCGGTCCGGCACGCGCTCCGGCGGCTCTTCGTCTACATCCGCCACAACGGGGTCTACTACGGCGTCTGGACGTTCCTGACGCTCCTCTACGTGTTCTGCTTCGTCGCCATCCCGCGCTTGGTGGGCTACGCCATCAGCGCCGTGGAAGAGGGCCTCCCGGCCTCCGAACTGGCGCGCCGCTGTCAGTGGCTCTTCGCGTTTACGCTGCTGACCGCGGTCCTGCGGTACGTGTCGCGCACCTGGGTCTTCAACGCGGCGCGCGAAGTCGAGTACGAGATTCGCAACGACCTGTTCGCCCACCTGCAGCGGCTGCCCCAGTCGTTCTACTTCCGTTGGCGAACGGGCGACCTCATGAGCCGCTGCGTCAACGACCTGAACTCCGTGCGGCTCATGCTGGGTCCCGGGCTGCTGTCGGTCGTCCAGACTCCGATCATGTTCGCCATGGTCTTCGTGTCCATGTGGTGGATCGATCCGACCCTGGCCTGGCTGGTGCTGGCGCCGTACCCGGCCTTCATCTGGATCGCGCGGGTCTTCGGACGGACGATCCACCCGCGCAGCCTCGAGGTGCAGGAGGGCCTGGCCGACCTGTCGAGCCAGGTCCAGGAGTCGGTCTCGGGGATCGCGGTCGTGAAGGCCTACGCCATGGAGGACGAGCAGGCCCGGCGCTTCGCGACCCAGAACGACCGCCTCTTCCACCGCCACCTGCGGCTGGTGCGCGCCAACGCCGCCATGCCGGCCATCGCCGGGCTCTTGCCCTCGGTGGCCATGGGCATCGTCCTGTTCCGCGCCTTCCCGCTGATGGAGTCGGGGGCGCTCTCGCTGGGCAACTTCTTCGTCTTCGCCATGTACATCTACCAGCTGACGTTCCCCACCTTCATCATGGGCTGGGTGGTGACGTTGGTGCAGCGCGGCGCGGCCGCCATGCAGCGCATCGACGAGGTGCTGTCGACGCCTCCCTCCATCGCCGACCGCGACGATCGCGTCTCGGTGGCGAGCCTGTCGGGCGAGATCGAGTTCCGGAACCTGACTTTCAGCTATCCCGAGTCCGGCCGCGAGCCGGCGCTCCGGGACGTTTCCATCCACGTGCCGGCCGGCTCGCGCCTGGGCGTGGTGGGCCCCGTCGGTTCGGGCAAGACCACCCTCGCCTCGGTCATTCCACGGCTGTACGAGGTCGAAGACGGCCAGGTGTGGCTCGACGGGATCGACATCAACCGTATCCCGCTGGCCACCCTGCGGCGGCACATCGCCATGGTGCCCCAGGACTCGTTCCTGTTCTCGCTCAGCCTGCGCGAGAACGTGGCCTACGGGAATCCGGACGCCTCGCTGGAAGAGGTCGTGCGGGCAGCCAAGCGCGCCCAGCTGGACAAGGACGTCACGGATCTTCCCGCCGGCTACGACACGCTGGTCGGCGAGCGCGGCGTGATGCTCTCGGGCGGCCAGCGTCAGCGGGCGGCCCTGGCCCGCGCCCTCCTGCTGGAGCCCCGGGTCCTGATCCTGGACGACACGCTGTCGGCGGTCGACGCGGAGACCGAGGCGGCCATCAAGCGCGAGCTGGCCCAGGTCTTCGAGGGCCGCACCGTGGTGGTGGTGGCGCATCGCATCAGCACCGTGCGCGACTGCGACCAGATCGTGGTGCTGGATGCGGGCCGCGTGATCGAGCGCGGCTCGCACGCCGAGCTCTTGGCCCAGGACGGTCTCTACGCGCGCATGGCGCGCGAGCAGGAGCGGGAAGACTCGGAATCCGAGGCCGGCGTCGGGGAGGTGGCATGAGCGCCAGCGCCACCGTCGGCGTGGAAGAGGAGGCCCTCGGCAAGGCCTACGACGCGCGCTTGATCCGCAGGCTGTGGCACTGGATCAAGCCCTACTGGACCCAGGTGGCGCTCACGATCCTGTTGGTGGGGCCGCTCTTCCTGGTCGAGCTGGCGCCCGCCTGGGTCGTGAAGAGCGGGCTCGAACTCTTCTTCGGCGCGGGTGCCGAACGCGAGCCCGGCTGGCTCGACCGCTGGCTGATGCCGCCGGGAGAGATCCCCGCGTCGCTCTGGTTCGTCGGCCTCTACCTGGTGGCGTCGGGGCTCTCCTCGGGGCTCAACTACTTCCACGGCGTGCTGATGGCCACCACCGGCCAGTACGCCGTGCGCGACCTGCGCCGCGACGTCTTCGCCCACATCCAGCGCCTGCACATCGGCTTCTTCGACCACTACCCGGTGGGGCGACTCGTGACGCGCGCGACGAACGACATGGAGAACGTCTCCGAGATGTTCTCGTCGGGCATCGTCGCCTTCGTCACCGACGTCTTCAAGATGATCGGCTTCGCGGTGGTGTTGTTCGCGGTCGATCCCGATCTCGCCCTCGTGACCTTCTCCGTCGTGCCGCTGATGGCGGTGGGCGCGATCGTCTTCCGCTGGAAGGTGCGCGAGGCCTTTCGGGCCGTGCGGGTCAAGATCGCGCGCATCAACGCCCACCTGCAGGAGACGGTGGGGGGCATGAAGGTGGTTCAGCTCTTCACCCGCGAAGAGCGCAACTTCCGCGACTTCGACGGCATGAACGCCGAGCACCGGGACGCCTGGAAGCAGTCGATCCGCTACGACGCGCTGCTCTTCTCGAGCGTCGAGGCGGCCCAGAACGTGACCGTGGCGCTCATCATCTGGTACGGCACGGGCCTGGCCGAGGCCGGCATCCTCTACCTATTCATCGACTACATGCGCCGGTTCTTCCTGCCGCTCCGTGATCTCTCGGCCAAGTACTCGGTGATGCAGTCGTCCATGGCCAGCTGCGAGCGGATCTTCCTGATCCTCGATACGGAGCCGGCCGTGCGCGATCCGGCCACCCCGGCGCCGGAGGCGCGGGAACGACGGGCGCGAGGGGGCGTCGAGTTCGACCGGGTGTGGTTCTCCTACGACGACGACACCGTCCCGGAGAGCGAGCGCGAGTGGGTGCTGCGGGACGTCTCGTTCCGGCTCGAACCCGGGGAGAAGGCCGCCTTCGTGGGGGCGACCGGGGCCGGCAAGACGACCCTGATCAAGCTCTTGACCCGCCTGTACGACGTCGACCGCGGCGCCGTGCGGGTGGACGGCGTCGACGTACGCGAGCTCAGTCAGCACGCGCTGCGGCGCCGCGTGGTGACGGTGCTGCAGGACGTCTTCCTCTTCAGCGGCAGCGTGCGCGACAACCTGGGCCTGGGCCGCGAGGATCTGGGCGACGCGACGCTGGAGGCGGCCGCCCGGTCCGTCCAGGCCCACGACTTCATCGCGGCGCTGCCCGAGAGCTACGAGACGCCGGTGCGAGAGCGCGGATCCAACTTCTCGGCCGGCCAGCGGCAGCTGCTGTCGTTCGCGCGGGCGCTGGCCCACGGCGCCGACGTGCTGGTGCTGGACGAGGCGACCAGCTCCATCGACACGGAGACCGAGGCCCTGATCCAGCGGGGCATCCACGTGCTGATGGAGGACAAGACGGCTATCGCCATCGCCCACCGGCTCTCCACGATCCGCGACGTGGACCGCATCTACGTGCTCGACGGCGGCCGCGTGGTCGAGTCGGGCAGCCACGCCGAGCTCCTGGCCCAGGACGGCGTCTACACGCGGCTCTACCACCTGCAGTACGAAGACCAGCTCCCGGCGGGGGAACGCGCCAGCGCCTAGAAGCGCCGGCATGTCGGTTTCCCCTCACTAATCCTGCTGGGATGCTTGCAGCGCACCCGGGCAGAGTGGTACCTCTTGGACCCACCCCCCCGCATCCTCCAGGTGAAGGCGCTGCGAACGTCTTCACCCGGTCCTCTGCTCCGCTCGGCGGGCACAGTCCCCATCTGTGCTCGAGGGGTCGGGGTGGGCAGACAGCGAGGTTCGGGTGCGGCTCAAGTCCCTACAGCTCCACGGCTTCAAGTCCTTCGTCGATCGCACGACGTTCCAGTTTCGGGACGGCATCAACTGCGTGGTGGGCCCCAACGGGTGCGGCAAGTCCAACGTGGTGGACGCCGTCCGCTGGGTGATGGGCGAGCAGTCGCCGCGACGCCTCCGGGGCAAGGGCATGGAGGACGTCATCTTCGCCGGCGCCGAGAACCGGCCGCCCATCGGCATGGCCGAGGTGGTGCTGACGTTCGACAACGGCGACGGCCAGGCGCCGGCGCCGTTTGCGAGCTACGCCGAGATCCAGGTGGCGCGGCGCCTGTACCGATCGGGGGAGTCCGAGTATCTCCTGAACAAGACTCCGTGCCGCATGCGCGACATCCAGGACTTCCTGCGCGACACCGGCATCGGCGCCAAGGGCTACACCATCGTCGAGCAGGGCAAGGTGGCGGAGGTGGTGTCGGCCCGCCCCGAAGACCGCCGCATGCTGATCGAGGATGCGGCGGGCATCGCCAAGTACAAGGCGCGCCGGCGCGAGGCCGAGAGCAAGATCGCCTCCACCGAGCAGAACCTGACGCGCGTGAACGACGTGCTGGGCGAGATCCGGCGGCAGATCGCGTCCATTGAACGGCAGGCGCGCAAGGCCGCCCGCTACAAGCGCCTGCGGGAAACCCAGCGCGTGCTCGAGCTTTCGCTGGCGGCCGACGAGCGCCGGAGCCTGCACGAGAAGGTGGCCGAGGCCGAGCAGCGCCGCGTCCAACTGCGGGACGAGTTGACCGCCATGGAGACCCGGCTCTCCGAGCGCGAGCTCTCGCTGCAGGAGAAGCAGATCGCGCTGGCCGAGGCCGAGAAGGCCCTGAACGCCGGCAGCGAGGCGCTCTACGCCCTGCGCAGCGAGATCAAGCAGCTCGAGAGCCAGATCGAGTTCGGCCGCCGCGAGCGCGAGTCGCTGGCCGAGAGCAACGCGGGCCGGGCGGAGGAGCTGGAGCGCCTGCGGGAGCAGCTGGAAACGGCCACGCGCGAAGCCCAGACGGCCGAAGACGAGCTGCGGACGCTGGACGAGAGCCTGGCGGCGGAGGCCCAGGCCATCGCGGCGGCCGAGGCGGAGGCGCACGCCGCCGGCGAGGCGCTTCACGGGCTCGAGCGCGACCGCGAGCAGGCGAGCCAGGCCCTGGTCGAGATCCTGACCGGGATCGCCCGCGGCGAGGACCGCGCGGCCACGGTCGAGGACCGGCGCAGTCAGATCGAGCTCCGCCTGCGGAGCGCGGACGAAGAGCTCTCCGTCCAGCAGTCCGAAGCCGCCCGCGTCGACCGCGAGCAGGCGAGCCTGGAGGACGGTCTCCGCAACTTGCTGGCGGACCGCGACCGGCTGCAGGAGACGCTGCGCAAGTCGCTGCGCGATCACCATCGGGCCACGGAGGAGAATCGCCTGGCCCGCGAGCGCGCTCGCGAGATCCGCGACAAGCGCGAGACCCGCAAGGCGCGCTGGCAGTCGCTGCGCGAGGTGCTCGACCGGCGCGAGGACGTGGGCGACGGAGCGCGCCACCTGCTCGAGCAGGCCGATGCCGACGACCGCTTCGCCCTGCGCGGCCTCGTGCGCGATCTCCTGGAGGCCGAGCCCGAGGTGGAGAGCGCGGTCGAGGCGGTGTTGGCGGAACGCGCCCAGGCGCTCGTGGTGGGGCACTCCGACGGCGCCCTGCAGGCGCTGCAGGCGCTGCGCGGCTCCGACGCGGGGCAGGGCGTCTTCCTGCTCGAGCCGCCCGAAGAACCGGCGACCCCGGGCATCGTGCCGCTGGGCGTGCCCCTGCTCGAACGCGTGCGGGCGCGTCCGGGCTTCGACGGCGTGGCCCGTTCGCTGCTGGCCGGCGTCTACTTCGTGGAGTCCCTGGACGAGGTCCTGTCGATCTACGGCGGCGGGCGCATCCCCGCCACGTTCGCCACGGCGGCGGGCGACGTGGTGACTCCCGACGGCGTGATTCGCGGGGGGGGCACCGGAAGCGGCACGGGGATGCTGGCCCGCGTGCGCGAAACCCGCGAACTGGAGGCCGAGGTGGAGGCCCTCGACCGTCAGGTGGAGGAGGCGGACCGCGCCCAGCAACAGGCCGAGGCGACGTTGGCGCGGGCGGGCGACGAGCTGGAGAACCTGCGCAACCGCCACCACACCGCGGCCCTGGCCGTGGCCAACCACGAAAAGGATCTGGAACGCACGCGCGACCGCGTGAAGGCCCTGGGCGAAGCCCAAGAGGGTCGGGTGGCCGAGCGATCGGAGCTTCTGGCCGAGCTGGAAGCGCTGGCCGAGGAGCGCGATCGCCTGGGCCAGCGGCTCGAGACGAGCCGCGCCGAACGGGTCCGCAGCCAGGCCGCGTTGGATGCGGTGGGGCTGCGCATCAGCACGGCGGGCCGCGAGCTGACGCGCCTCGAAAATCGCGCCACCGAGCTGCGCGTTGCCCACGAGGGGCGCACCCAGAGCCGGCAGCGGCTGGAAGAGACGGCGCTGCGATCGCGCCAGTCGCTGACCGAGACGGGGCAGTGGATCTCCCGCCGCGAAAGCGAGATCGCCAGCGCCGAAGAGCGCCGCGCCCAGCTGGCGGGCGAAGTCGAAGCGGCCGAGTCGTCTCTGGCGCGGAAGCTCCAGGACGAAGAGACGGCGCGCGTCGACCTCGAGACGAAGCGGCAGCAGTACGACCGCGAGTCGGCCGGCGTGCGCGAGCTCGAGGGCGAAGCGCGCGAGCTGCGCACCGGGCTCACCGGCCGCCGCGAGGCGGCGGCCGCGGCCGAGTTGGTGGTGCGCGAGAGCGAGCTCGAGCTGCGTCACCTGGACGAGGCGATGCGCGAGAAGTGGGACGTGGAGCTCGCCTCGTGGACGCCGCCCACCGCCACGGGGGAGCCCGAGCCCGCAGCCGCCGAGACCCCGCCCGATGGCGAGTCCGAAGAGGCGCCCACGGCCAGCGACTCGGCCCAGGCGTTGCGCGATGCGCGGGAGAACGCCGAGTGGGCCGTGCGCCCCCGGGCCGAGCGCGAATCCCGACTGGAGGAGATCCGCAAGAAGATCCAGTCGCTGGGCGACGTCAACCTGGGTGCCATCGAGGAGCACGAAGAGCTGGCCGAGCGGTTCCGCTTCCTCGGCGAGCAGAAACAGGATCTGGAGACCACGATCGCCTCGCTGCGCGAGGCCATCGCCCGCATCAACCGCACCAGCCGCCGGCGCTTCCGCGAAACCTTCGAGCTGGTGAGCAAGCACTTCTCGGAGAACTTCCCGCGACTGTTCGGCGGCGGGAAGGCGAGCCTGGTGCTGACCGAGGCCGAGGACGTGCTGGAAGCCGGCGTGGACATCACGGCCCAGCCCCCGGGCAAGCGGCTGCAGAACGTGAATCTGCTGTCCGGCGGCGAAAAGACCATGACCGCGCTGGCGCTCTTGGTGGCGGTCTTCCAGGTCCGGCCCTCGCCCTTCTTCCTGCTGGACGAGGTGGATGCAGCGCTCGACGACGCCAACGTGGGGCGCTTCAACCAGATCATCACGGAGTTGGCGGATGCGTCGCAGTTCCTGGTGATCACCCACAACAAGCGCACCATCGAGGTGGCCGACATCCTCTACGGCGTGACGATGGAGCAGAAGGGCGTCTCCAAGCTGGTCGCCGTCGAGCTCGCCGGCTCCTAGGAGCCGCCTCGGCGCGGAAGCGACCGAGTCCCCGCGTGCAACCATCCCCGTGCGATGCGTCGCGAGGGTGGAACTGACCCGGTATGCTCGGCCGGCCTATGGACACGACTTCTCTGCTGCTGGGTGTCGGAGACTGGATCCGGGCGTACCCGAACGCGTTTTTGCTGCTGTGCCTGGGTGCGGCCGTGGCCGCGGCGGCCATCGGCCTGGCTCTGTCGCCCCGCGTCGAAGGCGAGCCCGAACGCGATGAGGTCGAGCGTGCCCCCGAGCCGACGGAGGCCCGCGTTGCGGCGTCCGAGGCCCCCTCCGAGGCGCCGGTCGACGCGGCCGCCGCTGCGGAGCCCCGCCCGGAGCCAGCCGCGCCGCCGGAGCCCGAAGCTCCCGCCCCGCGTGCACGGCTGCGCGATCGCCTGGCCCGCACCAGCGCCG
>JAKSBN010000450.1 GCA_022361175.1 Pseudomonadota bacterium | reverse complement strand
GGCCGTCGAGCCCGTGCTGCAACGGGCACTGGCAGAAGAGCGGCCCGAGCGGCGCGGCCAGCTGATCGGCATTTTGGTGGCGCTGGGCGATCGCAGCCGGACCGCGATCGAGCGCGTGCTCATGGCCGTGGCGAAGGGACGCCTGGCGCCGGCAGACCTCCAGCGCGCGCGCATCTGCTTGCAGCTCGCCGGCGAGCTGCAGGACCCCGAGCTGGTCCCCGCCCTTCACAAGGTGTTCCTGTCGGGCCCCGCCGAGCTGGCCCCGACCGCCGCGCTGGCGCTTGAGTGCGTCGCAACGCAGCCCGCCGTCGACGTGCTGCTGGAGGGCCTCTCGAGCGAACGCCCGGAGCTCCAGCGCGCTTCCGCCCACTGCCTCGCGAATCTGGCGCTGCCGGACACGTCACGGGCGCTGCTGGATGCGCTCAATCGCGCCACGGACAGCCGCGACACGGCCTTCGTGTGCGAACTCGTGCGGGGGCTCGGCACCACCCGGGCACAGGCGGCCGTTCACAAGCTCGCGTCGATCCTGGGCCAGCGCCGCCTGCTGCGCCGACGCCAGCTGCGCGAGCTTCAGAATGCGGTCGTGGTGGCGCTGTCGCAGATTCCCGGCGACCGGGCCCAGCGGGCCCTTTCGGCCGCGGCGCACAGCAAGGACCCGGAGATTCGCGAGGCCGCCTTCCAGGTCCTGGCGAAGGCGCATGCGCCCCGGGACAGCTGACCGGGCATCGCTACCCTCGTCCACCCATGCGAGTCCTGGGTCTCGACTACGGCGCGCGGCGCATCGGCCTGGCCATCTCGGATGCGGACGCCGTCATCGCGTCTCCCGCCGGAGTTCTCGAGCGGCGTGACCGCCGCCGCGACGTGGCGGCGCTGGCGACGTGGGTACGCGAGCGCGAGGTCGAGCACATCGTGATGGGTCTGCCCCTGCACATGGACGGACGCTCGGGCGTCGAGGCCCAGGCCGTTCGGGACTTCGCCGCGGATCTCTCCCACGCCACCGGGCTCCAGGTGGACTTCGTGGACGAACGCCTCACCAGCGTGGAGGCAGAGCGCGCCCTGCGCGACGGAGGCGCGGGGCGAAAGCGCCGCCGCGAGAAGGGAGCCGTCGACCAGGTGGCCGCGTCGTTGATCCTCCGCACCTACCTCGATCGCCGCCAGGGCGCGTCGTGAAGCGCGCCCTCACCCTCGCCGCCGTCGGTGCGCTCTCGCTGTTGGTGCTGGCGGGCGCGGCCGCGCTCCAGTGGCAGCGGGCCCTGGCCGCGCCAACCCCCGAGTCCCCCGAGACGGTCGACTTCGTGGTGACCCCCGGCGCATCGCTCGGCCGCGTTGCGCGAGAGCTCGAGAGCGCGGGGCTGGTACGCCGCGCGTGGGCCTTGGAGTGGCTGGCCCGGCTGCGCGGCGTGGCGGGCCGGCTGCAGACGGGCGAGTACGAGCTCTCGGCCGCGTGGCCGGCGGACGAGGTGCTCGAACGAATCACCAGCGGGCGCGTCAAGAGCTACGAGGTCGTGATCCCGGAAGGGCTCCGCGCCAGCGAAATCACCGCTCGGCTGGTGGAGGTGGGCCTGGTCGACGGCGCCGCTTTCGAGCGCGCCGTCAACGACGCGGACTGGGTGGCCCAGCTCGGCCTCGAAGGCTCCTCGCTCGAGGGCTACCTCTACCCGGAGACCTATCGCCTTCCGCGCGGCCTTTCGGCACAGGCGGTGGCCGAGACCATGGTGGACGAGTTCCGAGGCGCCTGGGCCGAAGTGGCGCCGCTGGCCCGGGAGCAGGGGCGGACCATGCTCGAGGTCGTGACGCTGGCTTCCATCGTCGAGAAGGAGACGGGCGTCCCGGAAGAGCGCCCGCTGATCGCCGCCGTCTTCCTGAACCGCCTGCGGCGCGGGATGCGGCTCGAGACGGATCCGTCGGTGATCTACGGCATCGCGAACTTCGACGGCAACCTGAAGAAGAAGCACCTCCGGGACAGCTCGAACCCCTACAACACCTACCGCCACGGCGGCCTGCCCCCGGGCCCCATCGCCAGCCCGGGCCGCGACGCACTCCGGGCCGTGGTGGAGCCGGCCAAGACCGACTATCTCTACTTCGTGTCGCGCGGCGACGGAACGCACAAGTTCTCGAAGACGTACCGCGAGCACGTGAATGCCGTGAACCGCTACCAGAAGAGGCGACGTCGTCCATGAGCCAGCCCTCCCCTCAGAGCTTCTACACCGAGCGCATTCCGACGCAGTTCAACCGCGCCCTCGACGAACAGGCCGAGGCCGGCGAGGACGGCGCGCGCCTGCTGGCTTCCATGCAGGCCGTAAACGCCACGCTGTGCATCGTGGCCCGTGGCGAGGGCGGCGGCACGTTCTACCTGAACGTGGCCGAGGGACGCATGACGCCGGGGGAAAGCGCGGCGAATCCGCCTTTCCTCACCCTCGTCCACGACGAGAAGGCCTTCCAGGTGCTCGAACGCGAGGCCGGCGACTCGGCGCTGGGCTTTCTCGGCGGGCTGGCCGGCATGGCGGGCGAAATCCGCCTGACCCAGCAGCGGCTCGACAACCTGCAGGGCCTGGCGGGATCGCTGCAGTTCGAAGTCACCGGCAACGACGGCTTCTCGCTCTGGACCCACTTCGGCAGCGACCCCCTCCCCGAAGAACCCCACTGCCGCATCCAAGTCACCGACGACGCCTACCGCGAACTCCGCGGCGGCAACGTCAACCCCCAAGACGCCTTCATGTCCGGCAAGATCCAAGTCGAAGGCGACATGCAAATGGCCATGCAACTCGCCCTGGCAGTTCTCTCACCAGACGTCTAGCCAGAAACCGCTTCATCTCCGTTCGAGACGAACGAGCAAGCCCGTCCAACGGACAGGGCCGCGATTTTGGCCCGAGGTCAAGGCCGCAAGGACGAAGCCGTACTCCCGTACGGCGAGTCCGCAGCAACGCCGACATCGGGCCAAAGGCGCGGCCCGGCGTCTCTAGTGGAGCTGGACCTCTCGCAAAAGATCGAGGTTGTCCAACGCCTTCCCTGCGCCGTGGACGACGGCGGTATAGGGATCCTCGCTGCGCAGGATGGGCAGCTTGGTCTCCTGGCGGAGCACCTGGTCCAGGTCCCGCAGCAGCGAGCCGCCGCCCACGAGCATGATGCCGCGGTCGACGATGTCGGCCGCCAGCTCGGGCGGGGTCTTCTCGAGGGTGAGGTGAACCGTCTCGACGATGGCGTGGATCGGCTCGACCAGCGCCTCGCGAATCTCG
>JAKSBN010000502.1 GCA_022361175.1 Pseudomonadota bacterium | reverse complement strand
TGCTCAACAAGCTCGACCTCGTGAGCAAGGACCAGGCGCTCGAGGTCGAGGCCATCGTGAAAGCGCTCGACCCCGGCGCGAAGCTCCTGACGGCGACGCGGGGCCAGGTGCCGCTCGAATGCGTGCTCGATACGGGACTCTTCGACTACGAAAAGGCGGCGAGCTCCGCCGGCTGGATTCGCGAGCTGCAGGGCGAGCACACGCCGGAGACCGAGGAGTACGGAATCTCGAGCTTCACCTACCGGACGTCGCAGCCCTTCAACGCCGAGAAGCTGTGGGCGTTCCTGCACGATGACGAGAACTGGCGCGGTGTACTCCGCTCGAAGGGCTTCTTCTGGGTCGCTGCGGATCACCGCATCGCCTATGAGTGGGCGCAAGCGGGCGGCGTCAGCAGTGTGAATCCCGCCGGGATGTGGTGGGCGGCCGTGCCCCGAGAGCACTGGGGGCACCCGGAGGGTCAGCGCCCCGACGAGCAGCCGGGCTGGCATCCGCGCTTCGGCGATCGCGCCCAGCAGATCGTCTTCATCGGCCAGGAGATGCACGAGGCGGCGATTCGCGCTCGCCTCGACGCGTGCCTGCTCGACGAGCGCCTCGCCGCGGCCGACAGCAAAGCGTGGGCGGAACTCCGGAACCCGTTTCCGGAGCTTCGCGAGGCCGACTAGTTGAGTTGCTCTGGACGGCTTTCCAGGGACGGGGCTGTGGACCGGAGCCAGCTTCGAGCCAGGACTCGTGACATCTAACGGGGCGTGGAACTCGAACGCCACGGCCGGGACTATAGCTGTGTGACCTGTAGACGTTGAGACGCCGCACCTGTCTGCCAACCCCGTTCGACCGCTTCTGTTCGCCGCCATGCCGCGTCGATTCGACGGCTTCGGCGCCATGTGCGGCCGTCCCTTCTTCGTGGTCTGTGCTTCGGCGAGGTGAGTGATGACGGATCCGTGCCAGAAAATCTCGCCTGCGCGCCGCGACGCCGTCGGGCCTGTTCATCTTCTCGGGGGGCTGCCGACAGATCGCGTTTGTCGCGGCTTTGATCGGGTCCGAGAGGTGCTGCCGATTCGCTCCTTCGCAGAGCTCATCGAGCAGGCCACCGGTGAGCGGGCGCCGATGGGTGTCTTGCTGCCTCCCCACGTCGAGACCTCCCAAGTCGTCGAGGATTGGGAGGCGTGTGACTATCTCGCGCACCGATTCGGCGGTGGCGCCCACATCGGCAATGTCTTGACCCTGGTCGACTCGGATTTCGTTGGCGATCAGCTGGATTCGGCCGATCCGATCTCCGCTCGCGGCTGGGGGAAGAGCGCTCCTGACGTACGCACGGTGGCCGATGTCGCAGTCGGTCAAATCGAGTCTGCGACTCATCTGGTTCTGGTCGGGGGCTCGCGTCCCCGCGAAGCGCTCCGGCGTGTGTTTAGCGCCCTGAACCCGAGTGCAGCGAGGCTTGCACTCGATGACGCGTCGGACGCCGGCCTCCTCGACTTCGTGACGCGCTCTCGGCGGGCGGGGAGCGGCGGTGGTCCGGCGGCTTCCGCGCGCATCGTCCCGCCCTGGCTCGATCTGTTGCAGGCGGAGTCCGCAGCGCCGCCGGCACCCGATCGCTTCCTGTACCGACGATCGCGCCCTTTCGATCCCGAGCACTTCGGGGAGTGGCTTGCGAACCCCCCTCGCGAGCTTGTTCGCGGGAAGGGGAAGGTTTGGCTCGCCAACCGGAGCGAGCAGGCGTTTGGGTACTCGTGCGCGGGCTCTGTCCATCGGGTCTTCGGGGCGGGCCGGTGGTGGGCGAGTCACGGTGGCTCGGCGTGGCCGACGTGCGACGCGGAGCGTCGTCGGCTGCTCGATCGGTGGCATCCGCACTTCGGTGACCGGTGCCAGGAGATCGCGTTCGTGGGGGTCGATCTCGATCCCGAGAGGATCTGTGCGGCGCTCGATTCCTGTTTGCTCTCGGAGGAAGAGACGCTGAATGCGGTTCTGCCCGCTTCGCCGAGGACGCCGGCGAGCGCGGCCCCGCCGGTTGGACGCCGGCTGCACTGATGCTCGACGGTTTGGAGATCGGCCGTCGCAGGCCCGGACTGAGTTACCCAGGGGCAGAAACGGCCCCGAGACTGGAGTGAGTATTCTCATGTCACATTGTTTCGATTACTCGAACAAGCGCGTCGTCATTACCGGTGCCTTCTCAGGCGTCGGGGCGGCGCTCCTCGACGTTCTTGCGGAGCTCGGCCGTCCCGAGGTGATCGCGCTCGATCTGAAGGAGCCGGATGGTCCCGTCGATCGATTCATCGAGACGAACATGGGCGACGCGTCCTCGGTGGAGGAAGCGATCGCAGCGATCGAGGGGCCGATCGACGCGCTCTTCAACAACGCGGGGATCGCCGCGACGAATCCGGTCGAGGCCGTGATGGCCGTGAACTGGCTCGGGCTGCGCCAGCTCTCCGAAGGACTCCTCCCCAAGATCCGTGAGGACGGGGCGATCGCGAACACGGCCTCGATCGCGGGCGGCCAGTGGCCGGGTCACCTCCAGGAGGTGCTCGACTGCATTGCGATCGAAGACCGTGAAGAGCTCTTCCAGTGGTGTCGAGATCACGCGGAGTTGGTAGGGGACGGTTACGCTTTCTCGAAGGAGTGCGTGCA
>JAKSBN010000229.1 GCA_022361175.1 Pseudomonadota bacterium | reverse complement strand
GGCAGCCTCCCGCACCGGGGCTGGTGGCCGAGCTCCACGGGCGCACGGAGGGAAACCCGCTCTTCCTGCGCGAGAGCCTGCGCTGGCTGGCCACGCAGGGTGGCGTCTCCGGCTGGATCCCGGGCGCGACTCCTCCGATTCCGGACGGGGTTCGCGAGGTGATCGGGTGCCGGCTGGACGAGCTAGGTGCGGCCTGTCGGCAGTCGTTGGAGGCCGCGGCCGTGCTCGGCCGCGAGTTCCGGCTGCCGGTCCTGGCGTCCGTCCGGGAGCGCAGCCAACCCGACGTGCTCGCGGATCTCGACGAAGCCATCGAGGCGGATCTCGTGCGCGAGCGGGCCCAGGGCGGTGGCCGCTATCGCTTCTCGCACATCCTCGTTCGCGACGTGCTGTACGAGGCGCTGGCGCCGAGCCGCCGCGCGGAGCTCCACCGGCGCGCGGGCGACGTGCTGGAGAAGATCCACGCCGGGGTCGGGCCGGGCGCGGTCCCCGAGCTGGCGCGCCACTTCCGGCTGGCCGCTCCCCTGGGCGATACGGAGAAGGCGGTGGACTACGCCGTGCGGGCCGCGGAGGCGGCCGCCAACGTGTTGGCCCACGAAGAGGCGGTGGTCCACTACGAGCACGCCTTGGAGGGGCTCGCCCAGCCGGAGTCCGGCGTCGGCGAACGTCGGCTCGAAATCCTCCTGGCGCTGGGTGCGTCGCTGGAGGCGACGGGCCAGCGGGAACAGCGCCGCACCGTCCTGTTCGAGGCGTCCCGGCTGGCGAAGCAGTTGGGGCGCCCAGCGGACTTCGCCAAGGCGGCGCTGCGCCTGTGCGCCGCTGGAGACTGGCGCGCGGCCGAGCCGGCCGTCACGGACTGTCTGGAGGAGGCGCTGCAGTTCTTGGGCGGCGCCGAACCGGATCTCACCATTCGCCTCCAGAGCCGTCTCGCCCACAGTCCGCGCACGAGTCCCGAGCGTGCGCGCGAGCTCAGCGACGCCTCGCTCGCGAGCGCCGAACGGGTGGGGTCGGACGAGGCGCTGTGCGAGGCCCTGCACGCCCGCCACTACGTGCTCGAGGGCCCCGACCACCTGGCCGAACGCGGTCGGCTGGCGGTGCGCATCTGCGAGGTGGCGGCCGCGTGCAAGCGGCCGGAGCTGGCCGCGGAGATGCACCTGGAGAACGCCGCCGATCGGCTGGCCCAGGGCGATCGCTCCGGCTTCGATCGGGAGGTGGGATGGGCGGGCCAGATCGCCCGCGCCTATCCGTATCCCGCGTTCGACTGGGCCACCGGCGTGACCGCCAGCGGCGTAGCGCTGATGGAGGGGCGCTACGCCGACGCCGAGAGCCTGATCGGGCAGGCGGCCGAAGTGGGGCGGCGGGTGGACAACCCCTGGACCCAGGCGATCTTCGGCGTCCAGGTGCTGCGCCTGCTGCGGGACCGGGACCAGCTGGCGAAGGTGGCGCATCAGCTCAACGACTGGCAGAGCGACCACGGTTGGACGGGCTCGTTCATTCGCACGCTGGCGCCCGTCCTGTGGACGGAGTTGGGCGACTGGCGCCGCGCGCGAGCGGCCTTCGAGGCCGTGGCCGGCTCGGACTTCCTCGACTTCCCGCGGCAGCTCGACTGGACCGTCTCGCTGGTGGATCTGGCCGGTGTGTGCGCGGCCCTGGGTGATCGCGCGCGCGCGGCCACGCTCATCGACCTGTTGTCGCCCTGTGCCGAACATCACGCGGTGCTTCCCTACACGATCGGCTACGGAGGGCCCGTGTCCCTGGCGCTGGCGCAGCTCGCGGAATGCCGCGGCGAGTGGGCGAGGGCGGCCGCCTGGTTTCAGCAGGCGCGCGAGGCGGCCGCGGCTCTCGACGCGCGCCCGGCCGCCGTCGAGGCCGCGCTGGGGCTGGCGCGGGTCCTGTGCGCCCAGGGGCAGGATCTGGAGCGAGCCACGGGCCTGCGCGACGACGCGCTGGAGGAGGCGCGTGCCCTCGGCTTCGAACGCGGGCTCAAGGCGGCGCCCCCGTCGAGGGTTTAGGGCCTCGGCGGAGCGCCCGCTGCCCCATTGGCTCCCTCTCGTCTCCGTTCCGATCGCGAGCGCGTAGGTTCTCCGCGAACTCGGCAACCGGCAGCCTAGAATGGGCGGGTCGGTGCCCCTCCTGCTCGATCTCGCTGTCGCAGAAGCACCCCCCTCGGAGACGAACCCTCTCGGTGAAGTGAAATCCGGCGAAATGAAATCCGGGGAGATGAAACCCAATCGGGCGCAAGCGCGTATCGCACGGTATCGCAACGAGGAGGCGCACCGTGAAGAGCTGGCAGCGAGGTTGGTGGGGGATCGGCACGATGGCCGCCCTCGGGATCGGGATCTCTGGGGCGGGTTGTACCACTCCCGGGGCCGAGGTCGGGGCAGACGCCGAGACGCAGGCCCAAGTGGGGTCGAAGGACGACTCGTGTGAGTCGGGGGCGGGCTGCGGCGACGTCAAGCGCAAGCCGCGCCGGCCGCCGCCCACCTGGCGACCGACGGGAGGCAGCTATTGAGCCAAGCCGTGTCGCCGCGTGCTGCAGAATCGGCTGGGCGCGTCGGCGTTTCCGCCGCGACAGGCCTGGTGTTGCTGGGGCTGTCCGCGGCCGAAGTGGCTGTCCGTGGACCGACCCTGGTCAGCGCCGGCGTCGCGGTGCTGGGATGGATCGCGTGCGTGCGTCACCGCGAGTCCTTCTCCGGTGGCGCGGTCTTGGCGGTCGCATTCGCACTTCGGCTCCCGTTCGTGCTGGGCGACTTCCACAGCAACGATCTCTACCGTTACGTCTGGGAGGGCCAGGTTCAACTCGCCGGCTGGAGCCCTTATGCGGTGCCGCCTGCAGCGGACGTGCTGGCCCCACTCCGGGGGCTTCGCTTCGACGCGATCGCGTTTCC
>JAKSBN010000318.1 GCA_022361175.1 Pseudomonadota bacterium | reverse complement strand
TGCGCACTGCTGAACGGCCTCGCTCGACCAACTTCTCGGGCCGCAAAGAAGAGGGGCCGGGAGGGAAAGCCCCATCCCGGCCCCGACATGGCATGGTCCCCGGGTCCGTTAGCGGCGGGCCTGGGCTTCGTTGACCTTGATGTTCCGGCCACCGAGTTCGGTTCCGTCGAGCGCGCGAATCGCGTCGTCCGCAGCACTGGCCTCCGCCATTTCGACGAAGGCGAATCCGCGCGGGCGGCCCGTCTCACGGTCCGTGATGACCGCCACCGACTCGACGGTGCCATGGCGTCCGAAGACGTCCCGGAGATCGGCCTCGGTGCTTTGGAAAGGAAGGTTTCCGACGTACAGTTTCTTGCTCAATGGATTGTCCTGTCTGCCCCGATTCGGAATCCGATGGAGGCGAGATGATCGGATCGACCGGCTCGGGATGTCCGAGTGCGCCGATCTTGCTCCGATCGCAGTGCGTCCCCGCTGTCGCAGCCGGGAGCGAGAGGCGAATTCACGATGGGACGATGAAACAGGCAGAAGAGAACGCGGAACGTAAGCCAGTGTCTGCTTGGCTCGGCCCGTAAACGGCCTTTCGGTGCCGCAGTCTACGCGACGCTCGCCGTCAGCGAAAGGGGCGCGCGGCGAGAACCGCGAGACCAGCCCTCGAAGCACGAATCAGCTCTTCCGACGCAGTGATTCCCCCCTCGCGTCCGAGCGAGCACTCCGGAGCGTCAGATCGATCTGATCCCGCAAGATTTGCTGTGTCCAGCTGTAGATCCCTTCGGCGGTTTTGGCTCCGATGGGCTTGGTGCACATCATCTCGCGCCGGCCCCACAGTAGGAAGTAGGGCGTCCCCTCCTCCCGGGCGATGTCGAGCTCGGCACCCACGCGGGTGGATGACTCGGTGTGCTCGCCACAAATGACGATCATCTGGTCCGCTTCGCGAATCCGCCTCCGCAGTCGGTCGCCGCGCAGCTCGGCATTCAGCACGCGCTCGGATCCGCCCGAAACGGAAAAACCCGAATTCGGGACGCGCGATTGATCGAGAAGTAGCTCGTAGAGCTCTTGGTCGTTTTCGATGTCGAAGCTCACGAAGATCTGGAGCGTCATGACGGCGTGTCGGAGCAAAGGAGCACTCGATACCTCAACATTCCTTACTCCTCCGCCACCCGATCGTCGATACCGACCGAAAAGGGCGGCCCCCGCCGCCTACACGTCTGCGTCGCCCTCGCCGATCCGCTTCGTCGACATCTCATGGTCTACAGCGATGCTGGATGCACCTCCCTGTGTAGCAGATCGAAGCGGATTATCCGGGACAAGGCGGTGGCGCCCTCTCCCAGCACTTCAGTCTGCGTCGCCCGGCTTTGGGCGCATGCGGCGGCGCATTGCTTCGCGGGCCTCGGCATTCCCACACAAGTAGAGCCCGATGCCCGCGTGCTTGTGCAGCTTCGGGTCGGTCTCGGTGTCGAGCAGCTGCTGGAAGAAGCCCGTCAAGTCCGGGTGAGCGTGCTGGTAGGCCAGCATGACGACGGCGTGGCGCCGCACGCGCAGGCTCTCGTCGTTCTGCACCCGCTCGATCAACAGCGGGATGGGATCGATCCGCTCAGACGCTTCGTGGCGGTGCTCGCACGCCAGCGAGTGCACCGCCCACAGCCGGACCTTGCTCTTGGGATCGTGCAGCAACGGCACCAGCTCCGGCAGGCGCGCCGGGTTCGCGTTCTCGTCGAACCAGATCGCGCACCAACGGCGAACCTGCCAGTGCCCGTGGCGCAACCCTTCGGCGACGGCGTCCTCCGCGTCACTCCCCAGCGCCACGAGAGCGGCGAAGGCCTCGGCGCGCTGGCGGTCGCTGGCCAGGCGGGAGACGAGCTCCCGCGGATCGACGGCGGTGTCCGTTCGAGCCCGCTTCGGACTCGAGGTCTCTCGATTCGCGTTCTTTTCTCGGTTGCCGTTCTGACGGGAGCGCTGATCCTGGGTCATAGCGATTCTCCGGCGAGCGCTGCGGCCGCTCAGCCAGAGATGGGTGGGGTCCGCGCTCGCTCGACAGCTCGACTCTCTTCGCCGTGGCACTCGCCGCGGCGGACGGAGTCGATGGAGTGAGCACGGGGCGGGACCCCGAAATCACGATTGTGACGCGGGAAGCATCCCGGCGAACCCAGGCCCTGTCAAGAGCGCGTCTAGGCGCCGCCCCGCGCGGCGACGATCTCGTCGCGCAGCTGACGCTTGAGGATCTTGCCCGACGCGTTCCGAGGCAGCGGCTCGGCGTACACCCGGAAGACGCTCGGCACCTTGAAGTTGGCGATCTTCTCGGCCAGCGCGACCCGGAAACGCTCCGGATCGAGCGAGCCGCCGGGCTTCAGCACGATGGCGCAGGCCACCTCCTCGCCCAGCCGCTCGTGGGGAAGCCCGAACACGGCCGCCTCGTGGATCCCGGGCTGGTCGTAGATGGCGGCCTCGACTTCGGCGCAGTACACGTTCTCGCCCCCGCGCAGGACCATGTCCTTGGCGCGGTCCTCCACGTAGATGAAGCCCTCTTCGTCCATGCGACCGAGGTCGCCGCTGCGCAGCCAGCCGTCGACGATGGTCTCCGCCGTCGCTTCGGGGCGGTTCCAGTAACCGCGGATCAGATTCGCGCCCGTGAACCAGATCTCGCCGATCTCTCCCCGCGGCACCTCCACGCCCGACTCGTCGCGCACCTCGACCGGCATGGTCGGCATCGTGCGACCGGCGCTGCGCGGCTTGCGCAGGATGTCGGGGCCGGAATTTCCCGGACCGAAGGCGTTGGTCTCGGTCATCCCGTAGCCGATCCCGGGCGCCCCCTTCTTGAAGCCCTTGTCGATGCGGCGGATCAGCTCCGCCGGCGCGGGGGCCCCTCCGCCGCCGACGTTCGTGAGGCTCGAGGTATCGCGCGAAGCGAAGCCCGGCGTCTCCAGGAGATCCCACGACTGGGTCGGGACGCCGACGAACTGGGTCACGCGCTCGCGCTCCACCAGCTCGAGCGCCCGCTCCGCGTCCCACTTGTACATCATCACCAGCTTGTAGCCGGCCGCGAAGCAGGAGAGCATCACCGGCACCAGGCCCGTCACGTGAAAGAGCGGCACCACCAGGATGAAGCTGTGGGGCCAGGGATGCTCCTCCTCGGGCGGGTACATGGTGCGATTGATCGCGGCCCGAGCCGCAAAGGAGCCCAGCGCGGAGAGCACGGCGTGGTGGGTCGAAACTGCGCCCTTGGGCCGTCCCGTGGTGCCGGATGTGTAGAGGATGGTCGCGTCGTCTTCAGGCCCCACCTCCAGGTCCGGCATGGAGGTGCCCAGGTTCCACATGTCGGTCAGCCGATCGACGCCCGCGGGCGGAGCGTCCACCCGCACCGAAACGGCGTGGAAGCCGAGCCGGTCGCGACACGGAAGGGCGCGCTCGATGCGCTCGGCGTCGGCCACCAGCACCCTGGCGCCGCAGTCCTCCAGGCCGTACTCCATCTCGTCGGGCGTCCACCAGGCGTTCATCAGCACCGCCGTGGCCCCGATGGAGGTGGCTGCGGCGAAGGTCGTGATGAACTCGGGGTAGTTCCGCATGGCGATCGCCACACGATCCCCGCGCTCGACGCCGTAGCGCTCCACCAACAGCGCGGCGGTCGCATCCACCTTCTGCATCACGTCGCCGAAGGTCCAGCGCTCGTCTTCATAGACCAGGAAGACCTCGTCCGCGCGCGTGCGGGCCACCGCGAACAGGTGGCGCAGGGCGGGCGGCAGGTTCTTGAAGACGGGAAGCTTCCGCCCGCCGATCTCCTTCTCGATCACGGGGTACGGGCCTTCGGGGCCGGTGAGGGCGACGACGGCCTCGTCGAAGCTCATCTGGGGGGCGCGCTCGGACATCGACGGGTTCCTTTCGTCTGACGTTGCGGACTCTCGGTCATAGCGAAACCGCAACCGGTCCGCCGCGACTCCCCGTGGGATTCGACACAACCCGTGTCGGAACATCCTGACCGCGTCAGCGCCTGGTGAAGGGTCAGGGAGTGCGGGCCGAGCGCTCCGTGAAGAGCGCCTGCTCGAGAGCGGCGTAGAACTGCTGGTAGGCCGCCGCGTCCTCGACCGGGCGCAGGTAGTACTGGGCCGAAGCGCGGACGATCAACTGCTTCTCGTTGCGGCTGCGAACGGTGACGGTCATGCGTACCAAGTCACTGCGCCGCAAGAACGGCCCCCAGGTGCGGTAGGAGCGGTTGAAGACGACGAGGCTCTCCTCGTCGTACATCAGGTAGGTCGGGAGTTGACCGCCGCTCGGGCGCTCCGCGTCCAGGAATTTCTTGCCGGAGACGATGCCCAGCGTCTCGTCCAACACCTCGATCTGGAAGCCCACGTCCTGCAGCGTCGCCACGATGGCTTCGAGCATCTGACGCTTGTCGGTGGTGTCGAAGACGCGGCTCTGGGCGTTGCGCACCCGGACCTGGCTCTCCTCGGCCAGCCAGATCTGAGCGCGGGAATCGCCCACGACCTCGTGGCGGGCCTGGAATCCGGCACAGCCAACGGTCGCAACCGCAGCCGACGCCACCAGCACGGCGCGCGCTCGCACGCCGTCAGTTCCTTC
Organism: Pseudomonadota bacterium; assembly: GCA_022361175.1. Classification (GTDB taxonomy): domain Bacteria; phylum Myxococcota_A; class UBA9160; order UBA9160; family UBA4427; genus JAKSBN01. The sequence continues at coordinate 5,123 of JAKSBN010000318.1, read as the reverse complement.
CCAGGAAGAGCGAGCGCTCGAGGGTGGCGAAGAAGTTCTGGTAGACCTCGGGGTCGGTGATGGGCTGGTTGTTGTAGATGGCGTTCACGCGCACCCGCACCTGGGTCTTGCCGAGGCGGCGCACCGTGACGGTCACGCCCACCACGTCGTAGTAGTTCGGCTCGGCGAAACGGGCCGCCGTCACCAGGCCGAGGGGCTCGTTGGCCCGCTCGATGATGAAGCCCAGGTCCTGCAACGCGGCGATCACGCCGCGCATGGCCCGCTTGCGGCTCGGCGCGTCGAAGGTGCGGGTCTGGAGGTTGCGGATCTTGGCCTGGGCTTCGCTCGGCGCCAGCAGCGCCTGAGGTTCCGGCGGCGGAGTCGCGCAGGCTGCGAGCGCCAGGGCAGGCAGAACGGAAAAGGCGACTCGGGAGATCGACGAAATACGCATGAATACTCGCTTCTCAGATCCTCTGGGCTTCGAGGAAGACGGCCTTGGAGAGCCGGGCGTAGAACTGCTGGTAGATCTCGGCGTCGCGAATCATCTCCATCTTCTGGTCGCCGGGGGGGAAGTACTGATCTCCCGACATGCCGTCGCCCTTCCAGACGAGCCGGTAGAAGACGATCCGAACCTCCTGACGCTTGTCGTCGTCCTGGATCGGCTGGGCGATCAGGGAGGCGTTGATCTGCTGCTGGAGATCGACGGGCACCAGGGTGATCGCGTTCGACGCCGTGCCGCCGACCGCCGCCAGGACCGACAGGGCCGTCGTCAGGAAGGCGATGACGCCGCGCCGCACCTCCTGCCCGTACTCGCGTGCGCTGCGCTCCTTGGCCGCCCGCAGAAAGCCCAAGTCGCGATCGCTCTCGGTGACCTGAAAGCCCAAGTCCTGCAGGACGGCCGCCGAGGCCGAGAGCAGCTCGTCGGTGTTCGGGGTCTCGAACTGGCGCGTCTGCATGGCCTTGTTGGCCGCGCTGTCGGGAGTGAGGGCGAAGAGTTCGATGGGCGTGGTCGGGCCGCCCAGGGTGCAGCCTGAAGTCCAGAGCAGCGCGACCGCGAAAAGGGCCGGGGCCCTACCCGCCGTCCTCGTCCGACGACTCGCTCTCGCAGCTCGCATCGCGCGACCGAAGGCGCCGGCTAGAACTGGGAGTAGTTGTAGGCGAAGTCGCGGACCTTCTTCTCCTCATCGTACTTGATGATGATCGTGAGGGTCCGCTGGGTCTTCGTCGTCTGGCGCTGGCTGCTGGCGCCGCCGAAGATGATGATCGAGCCGGCCACAGAGTTCGCGGTGTCGACCCGGTCGGACGACACCTTGTCGTAGATCCACACCTCGCGCCGCTGCTCGTCGGTGGTGACGATGTTCGGAGAACCGAGCACCTGGGCGACCGAGGACGCGGCCATTCCCACCTTGATCTCGCCCTGCACCTTGCCCACGGTGAGCTTGTCCGCTTCTTCGGCGGGCGGTGCCGGATGCCTGCATCCGACGGCGCCCGAAACGCCGAGGAACAAGAGGGAACACAGGGCGAGGACGAGAGCGGTCTGCGATCGGCCCATGGCGGTGGCCTCCTTGCGGTGATGGGCCGAGTATGGCCCAGCCCGACGGGGGTCGCCCGGAGATTCCCGGGGTCGCGTCGAACCTGGAGCCTACGTCGCGGTGTCCGACTCTTCGCGGTACTCCCGGTGGACCGCTGTCAGAAACCGCTCCACCCCGCGCACCACGTGGGTGGTGCGAAGCGAATGAAAGATCTCGAAGGCGTGCTGCGCGCCGGTGATCTCGGCATAGGCCACCGGAGACTTCGAGACCTCCCGCAGCAGTCCCACGAAGTCGCGCGCGCCTTCCACCGGAGCCAGGCTGTCGTGGGTGCCGTGAACGACGAAGAAGGGCGGCGCATCGGGGTGCACGCGCGCAACCGGCGACGCCTTCTCGAAGGCCAAGCGGTCGTCCGCGAGGCGCTTCTTCAGCACGGTGCGGCCCATGAACTTCTCGAACCCCGCGTACGTCTCGCGCTCGAAACGATTGGCGACGTCGTAGATGCCGTAGAACGGAACGCAGGCGCGCAGCGTCGTATCCACGTGTTCGAAGCCGGGCTGGTACTCGAGATCGTTGGCCGACAGGGTGAGCAGCGACGACAAGTGGCCGCCCGCCGAGCCGCCCGTCGCGGCGACGAAGCGCGGGTCGCCGCCGTACTCCGCGATGTGCTCCCGGATCCAGCGCAAGGCCAGCTTCAGGTCGATCAAGTGGTCCGGGAAGGTCGCTTTCGGACTGAGCCGGTAGTTGGCCGCGACACACACCCAGCCGCGCTGTGCCATGTGGTGCAGCAGGGGCAATGCCTGCTCGCGCTTGTGTCCCAGGACCCAGGCGCCGCCGTGCACCTGCAACAACACCGGCGCGTTCGATGCGCCGGCCGCCGGCGCGTACACGTCCAAGAGATGTCGCCTCCCGGCCCCCTCCGCGTAGCGAACGTCGCGCGTCACGCGGACGTCGGGGCGCCGAAAGCGAAACGGGTTGACGAGCGGCGCGATCGGCACGCCGTCGCTCGCGCCGGCGCCCGCCGCGTGGCCCAGGCCTTCGCGCAGGGCCTCGTCCACCACCGGTTCGGAGCGATTCGCTTCGCGCACATGGCGCCATAGCGCGGCCCAAGACACGGCGGTGACGCCCAGGCCCAACCAGCCCGGCCAGGCCGAGAGCGCGCCGGCCGCCGCAAACCCCACGGTGGCGATCGCCTGCCACGCAATGTGGTGCACCGGCAGCTCGGACGTCAGCCAGCCCGCGAAGAAGCTCGGGATCGCCAGCGCCGTCTGAGGCGCGCGCGGGCTCCACGAGTTCCACGTGAAGGCAGCGCCCACGAGACTCACGATCAGAAAGACGACGGAGGGTTCCATGGCTCCATTCTCCACCGGGCCCCGCCCAGGCGCAAAGAGTCCAGCACCGGCAACGAATCGGCACCGGCCCTCCAGCTGCAACCCTTCCGGCTGGGTCGGAAATGTTGGCAGGCCCAAGCTGCCGGTCCCGGAAGATCCTTCGCGCATGGGTTGCCGGCCAAGTGCGCAATTCTCGGCATACGTAGGGCTTACCCCTCATATCGGGTAGGGCTTCTGCCGATAGAGATCTCCGGAGGGCGCCCCAAAGGAGGCGAGCCAATGGAGCACCCCGAACGACGCATGTTTCCCCGCGACAAGCACCGGCTCACTTGTGAGCTGGTCGTCGATCAACGCCCCCACAAGGCCATCGTGCTGGACCTCTGCGCCCGCGGGCCCTTCGTCCAGAGTCGCCTGCGGCTGCGGCCCGGCACCGAGGTCGTGCTGCGGCTCTTCAACGGCGACGAGAGCGCCGTCGAGTTGCAGGCCAAGGTGGCTCACGCACGCCACGCGCACCGCGACATGGCGGCCATGACGACGTCGGGTGCGGGACTCGAGATCACCAGCGCACCCGAAGCCTACTACCAGCTGCTCTCCGAGTTCGCCCCGCAACCGCAGCACGCCACCGGCTGAGAGCGACGACCCGCTTCGCGCCCCTGGCCCCGGGCCGTCAGCCCGAGGCGTGCGCTTGTCTGCGCCGATCGAAGAGCGCGAACAGCAGCAGCAGGATCAGGTTCTGGTAGAAGAAGACCCCCAGCAGCGGCAACGAAATCAAGTGGAAGGGAATGATCACCAGTAGGAAGAGGCTCCGGAAGCGCGGCCAGAAGAGGGCCAGGGGCGCGCAGATCTCGACCAGGGTGAGCAGCGGGAAGGCCGCGTTGAGCGCCAGCATGAGGGGCTCGATCTGCGCGAGCTCTTGCCCGATGCCACCGAGCGAGAGCTGAATCCAGTTGGGAAACTGAGCGTTGCGAACGGCCCAGATGCGAAGCGAGTCGGAGAGATAGACGTCCAGGCCGCCGTAGACCAGTCGGGACATGCCAACCATGTGGTACGTCACCAAGGTCACCAAAAAACTCGACGTCAGCACTGCGCGAGGCAGCGACCGAGAGGCCACATGGGCGCGCTCGCTCTCGCCGCGCGTCGTCCAGGCGAGAGAAACCGCCAGCCACGCACTGAGAATCAGGGCCAGATCCGTGTGGAACGGGTACGTGTAGCTCCGCGCCGCGGCGGCGTGCAATGTCACAAGCACGCATGCAGCGATCCCCGAGAAGCGGAACCGGAACCCGGTTGCGGCCAGGAGACTGGCGCTTGCAGCCCCGAGTGTGAGGACATCCAGCACCGGCGAGGAGAACGCGACCGCGAGGACGGCGTCGGGAAGCAGACGGAAGACGCCGACTGGACGAAGCAACGATGTTGGAAAGCCGGCCAAGGCACCCAGCGGCCTCACCAGCATGTCCAGCGCGATCAGCCCGAACACAGCGGCCCGGAACGCGCCGAGCTGCCGTGCCGTGGCGTGGGCAAAGACAGTCGTCACGGCGCGTTCTCCAGACGGAGGTCCGCCGCAGTTCGAAACGCCGCCTCGTCTTCCACGCGCGGGCCTACGACGGGCTGCGGAGCGATCCGGACCCGTATCGACTCGATGGTCTGGCTGGGGTAGGTCTCGTTGTGGCGCCTTGCCACGAAGCGCAGCAGCTGTTCGAAGCGATCGCGGTGTTTCCGACGCTTCGACGGATCTCGGTGCGGATCGAGGGCCGATCGCGCCTCCACGAGCACTGGAAGACCCACTCGGCCCGAGTGCAGCCAGAACAACGGCAACAGCTCCACCCGGCTCACACTGCCGTCGGCCCCTACGCCCTCGATACGAAGCACGTTGATGGGGTCCGCCGGGGTGTGGGAGTACATCCTCCAGTCGATGAACGGAAACGTGGCGCGCGCGTCCTGTGCGATGTGTCCCGCGAGCACCGCCCCGAGCATCCCGGCGACGATCCTCCGCTGAGAGGCAGGGAGTGCCGCGAAGACCTCGCGAACCCGGCGCTGCGCAGCGCACCAGGACACCGCGGCGACATGCGCCAAGGCGAGCGCGACCCGCGGCCATTCGAGGAGGACTGTCCCGATGGCGAGGAGCCCCGAGACGACCGCGAAGCGGACGAGTCGCTGCGGTGTCATCCCGCGTGTTTCCCGGCCGAGGGCGGAAGCAGCCAGATCGGGCTGCTCCACGCGCGCTGTTGGATGGGCGTCAGGCAGTCGTCGGTCGGGTCGAAGTCGGGGCCGCTGGCGGGGCAGAGGC
>JAKSBN010000402.1 GCA_022361175.1 Pseudomonadota bacterium | reverse complement strand
CGGCGGCCAGCGCCATGGGGAGGACGCACAGCAGGCTGAACGACGCCGCCAGCCCCAGGCCGCCCGCCCTCGCCAGGCGCCGCCAGCGGGACTCCGGCGGCCTCGCCGCCAGCACGCTGCACAGGGCCGGGAAGGCCGCCGCCGCGCCGGGGCCGCGAATGCGCAGCCGGGTGCGGTGGGCGTCCCGGGGCTCGAGCTCCCAGATCCAGTCGCTGCAGCAGGCGCGTTCCAGCTCGACCCAGTGCGCGAGAGTGGCGCGGAAGTCGTCGCCCCCCTCGAATTCGCAAGTGACGCCGTTCCCGTCTTCCTGCACCCGCACGGCGTGCGGCGCGATTTCGCGTTGGATCCAGTCCCGGCGCTCCTCCAGCGCCTCGGGCGCCAGCGTGCAGCCGCTCGGCGGTGCGGTGGGGGTTCGATCGGTCGTGGCCATGGCGTTCTCCTCTCCCGGGCGCGGGCGAAGAGTACGGGTTCAAGTGCACTTCAAGTCAAGGCTTGCGGGAGTGCAGGGCGTGCGCGCAGTCGGCGAGGGTCGGGCAGCGGCACTTGGAGATGCTGTCCAGCACGCGCTTCATGCGCCTGGCCTTGGCGATGCGCCGATTGAGCTCGACGCGCTTGGTTTCGGCGAGCGTGCGCCAGCGCTCGCCCGGGGGCGTCTTGCGGCCGAAGCCGGCCAGGAGACGCTTGATCTCGGCCACCGTGAAGCCCGCACTCTTGGCCAGCTGGATCAGCGCCAGCCGCTCGACGGTGGTTTCGTCGTACACGCGCTGGCCGCTCCGCCGCTCGGGCCGGGGCAGCAGGCCCTGCTCTTCGTAGTAGCGGATCGCGGAGGTGGCGATGCCCGCGCGTTCGGCCACCTGTCCGATGCGGAGAACGGCCATGGGCGTCCCTCGATGGGTCGCGGACAGGCTGGCGAAGACGGGAGGAGGCGGCAAGCGCCGCCGCGCGGCGCGCGCTGCTAGCCGCCCAGGCGGGCGAACACGGCTTCGGGGCTGTCTCCGTCTTCCCCGCTCTGGAACTGGGCCAGGCCGCCGCGCATGCGTTCACACAGGGCTTCGCCGCCGTCGACACCGCGGGCCGTGAGCTCGCCCGGCAGCACCTTCTCGAGCACGACCGCCATCTGGTCTGCGGTCACACTGCGCACCTCGAGGCCCGCCTGCTTGAGTGCCAGGCGCACCGTCCCGCGCGCCTCCAGCCGGTCGAGGCTCGAGCCGGATTCCAGCTCGCTGCAGACGAAGTCGAAGAGCGGCGAGTCGGCCACGGCTAGCCTCCCACTTCCGAACGACGGCGCACCCAGTTCAGGTAGCGCTGGGGGGCCAGGAAGGTGAGGATCCAGGTGGTGGTGCTGACCAGGCCCGAGAGCGCCACCAGGAGCAGCGGTACCGGGTGGGTAACGAAGCTCAGGCCCATGATCGCCGTCACCATCAAGAGGCTCGAGATGGCCGCCGCCCCCACGTTGCCCACGCCCCAGACCAGGAAGCGGTTCACCACCACGGGATCGGACATGCCGAGCGCGAGCCGGCGCCGCATGAGCTGGTGATAGCGGAGCGCCTCGACGCCCATCCATGCGAAGCCCGTGATGAAGTTCGCCGTCGAGGCGGCGATGAAGAGGCGGCTGAGGGGCGAGTAGGCGGCGGTCGCCGCCTCCGCGGGGTCGACGCTCGCGAGCGTGCCGAGCACCGTGACCACGATGCCGACGCCAGTGCCGGCGGCCACCGCGGTGGCGAGGCCGGTCGCGATCCAGGCCCGGCGGGAGTCGGGCCGGAAGACCATCGTCGTGAAGACGTACACGCCCACGACCGTCAGCGCCGTACCCGTGGCCGCCAGGCTGTTGGTCACGGCCATGACCTCGAATCCGAACGTCTGGAGGATCTTCCGGCTGACCAGTGACAGCGGGTGTCCGACGGCACAGAACGCCAGAAGTGCGACACCGATGATGAGCTCGGGTAGTTGGCGCGTGCGCCGCCTCAGAAGCAGCAGTCGTACGGCGACGACGATGCCCGTGACGAGGTAGACGAGGGTGGCGACGGTTGCGAGAAGCTGCACGTCCGTCTTTTCGGCCGTGCCGCGCCCTCGCTTGAGGCCGACCTCAGAAGGGCCGGGCCACCGCCAGGAACACCATCAGCGGCACGATGACGACGACGAGGGGCTCCGTCACCTGGAAAAAGCGCCAGTGGTACGCCATGAAGCGCTCGTAGCGCTCTGCGTCACCCGAGCGGCGGATGGATGCCTTGTTTCCACCGAAGTGCGAGAGGTAGTAATCGACGCACTCCATGGGAATGATCACCAAGACCCCGATCCACAGTTTGGCGGTAATCGCATTCCACTGCGTGAGGTCGACGCGTCCCATCCAGAGCAGCAGCAGCGCCGTCACGACCAACACCGGGAAGGCGACGTGCTCCACCGCGGCGCCGCGGTCGAAGCGCTCCATCAAGAAGTTGCGGCGCTCGATGGCGACGGTGTCGTCCGGATCGCGGAGGGCGGCCTTGAACGCGGGCCGCAGGTAGAAAGCCCAGGCCACGGCCGTACTGAAGGCCCACACCATGGCCGCCAGCACGTGGACGGCCTTCACGTAGAGGTAGTAGGGCGTGATCGCCAGGCGCAGCTCTTCCACGATCTCCTCGCCTCTCCCCCGGCCGAGAGCTTGACGACGCTGAAGTAATTTGTCAAATAATTTGACGAATGACTCAATCCCACGACCTGATCGTCCACCTGCTGCGGGGCTTCTACTGGCTGGACGACTCGCTCCAGGCGTCGCTGGCCGCCCGCGGCTGGCCGCCGGTGTCGCGATCCCAGTCCATGATCCTCTCGAACCTGGCGGCCGGCGTGAATCGGCCCGCCCACATCGCGGCCAACCTCGGCTTGAGCCGCCAGCTGGTGCACCACCACCTGAAGCAGCTGATCGATCTGGGCGTGCTGCGCCTGGCACCCGATCCCGAGGACGGCCGCTCGAAGATCGTGGTGCACGGCCCGAAGGGTGGACTGGTGCGCGACGCGGTGGAGATCCTGCAAGCCCTCGAGCGCGAGCTCGCGAAGCGCCTCGGCGTGCGCGACCTGCGCGCGGCCGAGCGGTTGCTGGCGGCCGACTGGGGCCCGACTGCGGTCGTGCCGAGGCGTGGCCAGAGAAGAAGCGCGCGTTCTGCCGGCGGGTTGGCCCGTTCCCGTTAGGCGCGCGCTCGCACCCGCGCCGCGCTCCAGTACAGGACGGCACCCACACCAAACCTCAGCAGACCGCTCGATACGCCGCCCAAGCCGAATTTGAGCGGTAGCTCCGTATCGCTGGCCAGCGCACTCAAGCCCAGTGCGGCCAGGGCGCTCACCGTCGTCACGACGCCTTCGACGAGAAACAGGATGCCCAGTAGGCGAAGCCCCAGTGCGTAGAGATCGGCCAGCGCCGGCGCCTCGCGGTCGTCCGCCTCCGGAAAGAGCCTCAGAACCCACTTGCGACCCACGGTGGCGACAAAGACCGCCAACAGTACCGTCAATCCGAAGATAGGCGTCGCGGCGAGGACCAGATCCCACACGACGGGAAGCCCCGCTGTGTCGGGATCGGACCCGGCGATGGCGATGCCGCGCGTGACGGAGTCGACGGAGCCGACCAGTCCCGTAGCGACGAAGAACGTCGCAAAGAGCAATGTGACAACGTGAGCCAGATTTCTCACGGCAGACCTCGCGGGTGGTGCTGGCAGACTAGCCCAGTACGCTTGCGTCCAGGTCGACGCCCACCGGGCAGTGATCCGAGCCTTTGGCGTCGGGCCAGATGAAGGCCTTCTTGACGTACTTCATGGCGGCGGGGGAGGCGAAGACGTAGTCGATGCGCCAGCCCACGTTCTTCTCGCGGGCGCCGCCCCACTGACGCCACCAGGTGTAATGGCCGCCTTCGGGGTGGGAAGCGCGGAAGCTGTCGACCCAGCCGGCGTCCACCCAGCGGTCGAGCTCGGCGCACTCCTCGGGGAGGAAGCCCGAGTTCTTGCGGTTGTCCTTGGGGCGGGCCAGGTCGATCTCCTGATGGGCGGTGTTGAAGTCGCCCATCACCAGCACGCGGGCGCCGCTGCGCCGCAGCCGCTCGACCCGCTCGAAAAGCGCGCGATAGAAGTCGAGCTTGTAGGGGACGCGGCTGTTGTCGCGCTCCTTGCCGCTGCCCTTCGGAAAGTAGCCGTTGGCCACCACCAGTCGGCCGAAGCGCGCGATCTGGATCCGTCCTTCGACGTCGAAGCGCTCCTCGCCGAGCGAGGTCTCCACCTTGCCGGGGGCGCGCTTCGAGAACAGCCCGACGCCGCTGTAGCCGCGGCGCTCGGCGGGCGCGAAGTGGGTGTGGTAGCCGCGCGGCTGCTGGATCTCCTCGGGCAGCTCGTGGGGCAGGGCGCGCACCTCCTGGACCCCCACGATGTGGGCCTTCGAGCCGGCCAGCCACGCCCCGAAGCCCTTCTTGGCACAGGCCCGGAGGCCGTTGACGTTCCAGGAGACGATGCGCAGGGGGGCGGGCATGGGGATCCTCGGCGCTGGCGGTGCGAGAGCGGCAGTCGGGGCGCCGAGTGTACACGCTTGCCGCGGGGGCGCGGGCCCCGCGGCGGTGTCGGATTTTCGTGGCACTTGCCAAGCGGCGGATCGGGCGACAGTCTGAGGTCACTGGAATCTCGCGGTGGGACCGCGAACGGGAGGCGTTCCGTGGCGTGGAGTGCTGACGGCTTCCCCGGCCTTCGGGGGCTTTCGCTTCGGGGTCTTTCGGGATGGGGACTCTCGACGGCGGGACTCGCGTTGCTGCTGGCAGAAGCCGCCGTGCTGGGCTGCGGCCCGCCGCGCGAGCCGTGTCCGCCGGCTCCGACCGGGGGGGCCTCCACCGAGTGGCCGAGCTACGGGAACGACCCCGGCGGCACGCGCTACTCGCCGCTGGCGGACATCGACGGCGCCAACGTGCGCTGCCTCGAGGAGGCCTGGACCTACCACACGGGCGACCTGCCCGACTCCCGCGGCGAGCACGCCTCGAGCCTAGCCTCCGAGGTGACCCCGGTCCTGGTGGACGACACGCTCTACCTGTGCACCCCGTACAACCGGGTGATCGCGCTCGATCCCGAGACGGGTCGCGAGCGCTGGAGCTTCGACCCGAAGCTCCCCCTGGACGGGCACTACGCCAACCAGCTCGTGTGCCGCGGGGTGTCGCCGTGGCTCGATCCCGCGGCAGAAGCTGACGACCTGTGCCGACGCCGGATCTTCACCGCCACGAACGACGCGCGGCTGATCGCCCTGGACGCGCCCACGGGCCAGCCGTGTCTCGGCTTCGGGGCCGACGGCCAGGTCGACCTCAACCCGGGCGTCGGCGAACAGGAGTGGCGGGGCGAGTACCAGGTGACGTCGCCGCCGGCCGTGGGGGCCGACGTGGTGATCGTCGGCTCGGCCGTGGCGGACAACCGGCGCGACGACGCGCCCAGCGGCGTGGTGCGCGGCTTCGACGCCCGCACGGGCGCGCTGCGCTGGGCCTGGGACCTGCGCCCGCCGGACTTCGTCGCGACGGCAGCCAACACGACCGAGGCCGGCTACGCGTTGGCGACGCCCAACGTGTGGGCGCCCATGGCGGTGGATCCGGAGCGCGATCTGGTCTTCGTCCCGACCGGCAACCCCGCCCCCGACTACTTCCGGGGCGAATCCAACCTGGACCACTACGGCAGCTCGGTGGTGGCCCTGCGGGCCACCACCGGAGAGGTGGTGTGGAACTTTCAGACGGTGCACCGCGACCTCTGGGACTTCGACGTGCCGGCACAGCCGACGCTCTTCCAGCTGCGCCGAGACGGCGAGGAGATCCCGGCCCTGGTGCAGGCGACGAAGATGGGCCTGCTCTTCGTCCTTCACCGCGAGACGGGCGAGCCGCTCTTCCCCGTAGTGGAACGGCCGGTCCCCCAGATCGAGGTGCCGGGCGAGTACCTGTCGCCGACCCAACCCTTCCCGACGAAGCCGCCGCCGCTGGTGCCCCACTCGCTCTCGCCCGACGACGCCTACGGCCTGACGCCCTGGGGCCGGGGGGCCTGCCGCGAAGCCCTGGCGGCGCTGCGCTTCGAGGGCATCTACACGCCGCCGACCGAGCAGGGCACGCTGATGGTGCCCGGCAACGCCGGCGGCTCGAACTGGGGCGGCGTGGCCGTTGACGAAGCGAATCAGCGGCTGGTGGCCAACGTCCACGACCTGCCGTGGTCCGTCACGCTGATTCCGCGCGAGGAAGCCGAAGCGGAGGGCTTCGAGCGCGACGAGTTCGCCGAGTACGCGCCCATGCGCGGTGCGCCCTACGTGATGCGCCGGGTGCCTGTGCTGTCGCCCGTGGGCATTCCCTGCAATCCCCCGCCCTGGGGCATGCTGGCGGCGGTGGATCTGGAGACGGGATCGATCTCGTGGCAGGTCACGCTGGGTACCTCGCGCGACATCTCCCCGCTCCCCATCGCGCTGGAAACCGGCACGCCTACGCTGGGCGGGCCCCTGGTGACGGGCGGCGGGCTCATCTTCATCGGCGCCGCCTTCGAGAAGGTGCTGCGCGCCTTCGACGTGGAGAACGGCCGGGAGGTGTGGTCGGCGCGCCTGCCCTACGGGCCCCAGGCCACGCCCATGACCTACCGCGCCGGCGGGCGCCAGTTCGTCGTGATCGCGGCCACCGGCTACGAGCGCGGCGGCATGCCGCCCGGCGACGCCATCGTGGCGTTCGCGCTGCCGACGGAGTAGAACAGGCGGGAGTCGGCGCCTAGTCGTCCCGGGTCAGGTAGGTGTACTCCTGCAGCCCCTGCTTGTAGCGCTTGCGCAGGAGGGCGGAGTCTTCGAGGCTCATCTGGCCGCGGCGCGTGGCCTCCTCCACGGCCCGGCGCACGCGCTCCACCAGCCAGCGCTGGTCGTACTGCACGTAGCGCAGGACGTCCGAGACGTCGTCGCCTTCCACCACGTCGTCGATGGCGTAGTTGCCTTCGTCGTCGATCCGCACGTGGACGGCGTCCGTGTCGCCGAACAGGTTGTGGAGGTCGCCCAGGATCTCCTGGTAGGCGCCCACCAGGAAGACGCCCATGTGGTAGGGCTGGCCGTTGGGCGCATGCAGCTCCAGCACGTCCTTCACGTCGTGCTGGTCGATGAACTTGTCGATCTTGCCGTCGCTGTCGCAGGTGAGATCGGCGAAGACGCCGCGCCGGGTGGGCTTCTCCGCCAGGCGGTGGATCGGCATCACGGGGAAGAGCTGCCGCACGGCCCAGTGATCGGGCGCCGACTGGAAGACCGAGAGGTTCCCGTAGTAGGTGTCCGCCAGGTGCTTCTCCAGATCCTCCAGGTCTTCGGGGATCTGATCGAGATCGCGGGCGATGCGCAGGATCTTCTCACAGCACGTGAGAAACAGGCGCTCCACCCGCGCGCGCCCCTGCAGATCCAGGAAGCCCATGGAGAAGAGCGTGGACGCTTCCTCCTTCATCTGGAGCGCGTCGTGGTAGGACTCCTGCACGTTCTTGCGGGTCGCGTTGGACCACACTTCGTGCAGGTCGTGCAGCACCTTGGGATCGTCTTCCGAGACGGGCTCCGGGTGCTTCCCGGTCAACATCTCGTTGGTGCCCAGCACGTCGAAGACCAGCACCGAGTGGTGGGCCACCATGGCGCGCCCCGACTCGGTCACGATGTCCGGGTGCGGGATCTCGGCCGCGTCGCAGGCCTCCTGGACGAAGGTCACCACGTCGTTGGCGTACTCCTGCACCGAGTAGTTCATGGACGAGTGGAAGTTGGTCTTCGAGCCGTCGTAGTCGACGCCCAGCCCGCCGCCCACGTCGATCAGCCCCATGCTGGCGCCCATCTCGCGCAGGCCGACGTAGATGCGGCTGGCCTCGCGCAGCGCGTCCTTGTGGGCCCGGATGCTGGTGATCTGGGAGCCGATGTGGAAGTGCAGGAGCTCGAGACAGTCCAGCATGTCCTCGCTGCGCAGCTGCTCCACGGCCGTCACCAGCTCCAGCGCCGAGAGCCCGAACTTGGAGCGGTCGCCGGTGGACTCGACCCACTTGCCCGCGCCCTTGGACGCCAGCCGCGCGCGCACGCCGATGTGGGGCCGGATGCCGAGCTCGCGCGCCGTCTTGATCAGCAGGTCGAGCTCGCGGAAGCGGTCGATCACGATGATGGGCGTGCGGCCCAGGCGCTGGGCCAGGAGCGCCGTCTCGATGTAGGCGCGGTCCTTGTAGCCGTTGCAGATCATGAGCGCGTCCGGCGTGTCCAGGAGCGCCAGCGCCACCAGCAGTTCGGGCTTGCTGCCCGCCTCGAGCCCCACGCCGCGCTCGGCGCCGTAGCGCACGATCTCTTCCACCACGTGGCGCTGCTGGTTCACCTTGATGGGATAGACGCCCCGGTAGCTGCCCGTGTACTCGTACTCGCGCATCGCGCGGTCGAAGCTCTTGGCCAGGCCCTCGACCCGGGAGGCCAGGATGTCCGAGAACCTCACCAGCACGGGGGTGTTGAAGCCCCGCCGGTGGAGGTCCTGGACCAGCTCGTAGAGGTCGACCCGAGGGCCCTTCTTGCCGCGGGGCTGCACTTCCACGTGCCCGGCGTCGTTCACCGTGAAGAAGCCGGCACCCCAGGCGCCGACGTTGTAGAGCTCGAGGCTGTCGCGGGTGGTCCATCCACGCATGGGCGGCTCCAGCGGGTGTCGGGGGTGGCTCGTGGAGGGCCTGTGAGGGAGGGGCTCTCGGGTCGTCCGCGGCCCCAGCTCCCTATCTATAGCGCTTCGCCGGGACCTCCGGAACGCGCGCCTAGGGCTCGATGGGCTCCTCGCTCTGGGTGCCGGCGGCCAGGTCTCTCACCGCGGCCACGCCCCGGTCGACCTCGTCCGGCCCCAGCAGGAAGACTCGTTTGGCCCCAGAGCGATCGGCGTCCCCCAGGACTCGCTTGAGCTTGGGCGTGCCCAGCACCAGCTCGACGCGCCGGCCCCCGGCCCGGAGGCGGGAGGCCACCCGGATGGCGGCGGGGCGCTGGTCCTCGCCGAAGGCGTAGACCAGGTCGTCCACGGGCCGGGCCAGCTGGGGGAGGAGCTCCAGGTCCTTCAGCAGCTCGAGGATCACCATGTCGCCGAAGCCGAACCCCGCCGCGGGGATGGCGGGCCCGCCCAGCGTCTCGAGCAGCCGGTCGTAGCGGCCCCCGCCGCACAGGGCCCGCAGTGCTCCGCGGGTATCGAAGGCCTCGAAGACGACGCCCGTGTAGTAGGCCAGGCCGCGCACCACCGAGGCGTCGAAGACCACGCGCTCGGCCACGCCGTAGGCGTCCAGCAGCTCGAAGAGCCGCCGCAGCTCGGCCAGGGCCGGGGTGCCGGCCGGGGCCCGCGCCGCGGCTTCGTCCAGGTCGCGCGCCTCCAGCAGGCCCACCACGTCGCGGGCCGCCGCGGGCGCGAGCCCGATCGGGCCCGCGCCGTCGCAGAGCTGTTCGACGACCGCGTCGGCGCCGATCTTGTCGAGCTTGTCGATCACGACGCAGAGCGGCTCGAAGGCCTCGGGCCGCTTGGCCAGGACGCCCGCCCGCAGCGACTCCTCCAAGAGCGCGCGGCTGTTGATGCGGATCTTGACGGCCGGGGCCGGGACGCCCAGCGCATCCAGCAGCTGGAAGACGGCGCCGATCAGCTCGGCCTCGGCGGCCACGCCCGGCTCGCCCCAGATGTCCATGTTCCACTGGAAGTGCTCGCGGCCGCGGCCGCGGGTCATGCGCTCGTAGCGCCAGTTCTGGGTGATCGTGAACCAGCGCGCCGGCAGTCGGAGGCCCCCGGCTCGGGCCATCACCATGCGGGCGATGGAGGGGGTCATCTCGGGCCGCAGCGCCAGGTGCCGGTCGTGGAGCTCGAAGTGGTAGAGCTGCTGGACGATCTCCTCGCCCGCCTTGCGGGTGAAGAGCTCGGCGTGCTCCACCATGGGCGCGTCCACCTCCTCGAAACAGCAGGCCTTGGCCACCCGGCGGAAGTGGTCGAAGAGCCACTCCCGGAGCCGGTACTCGTCCGGGTAGAAATCGCGCGTGCCGCGCGGCGCCTGCAGGGTCGGCTTCGCCACGGCTCTTCGATTAGCACCGAACGCCGCGTCTTGCCGAGACGCCTTCAGCTGCTATCCCACCGGGTTCTCAATCCGGAGGTCCCATGCGACGCCCGACGCTCTCCCGTGTCCTGCTCCCCCTGCTGGCCCTGTGCGCCTCCTGCGGCGATCCCGAGCCCGGGCCGCCCACCCAGGGGCTGGTGCTGGCTCTGGCCCAATTCGAGACCCGGGTGGGCGAGGACGGCCGCCGCGGGCCGGTGCCGCTGGCCGCCCGGCTCGAGTTCCTGGTCCCCGGTGCCGAGGGCTGGAGCCTGCGCTCCTTGGAGGACGCGGACAGCAACGTCTTCCACAAGGCGATGCCGCTGGGCGGCGAGCTGCTCACCATCGGGGGCACCGAGGCGGTGGTGAAGCTGTGGCGCCCCGGCGCCAGCGGGCTCGAGGCCCGGGAGCTCTGGCGCAAGGACTTCGGAGGACGCTTCAGCCGCATGCGCGACGTGGAGGTGGCCGACCTCTACGGGGATGGGCAGACGGCATTGGCGGTGGCCACCCACGACCAGGGCGTGGTGGCGGTGCTGCGGCCCGAGGCCGAGGGCGGCTACCGGGTGGAGGAGCTCGACGCCAAGGTCGACACCTTCGTGCACGAGATCGAGGTGGGCGACGTGAACGCGGACGGCGTGCTCGAGGTCTACGCCACGCCCAGCGACCCGAACCGCTTCGACGGCAGCGTGCAGCACGGCCAGGTCGTCCGGTACGTCCCGGCTGCGGGCGGCGCGGGCCAGGTGGTGGCGGATCTGG
>JAKSBN010000338.1 GCA_022361175.1 Pseudomonadota bacterium | reverse complement strand
GGTCACCGACGGCATGGTCGTGCGCACCGACAGCGAGTCCGTGCGCACCGCCCGCGAGGGGGTGATGGAGCTGCTGCTGGTCAACCACCCGCTCGACTGCCCGATCTGCGACCAGGCGGGCGAGTGCAAGCTGCAGGACTACGCCTACGAGTACGGCGCGGCCCAGTCGCGTACCCGGGAGCCCCGCCGCGCGGCCAAGAAGCGCGTCGACTTGGGGCCGACGATCGTCTTCGACCAGGAGCGCTGCATCCTCTGCCGCCGCTGCGTGCGCTTCTGCCGCGAGGTGCCGCGGACCGGCGAGCTCGGGGTGTTCGCGCGCGGCGACGAGTCGGTCATCGAGACCTTCCCGGGCGCCGAGCTCGACAACGCGTACTCCATGAACGTGGCCGACATCTGTCCGGTGGGCGCGCTCACGACCAAGGACTTCCGCTTCAAGATCCGCGTCGGGTTCCTGGAAGACGTCCCGGGAATCTGCACGGGCTGCTCGAACGGCTGCAACATCTACCTGGGCGTCGCCAACAACAAGACCTATCGCTACGTCCCGCGGCGCAACGATGCCGTGAACGACACCTGGATCTGCGACCACGGGCGCATGAGCTACCAGGAGATCGGGTCGGCGAGCCGCGTGCGCCAGACGCTGGTGCGTTCGCCGAGCGGCGTCCTCGAGCCGCGGCCCTACCGGGCGGCCATCGAAGAGGCCGCGGCCCGGCTGCAGGCCCTGATCAACGCCAAGGGCGCCGGGGTGGTGGCGGCGGTGGCCTCGGCCCACGCGACCAACGAGGACCTGTACAGCCTTCGCCGCTGGCTCGAGGCGCTCGGCACCGAGACGGCCGGCGTGGCCGTACCCGTGGGCGAAGCGGACGAACTCTTGGTCAAGGCCGAGAAGGCGGCGAACGCCGCCGGCGCGCGCGCGCTCGGCTTCACCGATGCGACGAGCGTGCTCGAGCGCGTTCGCGGTGGCGGGGTGGATGCACTCGTGGTGTTGGGCCACGACCTGCTCGACCCGCAGTACCTCGGTCCCGAGGGCGAGCTCGAGGGACTCGACACCGTGATCCTGGTGGACACGCACCACTCCGCACTCGACCGCTCGGCCCACGTGATCCTGCCGGGCCGGCACGCGGCCGAGAAGCTCGGGACGCTCACCAACCACGAGGGCCGCGTGCAGCGCGTCGAGCCGGCCGTCGAATCGCCCTTCGAAGCCCACGCGGAAGGGGCCATCCTGCACGACTTGGGTCGCGAGCTCGGCCTGGCGGGCTTCGAGGGCGAGTACGACGTCCACGCCGTTTCGAAGGCGATGACGCAAGCCGTGCCCGCCTTCGCGGGCCTGGAGGTGTCCAATCTGGCGGGCGACGGAGCCCCTCTCCGCAGCGGGGGAGGCGGCTAGTGCTGCTGCTCGTCGTCGTGAAGACGCTCTTCATCCTGCTGCTGGTGGTGGGAGCGTTCGCGCCGGTGATCACCTGGATCGAGCGCAAGCAGAGCGCGGTCATGCAGGACCGCATCGGGGCCAACCGGGCCGACATCGGGGGCATCACGGTCCTGGGACTGCTTCACCCCCTGGCCGACGTGGTGAAGCTGCTCACCAAGGAAGACGTGGTGCCCGCCGGGGCCAACCGCGTGATGCACCTGATCGCGCCCATCGTGGCGGCGATTCCGGCCATCGTGGCGTACGCCGTGATCCCGTACGGAGGCGTGTACACCTTCGGCGACACCACCGTTTCGCTGGTGGCGGCCGACATCGACTGGGGGCTCCTCTTCATCTTCGCCACGGGCTCGCTCGCCACCTACGGCGCCGTCATGGCCGGCTGGTCCAGCAACAACAACTGGTCGATTCTCGGCGGCGTACGTTCGACGGCCCAGATGATCTCCTACGAGGTCACCATGGGCCTCTCGGTGGTCGGCGTCTTCATGGTCTTCCAGACGCTCAAGCTGACGGACATGGGCCTGATGCAGGACCAGACGTTCCGCGTATTCGGGTTTCTCGAGCTCCTGGGGCTGGTCGAGGCGCTCGGTCCGCTCGACTGGGTGAGGCTGCCGAACTGGGGGATCTTTCTGCAGCCGCTGGGGTTCTTGATGTTCCTCACCTGCATCATGGCGGAGAACAAGCGGCCGCCCTTCGATCTGCCCGAGGCCGAATCCGAGCTGGTGGCGGGCTACTTCACCGAGTACTCGGGCATGCGGTTCGGCCTCTTCTACATATCCGAGTTCATCGAGGTCGTGGTCATCGCCGGGCTCGTGACGGCGATCTTCCTCGGTGGCTGGACGGTTCCGTACTTGTCGACGGAGATGATCATCGGGGGCATCGGCCAGCTCTTCGGGGACGGCCTGGCGACGATCCTGTGCATGGTCATCCACCTGGGCAGCTTTCTTACCAAGGTCGTGATCATGATCTGGGTCCAGATGTTGATCCGCTGGTCGCTGCCGCGCTTCCGCTACGACCAGGTGATGGATCTGTGCTGGAAGATCATCCTGCCGCTGTCGGTGGCCAACATCTTCGCAACGGCGCTCGTCATGCTGGCGCTCGGGATGGCTTGATGGGCGTCGAGTCCTTCCTCTTCTACACCTTCGCCGCGCTGGCGGTGGTCTCGGCTCTCGCCATGGTGATGCTGGTGCGCAACGTGGTGGCGGGGGCGATGAGCCTGGTGGGCACCATGATCTCGCTGGCCGGCATCTACGCGCTGCTGGAGGCGCATCTCGTCGCCGCCATCCAGATCATGGTCTACGCGGGCGCGATCCTGGTGCTGTTCCTGTTCGTGATCATGCTGCTGAACCTCCGCAGCGACGACTTCGCCCCCTCGACGCTCGCCAGCCACCTGGCCCGGGGGTTCGGCGCCCTGGCGGGGGTCGGTGCGCTGGCCTTCGCGGTGACGCTGTTGCCCGGCGCCGTGCCGCCCATCGGCGAGTTGCCCGAGGGCTTCGGGGGCTACCGGGACGTCGGGATCCAGCTCTTCGTCGACTACGTCGTGGCGGTGGAAACCGCCGGTCTCCTGCTCCTGGCCGCCATCGTGGGGGCCGTCATCCTGGCGAAGAAGAGGATCGATTAGGTGGTTCCCATCGAGCACGTCATCGCGCTCTCGGGAGCGCTCTTCACCATCGGGTTGGTGGGCGCCCTGGTGCGCCGGAACCTGATCGTGATCCTGATGTGCATCGAGCTCATGCTGAACGCCGTGAACCTGGCCTTCGTGGGCTTCAACCGAGTGTGGGCCGGCTCCGAGGCGGGATCGGCGCTCGAGGGCCACGTGTTCGTCCTGATGGTGATCACGGTCGCCGCCGCCGAGGTGGCCGTCGGCCTCGGGATCCTGATCGCCCTGGTCCGCAATCGCGATTCGGTCAACGTCGAAGACGTGAGTCTGCTCAAATGGTGATCGAGCCCATCGAGAGCGTCGCCCTGCGCGGGATCCTGCTGCTGCCCTTCTTGGCGGCGGTGATCCACGGCGTATTGCTGGCCTTCCTGCGCCGCCCGCTGCCGCGCCTCGGCGTGATCGCCATCTCGTGCGGCGCCGTACTGGGATCGCTCATTCTCTCTTTCGTCGCCCTCTTCCAGCTGCTGTCGGTGGAAGCCGAGCGCCGGCTCCTGCTCGACACCTTGTACACGTGGGTGGGCTCGGGCGTGGGACACGGCGCCTTCAGCGCGGACATGGCCTTCCAGCTCGACGCGCTCTCGGCCGTCATGTGCCTGGTGATCACGGGCGTCGGCCTCCTGATCCACGTGTACTCGATCGGGTACATGGACGACGATCACCGGGACGACCGCGGCTTCCAGCGCTTCTTCTGTTACCTGAATCTCTTCACGGCCGCGATGTTGTGCCTGGTTCTGGCCGACAACCTGCTGCTGCTCTTCCTCGGCTGGGAGGGCGTAGGCCTGTGTTCGTACCTGTTGATCGGGTTCTGGTACAGCGACTCGTTCAACGCCTACTGCGGCAGCAAGGCCTTCATCGTCAACCGCATCGGGGACTTCGGTTTCCTGTGCGGCCTGTTCCTGCTCTTCTGGGGCCTGTCCCAGGTGGGGACGCCCGCCATTTCGTTCCGCGCCATCGAGGCGGCGTTCCCGAAGCTGGTCGAGCTCACCGTCTCGGTCCCCGCCTTTCTCGGCGGCGAATGGTCGCTGGCCACCCTGATCGGCTTGTGCTTCTTCCTCGGAGCCTGTGGCAAGTCCGCCCAGCTGCCGCTCTACATGTGGCTTCCCGATGCCATGGCGGGCCCGACTCCCGTGTCGGCTTTGATCCACGCCGCCACCATGGTGACGGCCGGCGTCTACCTCGTCTGCCGCATGTCGTTCCTGTACGCCGCCAGCCCCGAAGCCTCGGCCGTCATCGCCTGGGTGGGCGGCGGCACGGCGCTCTTCGCGGCGACCATCGCCGTGGCCCAGAACGACATCAAGAAGGTGCTGGCGTATTCGACGGTGAGCCAGCTCGGGTACATGTTCTTGGCCGCGGGCTGCGGCGCCTACACCGCCGCCATGTTCCACGTGGTGACCCACGCCTTCTTCAAGGCGCTGCTCTTCATGGGCGCCGGCGCCGTCATCATGGCGATGCACCACGAGCAGGACATGCGGAAGATGGGCGGGCTCAAGAAGCAGCTCAAATGGACCTACCGCGTGATGCTGGCCGGCACCCTGGCGATCGCCGGCATCTTCCCGCTTTCGGGCTTCTTCTCGAAAGACGAGATCCTGCTGGCCGTCTTTTCCACTCACGAGGTGCCGGGGCATCTCTGGCTGTACGGCATCGGCCTCTTTACGGCGCTGCTGACGGCCTTCTACATGGGGCGGCTCTTCTTCCTCACCTTCCACGGCGAGAGCCGCGTTCCCCGCGAGCTGCGCTCGCAGCTGGCGGACCCCGCCAGCGTCGTCATGTGGCCGCTGTACGTCCTGGCTTTTCTCTCCATCACGGCCGCGTGGCTGACGCTGCCCCAGTTCTGGGGGGACATGATGCCGTTCGACGTAGAGAACTCGGACAGCCTCGGGAACTTCCTGCAGGAGGTCGTCGTCCCCGCGGCTCCCCACGCGGTGTCCCACGCGACCGAGTGGGCTTTGATCGGCGCGGCGACCGCGGTGGCGGTGGCGGGCCTGGCGCTGGCCTTCCTGCTCTACGTGCGAGTGCCCGCCCTCCCGGGTCGGATCGCCGGGGCGGTCGCCATCGCCTACCGCGCGCTCCTCAACAAGTACTACGTCGACGAAGCGATCGACGCGGTTCTGGTGCGGCCGCTGGTGTGGCTCTCGGATCGCGTGTTGTTCCGCTTCATCGACGCCGTGGTGGTCGATGGGGTCGCGGTGAACGGAACCGCCAATGCCGTGCGCGCCCTGGCGGGATCCGGTCTCAAGCATCTCCAGTCCGGGCTGACTCAGGGCTACCTGCTGCTGATGGTCGTGGGGGCCCTGGTCATTGTCGGCTTTCTCCTGGGGTAGGGGCGAGTGGAACTGATCCTCGAACATCTCCTGACCTGGATCGTCTTCCTGCCGCTGGGGACGGGCCTGCTGCTGCTGCTTTCCGGGCTCCTGGGTTCGGCTCGCGGCGCGGACGGACTGCCGTCGCAGGTGTGGTGGTCGCTGGGGTTCGGGGGCAGCCTGCTGACCTTCGCCCTGTCGCTGCTCTTGGTGGCCCGCTTCGATCCGGAGCAGACGGGCTACCAGTTCGTCGAGCACGCGGCCTGGATCCCCGAGTACGGCATCAACTACTTCGTGGGGATCGACGGCATCAGCCTGCTGCTCGTGCTGCTCACGACCTTCCTGGTACCGATCGTCTTCCTGGCCTCCTGGAAGGACATCCAGAAATCGGTCCGGAGCTTCGTCTTCTTCATGCTGTTCCTCGAGACGGGCATGTTGGGGGCCTTCGTCTCGCTGAACCTGTTCGAGTTCTACCTGTTCTGGGAACTCATGCTGATCCCCATGTACTTCATCATCGGAGTCTGGGGCGGCCCGCGGCGCATCTACGCCGCCATCAAGTTCTTCCTGTTCACGATGCTGGGCTCGCTGTTGATGCTGGTGGCGCTGCTGGCCGTCTACTGGCTGAACTACTCCCAGGGTGGAGCGCTCAACCTCGACTTCGTGGCGGCTCCGGGCAGCGGTGCGCTGGGGCTCCTCGACACCGCGATCCCCACCGAGGGGGCGCCCTGGTGGCAGACCCAGTTCTGGCTGTTCGCGGCATTCGCGCTCGCCTTCGGCATCAAAGTGCCCCTGTTTCCGTTCCACACCTGGCT
>JAKSBN010000136.1 GCA_022361175.1 Pseudomonadota bacterium | reverse complement strand
GGCGCAGCGCGTGACCGACTTCGTGACGCGGCATTAGCGGGCGTAGCGCCCGTAAACAGGAGTGAAATCGATGCCCGACGACCAGACCAACGTCGAGTCTCCGTTCCATGCCGGCGAGCAACAAGTACAGGCGCGCCTCGGCGTTCGCGACATCGAAGACTGGGCGCGCAAGGTGGTGCGGCCCTACCTGCCGGAGCAGCACCGCGCCTTCTACGCCGAGCTGCCGTTTCTCGTGGCCGCGGCCCGGGACGCCCGCGGTCGGCCGTGGGCGACGCTTCTCACGGGGGGGCCCGGGTTTGCGGACTCGCCCGATCCCAAGACCCTGAGGTTGCGAACCCGCCCCGTTCCCGGAGACGCACTCGAGGGGGCGTTGGCGTGTGGCACCGAGCTGGGCCTGCTGGGCATCGAGCTCGCCAGCCGGCGGCGAAACCGGGTGAACGGCCGGATCGCTCGCGACAGCGACCAGGGCCTCGAACTGGAAGTCGGACAGGCTTTCGGCAACTGTCCCCAGTACATCCGCGAGCGCGAGTGGCGCCTGGCGGAGCCCGGCGCGAGCCCCCCGGCCCCGGAACGGAGCCGGGTTCTGACGCTCGCCATGCGCGAGCAGATCACTGCGGCCGACACCCTCTTCATCGCGACCGGGCATCGGGGCGAAGGGGCGTCGGCGAGTTTCGGGATGGACGCCTCCCATCGCGGAGGGCAGGCGGGCTTCGTGAGAGTCGAAAACGACCGGCAGCTCGTGTTTCCGGACTACGCCGGCAACAACCACTTCAACACGATCGGCAACTTGCTGCGAGACGATCGCGCGGGGCTCCTCTTCGTCGATTTCGAAGGGGGCGGGATGCTGCAGCTGACCGGCCGCGTCGAGATCGACTGGGACTCGCCCGAGGTGGCGCGCCATCCGGGCGCACGGCGGCTGTTGCGGTTCACGCTCGAAGAGGCCGTCGAGCTGCCGGCGGCGCTGCCCCTGCGCTGGTCGAGCGCGGGCGACTCCGTCCGCACCCTGCGCCTGGTCGACAAGCGCCGCGAGAGCGAGGACGTCGTCTCGTTTCGCTTCCGCGCCCGCGACGGCGGTCCGCTGCCGGACTTCGAGCCGGGACAACACCTGCCCGTCGAGCTCGGGTTGCCGACGCAGGAGGAACCGGTTCGCCGCACCTACTCGCTCTCGAACGGGCCGGGCGAAGGCGAGTACCGGATCTCGGTCAAGCGCGAGCCCCTGGGCCTGGCGTCGCGCTTCCTCCACGACGCGCTCGAGGTGGGCGGCTTCGTCGACGTGCGAGCCCCTGCCGGTGAGTTCGTGCTCGGGTCCGGCGAGCGGCCGGTCGTGCTGGTGAGCGCGGGGGTCGGCGTCACGCCTCTGGTCAGCATGCTGCGCGACTTGGTGGCGCGCCGCGACGCCCGCCACGTGCTCTTCGTCCACACGGCACGCGACGGGCGTCACCACGCGCTGGCGAACGAGGTGCGAGATCTCGTGGCTGCGGCGCCGCACGCCGAAGCCCACGTGCAGTACAGCCGCCCCGCCGCCGGCGACCGGCTCGGCCGCGACTTCGACGCGCCTGGGCGGCTCGACACGGAGGGCCTGGCGGCGCTCCTGCCCAGCTGCGACGTCGACGTCTATCTGTGTGGCCCCATCTCCTTCATGGCCGAGCTGCAGGCGGGATTGGAGGCCCAGGGCGTCGATCCCGATCGCATCCACACGGAGAGCTTCGGGCCGGCTTCCTAGCCTTCCTCCAGCTCGACCTTGGCTTCGCCGGTGCGGATGGTGAGGAACTCCATGCCCTCGTCGCCGCAGCGGAAGCCGTAGCGGGTCTCGGCGCGGATCACGATGGAGTCGCCGGGACCGAGCTCGCCCAGACCGTCGTCGAAGGCGCAGCCGCCGCCCAGGACGACGATCAGCTCGTCGTGGTCGTGCTTGTGGGGCGGGACGCGGAAGCCGGGCCCCAGGCTGGAGCGGTTCATGTAGAAGCCGCCCTCGCCGCACACGATCTTCTTGCGCCGGGCGCCGCCCCGGCGCGCCTTCTCCACCAGCTCGCGCGGGGGGCGCTTGTCGGGCGGCAGCGAGGACATGGGGTCGTCCCACTGGATCTCCTGCCAGTGGAAGATGCTGGGGGGCTGGCTCATGACGTACCTCGTGTCTTGCGGGCGCCCGTCTGCTGGGCGGCGAGGCTGGCCTCGGCTTCGCGGGCCAGTTTCTCGACGCGGTCCAGGGTGGCGGCCACGGCGGCCGGGTCGAGCTTCGCGAGCAGGGCGCCGCCGCCGGCGTATTCGAGCATGGGGGTCAGGCGCGTTCGAAGCTGGTTGAGCGCCCACGGCAGCATGTCGCCCATCGCCGCGGCGTCGTAGTCGACGATGGTCTGCTTCTCGCCGGAGGGCTCGATGTAGTGGTAGTGGGGACCGCTCTCGAAGCAGTCGAAGCGCAGGTACTCGTGGCCGTCGTCCAGGCTCTCCACGTGGAGCGAGACGCCGTTGTCCTCGACGTTGCCCGTGATGTGGGCCTGGATCTCCTCCATGGCCTCGCCCTGGTAGTTGGCCTCCAGCTCGGCGTCGTCCAGCAGCCGGTACTCGACGCCGATGCGCAGGCCTCCGCCTTCCACGTAGGTGGTGTGTTCCGGATCGGGGGGAATCGGGGGGACGCTGTAGACGGTTCCGGGCATGAGGACCTCCTAGAGTCTCGTGAAGAGCCGGCGCGCCGTGGTTTCCAGCAGCGCCCGGCGAGCTTCCGGGTCGAGGTTCAGGTCGTCGAGGCGCGCCAGGGCGTGGCGGTGTCCGACGACGGGAAAGCTGGTGCCGAAGAGCACCTTGCCCACGCCCCGGTGGGCGATGAAGGCGCGCAGCGCGTCGGGCCAGTGGTGCGGGGGCCAGGCGGCGGTGCCCAGGAAGACGTTCGGGTGCTTCTGCACCATGGCCAGGGCCTCGTCGGTCCACGGCCAGCCGGTGTGGGAGAGCACGAACGAGACCCCCGAGAAGTAGATCGCCGGTCGGTCGATGCCGGTGGGTCGCCCGCACTCGCTCGGCAGCGGCCCGCCCGAGGCTCCCGCCTGCATCACGACCGGTACGCCGCAGTCGGCCGCCAGCGTGTAGAAGGGATAGAGGTCGCGGTGGTCGAAGGCGCGATCCCAGCTGTGGGTGTGGAGTTGGAGCCCGACGAAGCCCGGCTGGGCCAGCAGTTCGGCCGCGCGCGAGACGCCGGCCTGTCCCTGGCTCGGATCGATGCCCGCCAGGCCGGCGAAGCGGCCCGGGTAGGTGGTGGCCAGCTTGGCGACCACCTCAGGCCGGGTCGCGTAGCGCTCGTAGGCGAAGGCTTCGGCGCCTTCCGGAACCTCGGCCGCCGGCAGCACGAGCGTGTCGATGCCCGCCGCGTCCATGCGCCGCAGCATCGCGTCCGGCTCGGCGAAGCCGTCGTCGCCGTCGCGCTGGATCTTGATGGAGAGGCCCTGGTCGGCGATGGCCGCGTCCCAGAGCGGGAGGGAGTCCGGCGTGAACGCATTGCACCAGTAGTCGATGGCGCCCACGGTCTTCTCCTCAGTCCGCGCGCTCGTCCCGGAAGCGCTTGGGCTTGGGCGAGGTGTGGATCTCCGTCCAGGCGTCGAGGCTTCCGGGGGCGCCGAGCTCCACGGCGATGCGGACGCCGAGGCGCTCCTTCAACCGCGCTTCGGCCGCCGCCGCGATCGCGGCGTGGTCGCCGGCCTCGGCGCGCGTGGTCAGGTGCACGATCATCTCGTCGCGGGTTCCCTCGCGCCGCGCCCGCACGAAGTAGTCGCCCTCGAGCCTCGGGTCGTCCACCGCGATGGCGCCGACCGCCTCGGGCCACACGTTCACCCCGCGCAGCTTGATCATGTTGTCGGCGCGGCCCGCGAAAGGGCCGATGCGGCGCAGCCAGCTGCCGCACTCGCACTGCTCTCGCGGGTGGAGAACGGAGAGATCCTGAATGTTGTAGCGGAACTGCGGACTGCCGGTCTTGTACGTCTCGGTGACGCAGAGGCAGCCCGGTTCGCCGTCCGGCACGCGCTCGCCCGTGTCCGGATCCACGATCTGCACCACGTAGGCGTCCTCGAAGACGTGCAGGCCCGCGCGGGCGGGGCATTCCTGGGCAACCCACTGCACTTCGTGGAACCCGTAGGACTGGTAGTTGGGCACGCCGAAGACCTCTTCCAGCTTGGCGCGGTCGCCGATGTTGGGAAGCGCCTTCAGGTTGAAGTCCTTCTTGGGGTCGAGCCCCATCTCCACCGCCACCTCGGCCAGGTGCAGCAGGTAGTCGCCGGTCGTCAGGATGGCGGTGGCCTGGTACTGGCAGGCCAGTTCCACCTGGCGGCGGCTGCTGGTGACGTTGCCGGTGCCGGTGGTGAGGACCACGCAGGAGAGCCACTTGTGGAGCGCTTCGTCGAAGGCAAAGGCTCCGTTGTGGGTGGAGTACGCCCACGCGTTCACGACCACGTCGCCCGGTCGCACGCCCTGCAGGTAGAGGGCGCGGGCCATCAGGATGGCCCCGGCTTCGCGATCCCACTGGGTGTAGAGGGTGGGGCGGGGCGCGCCCGTGGTGGCGCCCGACATGAAGACCCGCAGCGGTTCCTGGGCGGCGTTTGCCAGGTCGGCGCCCTGGTAGTCTCCGAGAGGCGGGTGCGCCTCGATGCTCTTGCGGATGTCGTCCACCTGGTAGGCAGGCACCTGCCACAAGTCTTCCAGGCTCTTCAGGTCGTTCGGATGGAAGCCTGCCGCGTCCCAGCGGTCCCGGAAGAACGGCACCTCGTAGGCACTTCGCGCCCGGGTCTGGAGCGCCGCCAGCTGACGCGCCTCGATTTCTTCGGGGCCCAAGAGCCAGTCGCCCTCGAAGTACTCGGGCGGCGGCTGGTGCGTGCGCATCAGCGCCGCGTGGTCGACCACCTCGAAGGGCCTGCGGAAGCCGGCCACGGGCTACTCCTCCGCCTCTTTGAACTCGGTGGGCATGTGGCTCTCGGGGAAACGGTAGAAGTCGACGGCGTTGTCCCACAGGATCTTGCGCTTGGACTCGTCCGAGACCTTCTCCTGCCCCAGGAACGTGGACACCGCGTGGGGGTACTTCGAGTCGGGGTGGGGGTAGTCGGTCTCGAACAGGATGCGGTCGTCCCCCAGCTCGTCGATCACGTGGTAGACGAGGTGCTCGTCGCACTCCGTGGTGATCCAGCAGTTGTTGCGGAAGTACTCGATGGGCTCCTTCGTGCACTCGGGCGTCTCCAGCCAGCCGGCCAGCTCCACGTGCTCCTCAATGCGGTGGAGCCAGAAGGGCAGCCAGCCGCAGCCGGCCTCCATGTAGGCGACGCGCAGCTTCGGGAAGCGTTCGTAGACGCCGTTCACGATCATGGCCAGCATGGCCATCTGCGCCTCCATCGGGTGCACGCAGGTGTGCCACTCGACGAAGCTCTCGAAGCGGTCGTTGCCCGCCGACGGGCCGACGAGTCCCATGAACTCGTGGGTCGCGAACGGCACGTCGAGGTCCTGCAGCACCTCCCACAGCGGATCGAAGTAGGCGTCGCCGAGCGTGCGGTGGTTGAACGGGTTGGGGCGCGCCCAG
>JAKSBN010000293.1 GCA_022361175.1 Pseudomonadota bacterium | reverse complement strand
GGCCCGACGCGTCCTGGGCGAACACCTGGAAGTAGCTGCTCGTGCGCGGCGCCAGCTCCTCGGCGATCTCCTCGGCCAGGAGGCTCGCGCGCGGGTCCGCTCCCGGGTCGAGGCCGTCGATCGGCGAGCCCATGACGTTTCGGTTCACGTCGCCGCAGGCGGCCAGCGTGCCGCCCTCCCGGTAGTCGCGGTTCAGGTCGCGGATGAGGGGCGCGAGGCCCGGCCCGTAGACGTGGTGGTACTGGATGGCCTGCCGCGAGGTGATCCGCAGCGTCCCGTCGCCGAAGCGTTCGGCCGCGGCGTCCAGCGCCTGCCACTGGGCGGCGTCGAGCTCGCCCCCGGCCGGGCACTTGATCCGGATCATGAAGAAGAAGTCCTTGGTCTTGACGCCCCGCTCGCCCCGGGCCTGCTGCCGGTAGATCCCGAAGAACTTGGAGAGCTCCTTGGCCTCGCCCGAGATCGTGTCGGTCTCCCCTCGGTTGAGGGCCTCGATCTCGTCGCGGAAGGTGTGCGGCTCCCGCTTGCCATCGCTGACGAAGTAGAGGCCCTGGCTCGCGGCCTTGATGCGCTCGTTCTTGGACATCTGCGCCAGGTCGCCGTCCTTCAACGTGACCGGGGCTTTGGCGGCAGATTCGCGTGCCATTGGGAGTCCTCTCCGTGGGAATGCCGTGGGTGGGATGCCGGCGCTGCGAGCAGGTCCCCGGTTGGACGGGGAACGGGGCCGAGCATCCTAGCCCAGCGGAGTTCGAGGCGCGCCAAAATATCGTAGTCGACTGTAGATTAGGAGTCCAATTCAACGGCGATTCAATCGTGATTTAGTCGGAAACCTGCACTTCAAGCGGTCCCCAGCGGCGGCCGACAATGAAACTACGGAAGGAGCAGGAAGCTGGCCTCGTCCGAATGGACCCGATCGTGGCGGACTTGGGTGGGCAGCTTGCCTGGCCGAATCAGTTTGTTCGTACTCGCGGCGACGCTCGTCACGTCGCTGGCCGTGACGGCCATCTCACTCCGCGCCGTCCAGGATTTCCTCCACGCCAAGATCGACGCCAAGTTCCCCGAGCTGCTGCACAGCGCATCCGACAAGCTCGAACTGTGGTTCGGGCAGCGCGCCAGCGAGGTTCAGGTCTTTGCCAGCACGCGCATCCTGGCAGACGACCTGCCCCGCCTCGCGCGCGAGCCCGGGACGGCGCGCGGCCGGCGCGCGATGCGCGAGATCCATCAGTTCTTGAGCCACTTGCACGGCAGCTCGCCGCAGTACGCATCGCTCTTTCTGCTCGACGACCGGGGCCGACGACTGCTGTCGGTGGGCGACGAGATCACGCTGCCGGAAGACCTGACAGAGTGGCTGGCGACCGAGGCCACCGGCGTCAGCGAGGTCCTAGAGCTGGACGGCCGCTTCGTGCAGCTGGTCTCGGCCGGAGTCGAGAGCCGAGGGGGGCGACGCACGGGCTCGCTCCACGCCGTGCTCGTGCTCGAAGCCCTGTCGGGCCTGTTGGCGACGACCGACGTGGGAGGTGGCGAGCTCTTCGTGGTCGGATCCGAGGGGGACGTGCTCGTCTCGTCGGGAGGTCCGTCGCACGGCCGCCGTTTCGAGCGGGACCTGCCGGAGCCGGAGATCGAACCCACGGTCGTCGACTACAACAACGGCGCCGGGGAACGCGTGGTGGGAAGCGCCGTCTCGTTCCCGCGATTCGGCTGGACGTTGGTCGTCGAGGAATCCTACGACCAGGCCTTCCAGCCCGTCGTGTCTTCGATTCGGCGCACGTTCGGGATCAATCTGGCCATCGTGGTGCTCTTCGGCCTGGGCGCGGTTCGCATCGCCAAGTCCATCGCTCGCCCCATCGCCGACCTGTCCAAGGGCGTGCAGCGCTTCGCGGAGGGCGAGACGGACGTGGTCATTGCCGGTCACTCGGCGACGCCCGAAATCCGGCTGCTGATCCGCACCTTCAACGCCATGACCGCGCGCCTGCACCAGAAGACGCGCGAGCTGGAGCAGAGCCGACGCGAGGTCCAGCAGGCCAACGTCCGACTGACGAGCAAGAACGACGAGCTCAGCCAGCTGAACGAAGTGCTCGAGCAACTGTCGATCACCGACGGTCTCACCAAACTGCACAACCACCGCTACTTCCAGGATCACCTGAGTCGCGAGGTCAAGCGCGCCAGCCGCAACGAAGAGCCCCTGGCGCTGATCCTGATCGACATCGACCACTTCAAGAGTTGGAACGACCGGCTGGGACACGCCGGCGGAGACGAGATCCTGCGCAAGATCGCCGCGGTGATGTCGCAGCTCGTGCGCGAGACGGATCTGCTGGCACGCTACGGGGGCGAGGAGTTCGCCGTGCTGGCGGGAGACACCGACCTCGAGGGCGCCGTCGCCCTGGCGGAGAAGCTCCGCGCCCGGGTCTCCAACACGTCCTTCTTCCTGGAGCCGCCCAGCGATCGCCACCAGGTCACGGTCTCGATCGGCGTGGCGGTCTTCCGGGGCGACAAGAAGCGCCTCTTCAACGACGCCGACCGCGCGCTCTACCGCGCCAAGGCCGCCGGCCGCGACTGCGTGGTGGCGGCCGACGAGGAAGAGTAGGAGCCGGGTCGCCGGGCCCGCTAGCGGCGGGCGATCAGGCTGTCGTGGATCCAACCGACGCGGCCGCGCGCGGTGCGCACCAACACCCAGTCGTGGTCGTGGCCTTCGGGAAAGACGGGGGTGCCGCGCGTCAGGACCGAGAGAACGGCGTTGTCGGTGGAGGGCCCGGCGCGCAGATTCACACGCCGGCCCCGGACGTAGCGGGTCTCCGGCGTGCGCTGGACCTGGTCGGCCTCGGCCTCGACGGTTTCGGCGATGCGCTGGGCGCGATAGACGAAGAAGAGGGCGGCGCCGAAGTAGCCGTCGGCGATGTGGCGCTCGGCCACCTCCAGCTTGCCGCGGGCCTCCCCGATCTCGCCGGCCCGCCAGGGTGCCTCGGCCGCGGCGCGCTCGACCTGGATGCGCGCTTCGGCCAACGAGGAGACGGCGCTCGCCCGCGTGTGCTGCCCGCGCAGGCCGGACTCCACCGCCACCAGCGCCCCTTCGGCCCGCTGCAGGTCGGCCCGGAGGCGCTTGACCTCGCGGTCGAGGGCCTCGGCCCGTTCGGACTCCGCCCGCCGCAGGACCTCCACGTCCACCACGGGCGGCACCGGCTCGGGCGTCCCCAGCAGCAGCGAACACGCCAGGTTGCCGGCGGCGACGCCCGCGAGGGCGGCTGCGAGCGGCAGGCGATGGCATTGGGACAGCGGCATGAGAAACGTCGAGACCTCAAACTCGACCCGCACGGGGGTCCTCCGGGACCGGGCGGCCCGCTCGCCAATTCGACCACCCGGGGCGAACGCTTGAGATAAAACGTGGCCTTTTCAATTCACTTCTGTCGGTAGTTCATCGGAGCCTGCGCCGCCGAGAGGGGTAGATTCGGCCCTCCCCTGGGGGCCTGGTGCGGAAGCGGCGGTGGGTCCACATCCAGTGGTCGGGCGCTTGGCGGATGGCCGTCTCGAAGGTGGCGTTCATGCGCCGCACGTTCTCGAGGACGGCCGCGTCCCGCTCGGCGCGCGGCGCATCCGGAGCCGGCCGAACCAGCTCGAGGGCCGGGGTCGCCCGCACCACGTGGCGCCCCGAGGCCCCTTCGCGGAAGAAGAACACCGGAACCACCGGGGCGCCCGTGCGCATGGCGATGCGCATGGGTCCGTCGCGGGTGCAGGCGGGCACGGCGAAGAGCGGCGCGAACACGCCCTCGCGGCGGCGCGCGTTCTGGTCGGCGAGCATCACGACGAAGCGCCCCTCGGCCAGCGCGCGCAGGGCGTTGCGGGCCGCGGACCCCCGCGCCAGCACCTGCATGCCCGAGCGGGCCCGCAAGGCGTTGACCCGCTCGGCGAGCACCGGATTGGAGAGCTCGTTGTAGACGACCGAGAGCGGCAGATCGCGCGCGACGGCCGCCCCGCACAGCTCCCAGGAACCGAAGTGCGCGGCCAGCACGATGGCCCCGCCCACCGGCGACTCGCGTCGCGCGGCCTCCAGATGCTCGCGTCCCTCGAAGCGCACCCCCGCCAAGAGCGCCTCGCGATGGCGCCCCTCCATCAGGGCGATCTCGGCCGCGACCCGGCCGGCGTTGGCCAAGCTGTCGGACAAGAGGTGCGCGCGCCGGTCGGGCTCCCAATCGGGGAAGGCCAGTTCGAGATTGATCCGTGCCACCCGCACGGGCCCGAGCGGCAGCCGGGCGGCGAAACGGCCGCAAACCGCACCGAGGGCGCGGGCGCCGTCCGGCGGGATGCGACCGACGAGTCGCTCGACGGCGGCCACGGCCGTCGCTTCCAAACGATGGCGCCAGCGACCGGCTCGGGCGAGCCGCGCGCTTTTCAGCGCAGCTCCTCCCGGTGGCGGGTGATCCGAACACCGGCGTACTCGAGCACGCCGTTGATGGGACGGGCCTTGCGTACGCTCACCGTCACGAAGTCTGCGCCGAACTTGTCGAGCACGGCCCCGGCGATGCGCTCGGCCAGCGCTTCCACCAGACGGTGTTCCTGGTTGGCCGCCACGTCCTCCACCACGTCGAAGATGTCCTTGTAGTTGAACGTGTGGCGAACGTGGTCGCTCCGGCCGGACGTCCGCAGCTCGCGACCCACTTCGAGGTCCAGGAGCACGGGCCGGCGCATGCGGCGCTCGGCCGCCGTGACGCCCAGGGCGGCGGGAATCTGGATTCCCTCCAACAGAATCACATCGGACATGGGGATCTCCGTCGAAGCGCCGGAGTGTAGCAGGCGGGCCTCCGCGACTGGATCAGTCCGCGGCGGCCTCGAGCTCTCGGATCAGGTAGGGCCGCAACTGGGACGGCGGCAACAGGTCGGAGAGCGACCCGACCTCCTGGGCGCGCTCCACCGTGTGGATGCGATCGAACTCGGCGGCCAGCTCGGCCTGCTTCTCCAAGGTCACCTCGCGCAGCAGCTCGTCCAGCTCCGCCTGGGCCTCCGCCGAAGGGCGCAGCCGCAGCCCGCGCCGGAGCGTCTCCACGCGCGGGTCGGCCAGGGCGCGCGCGCGGACCTCCCGGGCGAACACCACAGCCGCCGCCGGCCCGCCGCCGATCACCGAGGCATAGGAGCCCTCCAGCGCCGAGGCCCGCAGCCCCGGATTGAGCTCCTGCGAGAAGACCACGTAGGCGCCGCCGTGATAGCGGGAAACCACCACGAAGAGGACCGGCCCGTCGAAGTTCACGACGGCGCGGGCGATCTCGGCTCCGTACTCGAGCTGCAGCTTTCGCAGGGACTCGGGAGAGCCGTCGAAGCCCGACAGGTTCGCCAGTACGATCGCGGGGCGATTCCCGCTGGCGGCGTTGAGCGCGCGGGCGACCTTCTTCGACGACAGCGGAAACAGCGTGCCGCCGGTCCAACTCTCGGGGCCGTCCAGGGGACGATACCCCTGACGCGGAGCGTTGTGGCTCTCGATGCCGATCAAGGTGACCGGGAAGCCGCCCACCTCGGTGTCCCAGACGATGGCGGTCTCGGCACCCACCCAGCCGCGCCAGCGCTCCTGGAAGCCTCCCTCGACGTCCACCAGCGAGCGCATGACGGCCCGCATGGGAAACGGACGCTTCCGGCCCGGGTTCTCCCCGTCGTCGAAGATGTCGCCGACGCGGGTGAAGTCGAACGTCTCTTCGCCCTCGACGGTGACCTGCCCGATGTCGCGGTCGAAGGGGTCGACGCACTCGGAGCGGCGCGGTCCCGTCTCTCCGGGCACCACGTAGGTGTAGCGGTAGTGCTCGTAGAGCAGCCGATACGCTTCGGCGAGGTTGCGCGCGTAGTACTGGCCCTCGCCGTTGGGACCCATGATCCGCTCGTAGCCGCCGATGGCCACCGCGTCCTCGGCGGCCACGGCGCCGGACGCCTCCAGCGCGGCCCGCCCCGTCAACACCATCGATGCGTTGGGCGTCATGATCAAGACGCCGCGCGTGTGGGTCAGCATCGTGGCCAACGCGTCGAAGTAGCTCTGCGCGCCGACGTTCACGCCGTGCACGATGACGTGAATGACGCCGCCCGCCTGGGTGAAGGTGACGATGCGCCGCACCACCCGCGCGGTGGCGTCCAGGTTCTCGGTGCCGCTGTCCATGGCGATGCGCGCGCCGCTCGAGACAGGCAGCCACTCGACCGGCAGGCGCTCGCGTTCGGCGAGATCGAGCGCGGCCACCAGGCGCGCGCACTCGGCCTCCGCCAGCGCGCCCATGCCCCGCGTCGGGTCGGAGAGCACCAGCACGCGCCGCATGCCCTCGGGCACCTTGTCGGTGGGCGTGCTGACGATGCCGAAGACGACGGCGCTCTCGTTGTGGCCGTGGGCGCGCCCGGCGACGCTCTGCGTGCGGCCTTCGGCGTCCAGGTCGTATTCCTCGAACTCGCCGCTCGGGAGCGCACCCGGGCCGCCCGGCCCTTCGGTCGTCAACATGCGCACGATCTCGTAGGGATACACCTGGCGGCGACGGCGGGCCTCCACCACGCGCCGCTCGTACTCCTCTGCCGGGTGGAGCGGATCCACGTGCGGGTCCCGCCAGGAGATCTCCATCTGCGCACCGGTCGGGTCGGTGAAGACGATCTCCGCCGGTCGCGCCGCCACATCGGGGGTCTCGCGCGTCAAGAGGGAGAGGCGCACCACCACCTTCTCCAGGCCCAGATGTCGCGTGGCGGGTGCCAGCCGCCGCGCCAGCAAGCTGGCCGTCTCTGGCTCCAGGAAGATCGGCGGCGACACCACCAGGGCCACGCGATTCCACTGCAGGCGCCGGCGCGGATCGCGCAGCTGCAGGATGTTCCGAAGCGTGCCCGTGGCCCGGTAGAAGGCCCGTTCGAAGGCGGCCAGGTAGGGGGTCGCGTTGCGCTCGCCGAGCGGCGAGCCGGCCTGGACGTCCGCCAACACGAACACCCGCTCGTCGCCCGGCACCTCGCGACTGCGGCCGTAGAAGGCGTAGATCGAGTCCTCGCTCGCCATGCGCTCGAGTTCGAAGGCCCCGTAGCGCGCCAGGTCGATGCGCTCGGCGACGGCCGGGTGCAGGTGGTGAAGATCGGCCAGCTCGCGGGGCCCTTCCTCTTCGACCACGAAGGTCCGGTGGCTCGGCGCTTCGCCGTCCGGGAGAAACGTGAGCGTCGTCCGGCACGGCGCCGGCGCGCGCTCCAGGTGCGCCAACAGTGCGGCCTGCGCCGTCTCGCGGTCGGCGTCCGAGTCGACGGGGACCAGGAGCTCGAGCGCGTGGAGCCGCGACGCCGCCTGGCCGTCGAGCCGACCCGCCGCGGCCAGCAGGCGTTCGGCCACCTGGGCCACCTCCTTGCTGGCGGCGGCCGCCGCCAGGACGATGTGGTCGTCCTCGAACTCGACGCAGTGGATCAGCGAGTCCTCGACGCGCGCCGACGTGTGCTCGCGCGGGATCGCCGGGGCGTAGAAGCGCTGCACGTGGGCGGCCACCGCGATCGAGCGACGAGAAGGCTCGGAAATCGAGAGCCAGGCGGCGACCCGGTCGAAGAGCTGGCGCGGCGCCACCGCCAGCTCCAACAGCACCTCGCGGGGGGGCGCCGTCGGAGCGTCGGTGCGCTCGGCCTCGGCCAGCCAGGCGCGGGCGTCGCGCGAGCGGCCCTCCGCCTGGCGCTCGGCCGCGGGGCCCTCGAACAAGACGTCGCCCGCGTCGATGGCCGCGTCGGCCAGGGTGTCGGGCAGGAGGCCCCGCATCCCCGCGATGCGCAGCATGGCGTCCGCCAATTCGACGTCGGCCGACAGGTCGAGTCCGGACTGGGCCAGGGCCACCATCCGCCGCACCATGCCCAGCACGAGGCGCAGCCGGAGATCGGGCTCCTGCTGGGTGGACAGCAGCCGCAGCACCGCGCGCTCGAGGGCGTCGCAGGGCTCCAAGTCGGACAGGCCGTAGTGGGAGAGCGCGCGGCGCACGAGTTCGAGGAACTCCTCCGCGATGCCGGCGCCGCCCGCGTGCAGCCGCCGCACGACCATGCGGAAGCGCGCGTTGTTGGAAGGGCCGAGCTCGCCCGATACCGACGCGCGCGGCGATCGAATGAACAGCTGCTCCAGATCGGCGAAGGTCGTGAGCTCTCGTCGCACCTCGGAGAGCTCCAGGCGGAAGGGCTCCGAGAGCGAGTCCGGAAGCGGCGCTTCCAGAAACGCGAGCAGCGCTTCGCCCCGGGCTCGGTTGGCGTCGTAGCCCAACAGCAGGCGGCGAATCTCGTCGCGCAGCGCGTCGATGGCCTCGCGCCGTGCCAGCGGCACAGCGCGGTCGGCGGCCGTCAGGTCGGGGGTCCCCAGGACCTGCTCGCCGTCGGGCCGGAAGAGCAGCGCCAGCGGGTCGGGCTCGTCGGGCAGGGCGAGCCGAGCCGCTTCGGTCGCCGTCTCGGTCTCACTGGCCGCGGGCTCGATGGCCAGCAAGACGTCGCCCGCCGCGACCTGCTGGCCCTTGCGCACGAAGACTTCCTTCACGACGCCCGTCACGGGCGCCTGGAAGTCGATCTCCATCTTCATGGCCTCGACCAGGCCGATCGACTCGCCGGCGCGGACGCTGTCGCCGACCGAAACGTGGACGGCCACGACCATGGCCGGCGTACTGGCGCGCACTTGGCCGGCCGTCTGCCAGCCGAAGCGCAGGGGCTGCCCCTCGATCTCGAGGCGAAGGCCGGCGTCGGTGGCGTCGTGCAGCACCCGCCGCGTGCGCTCACCCACCTGCAGCCGCACCGAATGGGGATCCTCCTCGCGCATCAAGGCCCCGACCACGCGGCCGTCCAGGTGCACCCGATAGCGCCAGGACCCGATGGCGTAGACCTCGAGGCGATAGCTCTCGCCCGACTCCGACAAGTCCACCTGCTGGCCCACCGAGGCGGGGATCCGCTCGGCTCCCAGGCTGGTGGTGTCGGTGTAGAAGTTCACCCGGGCGGCGGCGCGGTTGCGCTGGTAGGCGAGGATGGCGGCCGCCACCAGGGCGTCGCGACAGACCGCCTCGTCGCGATCCACGACTCCCCCGTCGCGCTCGTCGTTGAAGCGATCCAGCCAGGTGGTGTCGAAGTCGCCGGCGCGGTAGTCCTCGCTCTCCAGCAGGGTGAGCAGGTAGCCCTTGTTGGTGGCGCCGCCCTCCACGACCAGCTCGAAGTCCCGCAGCGCGCAGACGAGGCGCGCCCGCGCCTCCTCCCGATCGCGGCCCGTCGCGATCACCTTGGCCACCAGGGAGTCGAAATCGGACGGAACCGTCGATCCGGCGGAGACTCCCGAGTCGATCCGGATGCCCGCTCCCTGGGCCGGGTCGAAGCGCCCGATGCGCCCGGGCGAAGGCAGGAAGCCGGCCTCGGGATCCTCGGCGCACACCCGGGCTTCGATGGAGGCGCCGCGCTCCTCGATCACGAGCCCGCCCAGGTCTTCGCCGCGCGCGATGCGAATCTGGAGCTGCACCAGATCCAGGCCGGTGAGCTCCTCGGTGATGCCGTGCTCGACCTGGAGCCGCGGATTGACCTCGAGAAAGAAGAACTCGCTCTCGGTCACCAGGAACTCGACGGTGCCCACGCCCTCGTAGCCCACCTCGGTCGCCACGCGCACGGCGGCGGCCTCGATGCGCTGGCACAGGTCGCGCGCCAGGTGGGGCGGCGGAGCCTCCTCGAGCACCTTCTGGTGCCGTCGCTGGACCGAGCAATCGCGACAGCCCACGGCGAAGACGTGCCCGTGCTGGTCGGCCGCGATCTGCACTTCGATGTGGCGGCCCCCGCTCACCATCGCTTCCAAGAAGAGCCGGCCGTCTCCGAAGGCCGAGGTTGCCTCGGACTGCGCCGAGCGGTAGGCCTCGGGCAGCTCGTCCGCCGAGGTGACGACCCGAATGCC
This sequence comes from Pseudomonadota bacterium, assembly GCA_022361175.1. Lineage (GTDB taxonomy): Bacteria > Myxococcota_A > UBA9160 > UBA9160 > UBA4427 > JAKSBN01. The sequence continues at coordinate 42,209 of JAKSBN010000293.1, read as the reverse complement.
ACGGCCGCCGCCGCCCGCCGAGGCCTTGACGACGACCGGATAGCCGACCGTTTCGGCCGCCGCGATCGCCTGGGACTCGTCTTCGAGCTCGCCACCGCTCCAGGCCGACACGGGCACGCCGGCCCGCTCGGCCAGCTGCTTGGAGCGGATCTTGTCCCCCACCGCGCGCATCGCCTCCGGGCTCGGTCCCAGGAAGGTGATGCCCGCCGCCCGGACCTGCTCGACGAAGTTCGCGTCCTCGGCCACGAAGCCCCAGCCGGGCCACACCGCGTCGGCGCGCGTCCGCCGCAGCGACTCGATGAGCGCGTCGCGGTCCAGATAGGCGGCCACCGCAGTGGCCGCCGGGGCCAGCGGAACGGACAGATCCGCGTGGCGCACGAAGGGCGCATCGCGATCCGGGTCCGTGTAGAGCGCGATGGCCTTGATGTCGTCGCCGTGGTGGGTGCGCAGGGCCTTCACGGCCCGAATGCACCGCATGGCGGCCTCGCCCCGGTTGACGATGGCCAGGCGTCGAATCTCGCGCGCTGCGCTCACGACTTCGCCGGGCTCCAGGGAGCGGGGTCCTTCAGGCTGCACGCGAAGGCCACCAGCTCGCCGTGATGGGAGAGGGACAGATCGGCCGGGGCCGGCCGATCGCGCCACACCAGCTTCGGAATGCGGCCCTCCCGAACGATCGAGAACTCGCCCGCCCGGGCGCCGACGGCACGGGCGATGGCTTCGATGCCGAAGCGCCGAACCGCCGTGCTGGGGCCCCACGAAAGCCAAGCCGCGGGCTCGTCACGCTCGAGCCGCCGGACGCCGTGCACGAGCGGCAGGGCGAGATCCTCGAGGCGCATGGCGATGGCGTGGACCTCGCGCGCCCGCTCGATCAGCTGCACGCCGAAGCGCCGCGCCCCCACCTGCACCTGGCCCCAGGGCGAACCGTCGAAGCGCACCAAGAACCGGCGCGGCGAGAAGACCGTGGCCGGAGCCAGCTTCTTCACGAGCTTGTAGGTCGCCTCCTTGGCCGCCCACAGCCGCCAGCGCTGGCGATCCGGGTCGTCCGCCGCGTCCACCTGGGCGCGCTCGATCGCGTCGAAGACGCGGCCGTCGAAGCGCGGGTGAAGCGTTTCGGGGCGGGTCTCGGGATCCGAGAGATCGACGACGTCATTGCCGACCATCGAGCACTCCCTTCTCGAGCCGCGCCAGCTCGTCCACGATCTGCTGCACCAGATCGCGCGAACGCCGGAGCCCGCGCTTGCTCGACCGCGGTTCGATGCACGAAAGCTCCACGTCGAACCGCTCGCCGCGCACCGGGAAGTCTCCGAAGCCCGACTGGCGACGGCCGCGCAGGTACACGCAAATCACCTGGCAGCCCGGGATCGCGTTCACGATGCGGCCCACGCCGTAGGCCGCGCGGTTGGTCTCGACGTGCCCGCTCCGGCTGCGCCCGCCCTCCGGAAACACCAGCGCGACCTCGCCCTCCTGCGTAAGACGCGTCACGCGTTCGAGCACCGACGCCACTTCGCGCCGGTCGCCCCCACGCGTGATCGGGATGCACTTGGCCAGGTAGGCCAGGCACTTCGACAGCGGGCCGGCGGCGAAGTTCGTGCGCTCGGGCACGTTCCAGGGCAGCCCGTCCCAGTGCAGCGTGTAGTGCCACACCGAACGCAGGGCCCAGGCCACCAGGAAGGAGTCCACCAGCGTGAGGTGGTTCGCACAGACCAGCACCGGGCCCGGGTGTTGTCTGCGAAGCTCGCGGTAGCGCGCCCGTGCAGCGGCCAGGTTCTCGATCCTGTACCCGAAGCCGAAGCGCAGGACGAGGTGCGAGAGCGGCACCCACAGCGGCGCGATCCAGCGCCCCACCTCGCGCTGCACGCAGTGGTCCCGCCAAAGCCGGCGGCTTCGCTGCGAACGAGATCCGGCCTCGGACGGCACCGGTGTCGTCGACTCGGCGGGCAACGCGTCTCCGGCGGTCGCGGATCGGGGTGTGGTGGCAGGTGTGGTCACGGGCGGAAGCTCTGCGGGAGAACCCCAGCTCCTCTGTCAACCGAGCTTGTCGGAGATCAGACGGACGGCGTCTCCAACGGTGTTGACCTCGTCCACGTCCTCGTCGGCGATCTCGATGTCGAACTCGTCCTCGAAGGCCAGCACCACGTCGACCAGCCGCGCCGAGTTCACCTTCAGATCGTCGAGAATGTTCGTGTCCATGGAGACGCTCGCGAGCGCTTCCTGGTTCTTCACATAGGGAGTGAGGATCTTCACCACTCGCTCCATCACGTCTGCCTGACTCATCTCTTCTCCTCTCGGGGTCAGCCCGTCGGGTTCCACTTTTCGAACACGACGCACGAGTTCACGTCGCCGAAGCCAAAACCGGCCTTCAACATGATCTGGAGGTCCGGCACCTCTTTCAGCGCCGGCGAAATGGCCGGGGCGAAGGGCTCGATCTCCGGATGCAGGTCCTCGCAATTGACGGCCGGCTGCAGAAAGCCGCGCGACAGCATCAGCACCGTGGCCACGCACTCGATGGCCCCGGCCGCTCCCAGCGTGTGGCCGATCAGCGACTTGGTGGCGGTGATGCAGGGCATCTCCGCGGGCGCGCGGCCGAGCGCCTTGGCCCACGAGGCCAGCTCGCGGGGATCGGCCCCGGTCGCGGTCAGGTGGCCGTTCAGCGCATCGATCTGCTCGGGCGCGACATCGGCATCGGCCAGGGCGCCCTGGATGCAGCGCACCACGCTCTCCGGGTTCGGGGCCGTCATGCTGCCGCCCTGGCGATGGCCGCCGCAGTTCAGGTACCCGCCTTTCACCTCGGCGTAGATGCGGGCGCCGCGCGCCAGCGCGCTCTCCTCGCTCTCCAGCAACAGCACGCCCGCACCCGCGCCGGGCACGAAACCGGCGGCCGAGGCGCTCATCGGTCGTGACGCCTTCTCGGGCTCGTCGTTCCACTTGCGGGCCATGACGCGCATGGCGTCGAAGCCGGCCCAGACGTAGTGGCTGCCGCCCTCGGTGCCGCCGCACAGCATGCGCTCGGCGCGGCCTTCGCGAATGCGGTACGCGCCTTCGATGACCGCCTCGTTGCCGGTGGAGCACGCACTGGAGTTCGTGGTCACCTGGTTGCCGAGCGCCAACAGCCCGGAGACCCGCGCCGAGATGCCGCTCGCCATCACCTGCTCCACCGCGGTCGAGCCGAGGCGGCGCACCTTCCCGGCGTCGGTCAGGGGGATCACCTTCTCGCCGATGGTGTCCATGCCGCCGATGCCCGTGCCCAGCACCGCGCCGGTGTCCCAGTCGACGCGGTCGTCGTCGCGGGCCGGCCGCTCGAGCCCGGCGTCGGTCCAGGCTTCCACGGCGGCGACGCAGCCGAACCGGTGCCCCTGGTTCATGGCCAGCAGCTCGTCCTCTTCGAACAGCGATTCGGCCAGCGCGTCGACGCCCTCGGGCAGGCCGCCCACCTGACAGCCGAACTTCAGCTCCTTCAGCTTCTCGACGAAGCGGATGCCCGAGCGCCCCTTGCGAAGCGCCAGCTCGAAGTCGCTGACACCGTTGGCGTTCGGCGCGACGACGCCGAGGCCGGTCACGACTACGCGTCGCGTCATATCGGCACTCCCATGCCGGAGAGAATCCCCGAGCACACGACGGTCCCGTCGGGCAGGGTCATCTCGGCTTCCGAGCGCAGCTTGCGCCGGCGGAAGAACTGCTTCCGACCCGTGATGGTGACGCGATCGCCGGGACGCACCAGCCCCCCGAAGTCCACCTGGGCGTCCGTGAAGACCGTGGTGAGCTTGGCCAGCTCCTCGGCTCCCAGCTCACGGGAGGCCAGGTAGAGCCCCAACGCCACCACACTCGCCTGGGCCATGGACTCGATCAAGATCACTCCGGGAGTGATGGGGTTGCCGGGAAAGTGGCCGCGGTAGAAATCGGCCTCGGGCCGGAACCGATACGTGGCGACGATGTGTTCCTCGTCGAGCTCCAGAATCTCGTCGATGAAGCGGAACGGCTCCTGCTGCGGGACGCGCGCCAGCACCTCGCTGGCGCTGAGCTCGTCGCCGCGCGCAACCGCCTTGGCCTCGGCCTGCCTAGCCACCGTACATGCCCCCGTTGACGTGGATCACGGTGCCGTTGACGTAGCCCGCCCGCGTGGCCAAGAACGCCACCACGTCGGCCACCTCGTCGGGCGAGCCCATTCGGCCCTGGGGGATCCGCGCCAGGATGCCCGCTTGGACATCATCGGGCAGGTCGCGCGTCATGTCGGTCTCGATGAAGCCCGGAGCGACCGAATTTACGAGAATTTCACGTCCCGCCAGCTCCTGGGCCAGCGACTTGGTGAAGGCGTCCAGGCCGGCCTTGGCCATGGTGTACGGGATCTGGCCGGCGTTGCCGGTGTGCCCGACCACGCTCGATACGTTGATGATGCGACCCCGGTCTTGACGCAGCATGAAGCGCCGCAGCACGAGCTTGGTCAGATACCAGGTCCCGCGGGCGACCCCCGACACAGTGTCGTAGGCGTCGAGCTTCATGGTGAGCATGGGCGCGTTGACGTTCATGCCGGCGTTGTTCACCAGCACGTCCACGCGCCCGGCCTCGTCCTTCAGCGTCTTCACCAACGCATCGATCGAGTCGGAGTCCGCCAGATCGGCCTGCAGGGCCAGGCCGTCCAATTCGCTGGCCAGCTTCTCGGCCGGCTCGCGGCTGCCGCGGTAGTGCACGATGACGCGCAGGCCCTCGGCCGCCAGCGCGCGCGCGCAGGCCGTGCCGATGCCCGTTCCAGCCCCCGTCACGAGTGCGACCGGACGCTCGCTCATCGCTCCATTCTCCCGCCCCGCGAGCGCTCGGAGGCCCAGGGGTAGTCGTCGTAGTCGATGTCGCGAAACAGACCCACCTTGGCCTGCTTCACAGAGTAGATCTCCTGCCCGTCCACGGAGAGCGTGGCGTCCCCGATCACGAGGCAGGCCCCCTTCTCCTTCATGTCGGTGAAGCGGCGCACGTCGATCTCGTAGCGCACGACCCGGTCGTGAGGGCGGATCTGGCCGTCGAACTCGACCTCGCCGCAGCCGAGCGCCCGGCCGGCCCCGACGCCGCCGCGCCAATTGCAGTAGAAGCCGAGCAGCTGCCACACCCCGTCGACGCCGAGACACCCGGGCTGAACCGGATCGTCCAGGAAGTGACACTGAAAGAACCAGTCGTCGAGCCGCACGTCCTTCTCGGCCACGACGCGGCCGCGGGCGCCGCGGGACTCCAGCTCCAGCACGCGGTCGAGCATCAGCATGGGCGGCGCCGGCAGGCGGGCCTTGAAGCCTTGCGGGGGGTCTTTGATGAGACGCCCGTAGGCGAACGCCAGGAGCTCCTGCTGGTCGAACTGCGTGCGCGACGTGAACTCGTCGTAGCCCATCATCGCCCGTCGTCCTCTCCGAAGCGCACCAGCAGGCTCGACCACGTGAGACCGGCGCCCACGCCCACCAGAGCCACGTCGTCGCGGTCTCGCCACTTGTCCCAGTTCTGCGAAAGCACCGACAGCCCGCTGGCGGCGGCCGTGTTGCCGTACCACTCGACGTTGCTGTGGTGGTGCTCGGGTGAGATGTCGCACTTGCGGCACACGTTCTCGAGCATGCGCAAGTTCGCCTGGTGCCCGACGAAATGGAGCGGACGGTCTTCGGCCGCGTACTCCTCCTGAAGCCGCCGCAGAAGCTCCACGCTCTTGCGAATCGCGAACATCTGGACGGTGCGGCCTTCCTGGGTGAAGTGGCCCAGGCGCGGCACCTCGACCTTGTCGTGGCCGGCGGGGCTCGACTCGACGGCGTGCCCCAAGAGCCGGACGGCACTGGGCTCGCGCGTGGAGAGGACGGCGGCGGCTCCGGCGTCGCCCCACAAGACGGCGGCCGTGCGATCGCGGTAGTCGACCGTCTTGGTCATGGACTCGGCGGCCACCACCAGCACGAACGGCGGAAGCGCCTCCGGCCGCATCCACGACAGGAGATTCACGCCCACCAGAAAGCTGGTGCAGGCGGAGTTCACGTCGAACGCCGGCACCTCGATCCCCAGCTCCTGGGCCACGTGGGCCGCCTCGGCCGGAGTCACGGTGTCCGGGACGCAGCCCCCCGCGATCACCATGCCCACGTCGGAGGCCGACAGCCCGGCTCGCTCCAACGCCAGGCGCGCGGCGCGCGCGCCGAGAGTCGCGTTGGGGATCGTCGCCGCCTCGATGACGGCGCGGGGCTCCGCGTTCTGGGTCTCGCGAATGTAGTCGAGCGGCAGCACCGTACGGCGCGAGCGAATGCCGACGCGATCGAGAATCCAGGTGTCGCTGGTCCCGATGTCGAGATCTTCCAGGAAGCGGTTGGTGATCTCGGTATCCGGGTGGTCGTGGCCGACCCCGTGCAGGTAGAGCGTCACCGGCTGGCCCCCGAGATGTGCTCGCCGCCGTCGACGCGGATCAGCTCGCCGTTGACCCAGGCCGCCTCGTCCCGGGCCAGCAGGTAGATCATGTTGGCGACGTCGCGCGGCGTCGTGAGCCGCCCCATCGGGTTGCGGAGCCGCGCCTGCGCCTTCAGGTGCGCGCTGCCCGGGATCGCCGCCAGCGCGGGGGTCTCCGTCACGCCCGCCTGGATCACGTTGCAGCGCACGCCGTGGGGACCGAACTCGAGGGCGATGGAGCGCGCCAGCGACTCGAGGGCGACCTTGGCCGCGGACACGGCGGCGTAACCCTTCCAGGCCACCTCGTTGCCTTCGCTGGTCAGCCCGAACACGCGCGCGTCCTCGGCGAAGAGCCCGCGCTCGAAGAGGCCCTGGGTCCAGCCGAGCAGGCTGGTGCCCATACACAGGATCGTGCGCGAGAAGTCCTCCTCGTCCAGATAGGAGCGGGTCGGATAGGCGGCGGGGGAGTTCACTGTGTGGAGGCCGTCCTCGCCGGCTTCGAACAGCTCGTCCGCGGCTTCGCGCAGACGCTCGGCGTCGATCCCCAGCTTGTCGGCCAGCGCTTGGGTAGCCGTACGGGCGGCGGGAAACTCGGGCGCGATCAGCTTCAGGTTCCCGAACGCGATCGAGTGCAAGAGCACGCGCACGCGACCCTCGCCGCCGAGCCGCTCCGCCAGAGCGCCCAGGACCTCGTCCCGCTTCTCGGGGCTGATGGCGTCGGCGTTCCACGTCTGGACCTGGACACCCTGCCCGCGGATCTTCTCGAACTCGGGCTCGATGCGGGACATGGCCCCGCGCCGGTCCCGGTGGACGATCGCGATGTTCATGCCCTGTTCGGCCAGCTTCTGGGCCGTGGCCAGACCGAAGCCGCTGGAGCCACCCAGGACCAACGCCCAGCTCCCCGTGGGAAAATCACTCGCCACCGTCTTCTCCTTCGTTGGCTCGGTTCGAGAGCCCCTGATTCGAGATTCGGAGTCGCCGGGCCTTCATCACCAGGCCGCAAGAAGGCCAACAGTAGCCCGCGAAGCGGGCAGCACGAGCAAGGGGGTGCTCTTGGATCGGCCGCGGGCGCACGCGGCTGAAGGCGAGTATGACTCGGAGTCACATCCTGTCAATGCAACTGGCTAGGCGGGTCCGTCCCCAGCCCGATCTCGGCCAGCACCCCGGGCAGGGACTGCCGCGGCACGACCCGGATCGCCACGCCCTCGGGGAGCGCCTTGGCCAGCGACCGGAAATAGCGCCGGTCGTGGCGACCTTCCACGATCACCACCAGCCCCCGGTCGTCTTCCGTTCGGACCAGCCGCCCCACCATCTGCTTCAGATTGAGGAGCATCTTGCCCAGGCTGCTGCGGGTGAACGGGTCCTCGCCCGCGGCCCGCAGCCGCTCTTCGCGGCGCTTGCGCAGCTCGGTGGGCACCTCGAAGGGCAACTTCTCGATCACCACCGCCTGCAGATCGGCGCCCGGGATGTCGAGGCCCTGCCAGAAGGTCCGGGCTCCCAGCAGCACGCCCCCGCCGCGCGTCTTGCGGAAGCGCTCGACCAGTGCCGCGGGATCGTCCGTCGCGCGTCGGGGCGCCAGGATGTCGAAGCCCTCGTCGCGCAGGCTCTCGGCCAGGATCTCCGCCACCTGGTTCATGCGGCGCAAGCTGGTGAAGAGCGCCAAGGTGCGTCCTCCGAGCGCGCGCGCCAGATCGGCGATCGTGGCCGCCGTCTGCTCCACCAGATCGCCCTCGCTCTTGAGCGCCACCACGCGCATATGTTCGGCGTAGGGGAACGGGCTCGGGACCGAGACCCGCTCCAGGCGATGGGTCGGTCCCACAGGCAGGGGCTCGTCCGGCCTCCCCTCGATCTCCAGCTCGCCGAGGGCGGCGAACGGATCCCCGCCCACGAAGAGACTCGCCGAGACTCCGGCGAACGACTCCATCCGGTCCAGGAACTGCTCGTGGAAGGGACCGGCCGGAGACACGGCCCGAATCACCAGGCGCCAACGCTCGAAGGGCGGCAACAGCGACTCGAACGCCGCGACCGCTTCTTCGGGCGGCGAGTGGAAGGCGCGCCGCAGCGCCAGCGCGGCCGCGGCCAGCTCCAGCGTGTGGCGTTCGACGGCGCTCTCCTCGTCGTCCTCGCCGCCCGGATCGAGCTTGCGCGCGGTCGCCGCCAGGGCGTCCAGCCGGCTGGCCGAGACGTCGGCCAGAGAAGCCGCTTCGGCGAAGAGCCGATCGGCGTGGGGCGGCAGCTGCAGCTCGCCGTACTCGCTGGCGCGCTCGGACAGCAGCCGGCCGAGCGCCGTGAAATCCTGCTGGAGTGCGCGCCGCGCCGAGCGCACGTCCTTCTGAACGGGGCGGCGCACGCGCGCGGGCAGCAGCGCATCGCTGCGGCCCGTCTCCGAGGGCCGTCCGAAGAGCTCGTCGACGCGGTCGAGCACGTCTTCCGGGCGCACCTCCACGGCGTAGACCTCGTCGGCCACTCCCGTGAGCTCGTGCACCTCGTCGGCGATGGTGTGCGTAAAGGCGGGGTAGTCGGGCGGCCAGCGCAGGAGCAGGTCGTGGTTCGCCACGACCAGGTGCGCGCGGCCCAGGGCCTGGCGACGGCGGCCGAAGGGACAGCCCGGCTGCTTCGCGCACTGTTCGCGGCTGCACTGCTCCGCGCGGGCTGCCACGGCACGGCGCCGCAGCTCGCGCAGCGCGGGATAGCGCCGAAGCAGGGCGGCGGGCAGCGTCCCCACCTCGCCGTGCCGGCGCGTCTCGGCGCACGCCAGCAGCACGGCGTAGGCCAGGCGGTCTTCGGCGAAGATGCTGGGCTCGCGCCCTTCGTCCAGAACCCGCTCGAGCCGACGCTGGCAGACGTAGTTGGCGCGCCCCTTGATCGAGAGCGCGTGCAGCTCGGGGTAGCCGAGAAAGCGCGCCGTGGCCTCGATGTCCCGCGACAGCAGCTGGTCTTGCAGCAGCTTGGTCCGGGTGGAGACGATCACGGGCTCGTGGTTGCCGCCGGCCGCGCGCTCCATCGCGAAGGGGATCGCCGCCGCCAGGTAGGCCAGCGACTTCCCCACGCCGGTGCCGCCTTCGAGGAGCAGGACGCCACCGTCCGCCAGCGTGCGCACGAAGTGGCGGGCCAGCTCGATCTGTTCGCCCCGCACCCGATAGCCCGGGAAGTAGCGCGCGCCCCGCTCGGCGTCGGCCAAGGCCTCAGCGATCGCGTCTTCGTCGAAGGGAACCGGGGCCTCGGCACTCGGCCCGATCTCCACGTACTGCGACGGTCGGCTCGGCTCTTCGACCAGGAGATCCTTGCCGAGCAGCGCCAGCCAGGGCGAGTCGGGGGCGTAGCGCTCGAGAGCGCGGCGCGCCCTCACCGCGCGCGGGAAGCCGTTCTGTGCCTGGCTCCCCACGGCAGACAAGACGCGCAGGGTGTCGAGTGCGTCATCGAGGGCCCGGTGTCGCTCCTCGGTCCCCAAGAGCTCCCGCGTGAACGACTCGAGACGCAGGTCGGGCGCGTCGGGATGCGTGAGGGCGAGCAGGTCCTGGGTGTCGAGATACTCGGCGTGGCGCAGCGAGGCAGCCACGTCGCGGGTCAGAAAGTGCCGTTCGAAGGCCGCGTTGTGCGCTACCAGCGCGCGGCCCTCGAGCGCGTCCGCCACCGCCTGCCGCACCTCGGCCACGGCCGGCGCGGACGCCACCTGCGCGTCCGTCAATCCCGTCAAGCGTTGAATCGGCCGCGGCAGCGGCGCCGACGGCCGCACCAGCGTGCGCAACGTCGTCACGACGTCGCGCGTCGCATCCACCAACACCAGCCCGAACTCGAGAATCTCGGCCGCCGGATCCGTCTGCAGCCCCGTCGTCTCCAAATCGACGACCGCAAACGGCCCCACCGCCTGCGCCAACGGAGCCACGCTCTCCAGCGCAACCCCCAACTCACCCGGCGCCCACTCTCGAATCTCCACGCCCCCGAGTCTAGCCGCCTTTCCCCGTCACAGAACGAATTCGGAACGCACAACTGCCACACCCCGAACAACCGCCGAGGCACGCGAACCCAACACCAAACTCAAAATCGAACAGCAACCAAGCCCCGACGGGCGCCGAGGCGCGACGCTGGCAAGGCGGGCGACCCGAAGCCGTAGCAGCGCTACGGCGAGGGAAGCCCAACGCCGCCAGCGTCGATGCCTCGGCGGCCGTTAAACGTAGATGCCGCCTTTGTATTCCCGATCCTGTCGAATATCGACGTTCACGAGCGCGGGCTTGCCCGAGGCGGCGGCGCGTTCGAGAGCGGGGCGGATCTGGTCCGGCTCGGTGACGTGCTCGCCGTGCCCGCCCAGCGCCTCGACGACCTTGTCGTAGCGAGTGCGGTTCAGGAGCACGCCCTCCAGCCGATCCCAGCCGTAGACGGCTCCCTGGGGCCGCATCATCTGGCCCCAGGCGCCGTCGTTGCCGACGATGCCGATGATGGGCAGGTTGAAGCGGACGGCCGTGTCGAACTCCATGCCGTTGAAGCCGAACGAACCGTCGCCGTAGACGATGACGACCCGCTTGTCGGGCTGCGCCAGCTGTGCCGCCAGGCCGAAGGGCATGCCCACGCCCAGGGTCCCCAGCGGCCCGGGATCCATCCAGGCGCCCTCGCGCTTCACGGGCAGGATCTTGGCCGCCGTGGCCACGATGTCGCCGCCGTCGCCGATCACGACCGGATCGTCCAGGGTTTCGAGCCAGTCGCGCAGCTCGCGGCACATGCGCTGCGGGTCGATGGGCACCTCGTCGCTGTTGAGCGCCGACTGCACCTTCTGCTCGGCCTCGGTCTCCACCTCGCGCAGCTGGTTGCGCCACGCGGTGAAATCGAGCTGAACGCCCTGGTTCTTCATCTCCTCCAGCAGGAGATCGAACGAACACGCCAGGTTGCCCACCAGCGGCACGTCGGCCTGGCGATTCTGTCCGATCAGGGTCGCGTCCATGTCGAGCTGGATGATCTTGGCGTCAGCCGGGATCGTCTGGCCGAAGCGCATGCGGAAGTCGAGCAGCGTCCCCGCCAGCAGGATGCAATCGATCTGCTTGAGCGCCTCGCGCCGCGAACGGTTCAGGAACTCGGGCGAGTCGGGCGGCACCGTCCCGCGGCCCATGCCGTTCGTATAGGTTGGGATGTGCGTCTCGGAGATGAAGCGGTTCATGTCAGGCGCCGCGTGCGACCACTTGACGCTCGTCCCCGCCATCAGCATCGGGCGTTCTGAGCTCGCCAGGATCTCGATGGCGCGGCGCACCTCCTCGCGGTCCGGCGAGAGCCGGGGCGGCTCGGTGCGGATCCGCGGAACCGGGGCCTCCTCCCACTCGGCCGGCCCCATGAAGACGTCCATGGGGATCTCGAGATAGGAAGGACCGGGAATGCCGGAGACCGCGTGACGCACCGCCAGCTCCACGTACTCCGGGATGCGCTTGGTCTGGTAGATGGCGTCGCAGTACTTGGTGATCGGCCGGACCACGCCCAGGTGGTCCATCTCCTGCAGCGAGCCGCGGCGCAGGTTTTCGAAGGGGCCCTGCCCGCCGAAGACCAGGATGGGCGAGTTGGCGCGCCAGGCGTTGGCGATGCCGGTGACGCCGTCGGTCACGCCCGGGCCGGCGGTGATCGCCGCGACGCCGATCTTGCCGGGGTTGCAGCGCGCCCACGCATCCGCGGCGTGCACGGCGGCCTGCTCGTGGCGGACGTCGACGATCTTGATGCCTTCGTCGATGCAGCCGTCGTAGAGCGGCATGATGTGGCCGCCCGAAAGCGTGAAGAGGACCTCGACGTTCGCTTGCTTGAGCGCACGTGCTGCGAGTTGTCCGCCGTGGGGCATGGGGGGCTCCTTACCGGGTGTCCCGGCGGGTGCGCGCGACCGAACAGGCCGCGACCAAACACCCCGCCGTCGTCGTGTACGGTGCTCTCTGCGGAGATGTGAACCGGAACTCACCGCCGCCTGCAGTTACAGGCACGTCCCCGCCAAGAGGTCGAGCGACGGTATCACCGCGCGCGCGGGCGGGTCAACTGAGGCCGAAAACGACGACGGGCCCGCCGAAGCGGGCCCGTCGGACGTTCTCTCGACTCGCGGTCTAGCTCCCGGTCCGGAACTCGGCGCGGCGGTTCTTGCTCCAAGCTGCCTCGCTTCTGCCGATCACCGCCGGCTTCGATTCGCCGAAGCTCACGGTGCGGAGCTGACGTCCGCGAACGCCCAGGTTCTCCAGGTAGCGCTTGACGGCCGTGGCCCGGCGCTCCCCAAGGGCGAGGTTGTACTCCTCGTCGCCGCGCTCGTCGCAGTGACCCTCGATGGTGATCGAGTCGCCGCTGGCGCGGAGTGCCTCGGCGTTGCGGGAGAGCGCGGGCCGCGCGTCGGCGCGGATCTCGGCGCGGTCGTAGTCGAAGTAGACCGTCTGCAGATCCAGCACCCGCTCGGTCTGCGGCGCAGGGGTCGGTGCCGGGCGCTGCACGGCGCCTTGATCGAACTCGCTGCCCGTGGGCGGCGGCGGAGGCGGCGCCTCTTCCTGAGTCGACGTGCAGGCCGATCCGAAGGCCCCCACCAACAGGGCGGCTCCCGCAATGGCGGTACTTCGCTTCGCAAACGCGTTGATTCGTCGCGTCATCGCTTTCTCAGACCTCTCCTTCGCTCTCGCTCGAGCGGGGCGTGATTCGCCCAGCGGGCTCCCTTCCAGCAGCTCCTCATCCCCAGGCCCCTCCGGCGACTGAGGAGTTCTGCTTGCCACGCGGGGACATAGTGGGCATTCCTGCGTCGGGACGCAAGCGCTGGCAACGCACTCACGCCGCCGTTTCGAGATGCCCGATGCATCAGACACTGGTTCGGTCGCCCCGGATCCGTCTGCCCGTGACGCTCCGCACGAAAGACGTCGATGGGGCGGGCTGCGGCGCTCCGAAGGCAGCCCGATTCCGCACAAACGCCCGGAATCTTCTGGGGGTCAGTCCCGAGGCCGATCGGCCTCCGGGCGGGGCTCCAGACCCAGCGCCTCCAGCATCAGGGCCTGGAGTCGCTCGCCGTGGGGTTGGCGCCTCAGCCCTTCTCTCAGGAGGGCGATGGCTTCGTCGGCGCGACCCTCGGAGAGGAGCAGGGCGGCACCCGCCGCCACGGCATCCTCGCGCTCGGGATCGCTGGCGAAGGCCGCCGCGTAGTCGGCGAGCGCCGCCTGGATCTCGCCCCGGCCTTCCGCGGCGGCCCCCCGACGCATCAGCGCTTCGGCCCTGGCCACCGCCAGGCCGGCCGGATGGGGCGGTGTCAGCGCTTCCCAGGCGGCGAGGGCGCCCGCTGGGTCCCCGCCCGCCAAGCGCGCGCTTCCCAGCGCGAAGCCGACGTCGCGGCGCAGGCGCGCGATCTCGGGGTCCCGCCCACGGTCGGCCAGCTCCTCTGTGTCCAGGAAACGCTGCGCGGCTTCCAGGTCGCCGGCCAGCTGGTGTGCCCGAACCAGCCCCAGCAAGACGCGCGGGTGCTCGGGCGACTCGAGCCGGGCCGCCTCGAAGGCGGCGAGCGCCGGCTCGGCGCGGCCGAGTGCCAGCTCGGCTTCTCCCTGTGCGACGAGCGGCGACACCGCCCCCCCGGAAGCGGCGCAGGCGAACGCCAGCAGACAGGCCGCGAGCCGAGGCAGCCGGCGGACCGCGCTCAGGGAATGGCCGCCAGCGCTTCGATCACGAGGCTCGGGTCGAGCCAGATGTGGAAGTCCTCGCGCGCGTCGACGAAGCGGACGATGCCCTCCCGGTCCAATACGAAGGTCGTCGGGTGCGGTACCCCGGCCTCCACCGGTTCGGGGTTCGGCCGCAGGATTCCCAAGCGCTGGATCAACGCGCTGCTCTCGTCGGAGAGGAACCGCACGTGCTTGCGCAGGCCGTACTCGTCGATGAAAACGCGCGTCCGCTCGTTGATCTGGTTGTCCGCCATCACCCACAGGACGACCAAGTCCGGCTGCTTCGCGATCGCATCCCGCAGCTCCACGAGCCGCGCCTTCGTGAAAGGTCACCAGTCGACGCTGCGCTCGAAGGTGAGCAGCACGCGGTGACCGCGCAGGTCCGCCAGCCGCACCGGGTTGCCGTTCAGATCCGGCAGCGCGACGTCGGGGAGCGGCTGCCCGAGCCAACGTTCGACGCCCGGTGCGTCGGCCCGGACCTGGGCCTCGTTGCCGCGGCGACCGATGTCGGTGGAAGGCAGCAGGAGATTGAGCACGAACAACAGCGCCAGCGCCACCGTGGCCACCCAGCGAAGAACTCGTCGGATCACGGGATCCCCTCCTGGCCCGCGTCGGCTGCGGGGCGCAGCCATACGAAACCGAGCGCCAGCACCAGAAACAAGCCCGCCTCCACGCGGAGCAGGTCGCCCGCCACGGCGTAGTAGTCGCCGATCACCCACGCCAGCATGCGATAGAGGGCCATGCCGGTGAGTGCCAGTGCCGAGGCCGTCGCCAGCGCGCGGCCGGTCTCGGGGCGTCGCGCGACGCCCACCAAGCCGCCGCCCCAGGCGATCAGCGCGCACCCGGCCATGGCGCCCAGGTAGTGGCCCCAGGGTCCCGTCGGCAGCGGCGGCTCGGAGTGCGGCGTCTGGTAGCGAAAGAAGGCCGCGAACAGGAACGCCCCGCCCAACAGGCAGAACGCTCCCAGGCTTCCCGCCAGGATTCGATAGGCAAGCACGCGACCCATGGGCTTTCCTCCGAGCGAGACCATACAGCGCCGGACGTAACCGCGCCGCGAGGGTTGCGCCCGAACGGGCCGTTCCGGATGCTGCACGCGAGATGACCCCCTCCGAGCCGGTCGCTTCCACGCGCCCACTCTCCGCCGACGAGCGCGCGCGCGGCCGGCGTCTGGCCTTCGCCAGCCACCCCGCCGGCATGACCTTCCGAATGGCCTTCAGCCAGCACATCCCCACCCTCGTGCTGGTGTCGCTCGGCGCCAGCGAAACGTGGGTGGGCGTGCAGAACGCCTTCGTCTACGGCTTCCTGGTGCTCCAGCTCCCCACGCTGTGGGCCGTCGCGCACGCCTCCAAGCGCCGCATCCTGGTGTTGGGTCAGTCGTTGGCGCTGGCGGCGTCTGCGCCGTTCCTGGCCTTCGGGTTTCTGCGCGAGTGGGCGGGCGAGAGCGCCGTGGCGCTGGCGCTCGTCGGGTTCGCCCTCACGAGCGCGGGCATCCACGTGTCCGGAACGGTGTGGTTTCCGCTGCTGCGGGGCTACGTGGAACCCGATCGGATCGGCCGCTTCTTCGGCCAACTCCGCACCGGATGGCACCTGACGCTGATCGCCTACTTCCTCGGATCCCAGGCCTGGCTGTCCGGCCATCCCGGGAGCTTCGGGCCCTTGTTCGCGGTGGCTTGGGGCCTGGGGCTGGTCCGGGTGGTGCTGATCGCCCGCCTGCCGGAGCGCAACGCGCGCACAGGCGATCCGATTCGCTTGAGCGAAGCCCTCGCCCTGGTGCGAACGCCGGGCCTGCGCCGCTATCTCGCCGGCGCGGCGTGGGGCACCGCGGTGCGCGCGGCGACGCTGCCCTTCGTCATCGTGATGCTGCGGCGCGAGATCGGATTCACGGACGCCCAGGTGCTGCTGATGACCGTCGGGGCGTTCGCTGGAGGACTCGCTTCGCTGGTGTTGTGGGGTCGGGCCGTGGACCGCTTCGGGCCCGCACCGATCTTCCGTTGGACGAGCCTCGGGTTGGGAGCGCTGTTGGTGGCGCTCGTGTGGGCCGACGTCCAGACGCCGGCCACCGGTTCGTTGGCGCTGCTGGTGCTCTTCTTCTTCCTGTACGCCGTTTTCGCGTCCGGTTTCGGTGTCGCCGACACGCGCGTTCTCTTCGACCTGAGCCCAGCCGACGCGCCGGCCCGGACGCTGGTGGTGGGAAGCGTCGCCGTCGGGCTGGCGGCCGGCGTGGCGCCGGCCGTCGTCGGCCTCGGACTCAGCCGGATCCTGGCGGGGGCCGGCGACGCTCTCGACGTCTATCGCGGCTTCTTCCTCGTGGCGGCGCTCTTGCAGGCGCTCGCGTTCTGGCCGCTTCGCCACGTGCGCCCCGACCCGCCGAGCTAGGAGCCTGACCCAAGACTCCTAGCTTTCGAGCCACTCCCACGCCTCGTCCAGCGAGCGGAAGACGCGGATCCGATCGGGGCCGTCGTCGCGCATCAACTGGTACATGCGCGCCAGCCCGTAGGCGACTTCGCTGTTGGCCACGATCGCGAGCCGGCCGCCGGTGATGAGGTCGTAGCGACCGCGCCAGTATTCGGCGAGTTCGCGGATCCCGTCCGCCGTGATCTCGGAGTCGTCACTGGCCCGGGTCAGGTCGACCAGCTCGTGCGCGGCGAGGTGCCGTCCGGGATCGGCGAACATCCTCCGCGCGTAGTCCAGCAGGTCCTCGTCGCGAATCTGGCCGTGGCCCTCGGCGACGAGCACCTTGCGCGCGGCGTCGATGCGGTAGTCGATGGGCACCCACCCAGTATCGACGCTGGCTCGAGAAGTTCAACCAGCGTCGCCAGCAAGCCCGGTTGCGGTGGGAGAAGTCAGCAGCGGCGTCCCCTGCGGCTTCCGAGGCCGCCCTCGCCGCCCCTAGGCCCGCGGCGGACGGCCCCCGGAAGCCGAGCCGTTGGTCGGGCCGCCGCCCTCCTCCAACAGCATGCCCTTCGCCAGCGCGAGCATCGAACCCACGTTGGCCAAGTCCGCCGGCAGCACGAACGTGTTGCCCTCCTGGGCCAGCTTGCCGAACTCCGACAGGTACTGCTCCGCGATCCGGAGCTGCATGGCCTCGTTGCCGCCGGCTTGCGTGAGCGCGGTCGCCACCCGCTCGAGGCCCTGGGCGGTCGCCGTGGCCACGGCCAGAATCGCGCGCGCCTGGCCTTCGGCCTCGTTGATCTGCTGCTGCTTGCTGGCCTCGGACTGCTTGATCACCAGCTGCTTCTCGCCCTCGGCGCGGTTGATCTGCGCGTCGCGCTCGCCCTGCGACTCCAGGATGACCGCGCGCTTCTCGCGCTCGGCCCGCATCTGCTTTTCCATCGCGCCGATCACGTCCCGCGGCGGGTTGATGTTCTTGATCTCGTAGCGGAACACCTTGACGCCCCAGGCGTCGGAGGCCTTGTCCACGGCCGCCACCACCGCGCCGTTGATCGCCTCGCGCTCTTCGAAGCTCTTGTCGAGGTCGATCTTGCCGAATTCGCTTCGGAGGGTGGTCTGCGCCAGCTGCGAGATGGCGAATACGTAGTCGGCGATGCCGTAGGAGGCCCGCTTGGGATCGATCACCTTCAGGTACAGGACGCCGTCCACACCGATCTGGACGTTGTCGCGCGTGATGCAGACCTGCTCGGGAATGTCGACGGCCGCCTCCTTCAAGCTGTGCTTGTAGGTGACCTTCTCCATGAACGGGACCAGGATGTGGAGCCCGGCGGTGATGGTCTTGGCGTACTGGCCCAGGCGTTCGACGATGAAAGCCTGCTGCTGGGGGACGACGATGGCCGTCTTGGCCAGCACGAAGATCGCCACCACGAAGATGACGATCCCGACGATTCCCGCTTCCATGTCGATCCCTCCTACGTCCGCCGCCAACCCCGGTCACGGGGCGGCACGGCGCTCAGTCGATGCGCCGCACGCAGAGCGTGAGCCCTTCCGTGCGTTCGATGAGGCAGCGTTCGCCGGCCTCGATGGCCGCGTCGCCCACGTTGTGGGCGTCCCACTGGGCTCCGCTCTGCTCGGCCTTGCCGCGCGCGCCGGGCGCCATCGCCGTCACGGCAATCGCCTGCTGTCCCGCCACCCCGTCGCTTAGCGGATCGGGCTGCGTGATACGGTCCTTCACCCAGAACTGGTAGACGCCGGCTTCGATGGCGAAGAAGGCGGAGACCGAGAGCCACTGCACCCACGGCGGGGCGTCCAGGCCCGCCAGCAGCAAGAGCCCCTCCAACACCGCCGCCACGCCGATGAAAAACAGATAGAAGTCGAGTGCCACCACGATTTCGGCGCCCATGAGGGCCGTCCCGGTGACGATCCAGACCCACCACGGCATGGGAATCCTCCCGGTCGCGCCTCGAGTCCTGCGGGGCGCGGACGTTCCTGGTTCGGTAGCCTTGTCGCTCGGCTTGAGAGGCGCGGGGTGAAGCCCGGCCAGCCGACCCACCGAACAGCCCGAGGCCAGCGGGAAGACACACGGGAGTGACGCCGTGACGCACACAGAGCCGTCACCGGAGGCCGCCGTGGTGACGCGGGACGGGCCGCCGCTGGTCGCCGTCATTCGCTGGGGCGGCGAGGTGGCGATCAAGGCTCCGGCCACGCGCCGGCGCTTCCTGGACCGCCTGGTGCGGGCCCTGGCCGATGTCCTGCACAAAGAGGGTCTCTCTCCCCACATCGAGCGGGGTCACGCGCGCTGCTTCGCCCGGGTCGAGACCCCCGCCCAGGCCCAGGCGCTGGCCCGGGTGTTCGGCGTGCAGTCGGTCTCCCTGGCGCACGAACGCCCCTGGCAGAGCCTCGACGATCTGGTGGCCGCGGGCGTGGAGCTGTTCGGGGCCGCGGTGGCGGGCCGCCGCTTCGCCGTGCGGGCGCGGCGCGTGGGAGATCGCAGCCGCGTGCCCGTCTCGTCTCAGGATCTGGCCGTGCGCCTGGGAGACGCGCTGCGTCCCCGTTCCGCGGGCGTCGATCTGTCGCACCCCGAGGTGGAGGCCCACGTCGAGATCCTGGCGGGTCGCGCCTACTTCTTCCGCGAGGCCATCCCCGGCCCGGCGGGCCTGCCCATCGGCGTCGAGGGCCACGCCGTGGCGCTGGTCTCGGGGGGCTTCGACTCGGCGGTGGCGGCCTGGCAGTTGCAGCGCCGCGGCGTCGATCTGGACTACGTCTTCTGCAACCTGGGCGGGCGTGCTCACCAGCTGGGCACGTTGCGCGTGATGGACGTGATCGCGCGCCGCTGGTCCTACGGTGCGCGTCCTCACTTCCACGCCATCGACTTCGAGGAGTTGTCGGCCCATCTGCAGGCCGAGACCCAGCCCCGGTACTGGCAGGTGCTGCTGAAGCGGCTCATGCTGCGCGCCGCCGACGCCGTGGCCCGCGAGCGGGGAGCGCTCGGGATCGTGAC
This sequence comes from Pseudomonadota bacterium, assembly GCA_022361175.1. Taxonomy (GTDB): domain Bacteria; phylum Myxococcota_A; class UBA9160; order UBA9160; family UBA4427; genus JAKSBN01. The sequence continues at coordinate 22,787 of JAKSBN010000293.1, read as the reverse complement.
GGGCGAGGCCGTGGGCCAGGTGTCGTCGCAGACGCTGGCGAATCTCGCCGTGATCTCGCGCGCGACCGAGCTACCGATCCTGCGCCCGCTGGTCGGACTCAACAAGGACGAGATCATCGCGCAATCGAAGGCGATCGGGACGTACGAGCTGTCCAAGGTGGTGGGCGAGTACTGCGCACTGGTTCCCAGCAAGCCGGCCACCGCGGCCAGCGAGGCGGTGGTGCAGGAGCAGGAAGCCCGGCTCAACCCCGGCGTGCTGGAGCGCGCCGTCGCCGAGCGTTCGGTCTTCGACCTGCGTGCACTCGACCTGGCTTCGCTCGAGGTCACGGACCTGGAGATCGACGCCATCCCGGCCGGCGCCACCGTCCTCGACCTGCGCTCGAAGCCGGCCTACGCGTCGTGGCACTACCGCGACGCCCTGTTCCTCGACTTCGCCAGCGCCCTGGCCGCCTACGAGAAGTTCGACCGCGAGCCGCACTACGTCCTGTACTGCGAGTTCGGGCTGAAGAGCGCCCACCTGGCCGAACGCATGCGGGACGCCGGCTTCGACGCCCACCACGTGCAGGGCGGCCTGCGCCGCGTCGTGCAGCTCGCGCGCGAGGCCGGCGACCCGACGCCCTTCGACTAGAGACGGGCTCTAGGATTCGGTCAGGGGCGGCCGGGTGCGCCGGGCAGCTTCGACAAGAACTGCAGCAGACGGCGGTTGAACTCGGCCTCCGCCTCCAGGTTCACGACGTGGCCGGCGCCCGGCACCACGCTGTGCTCGGCCTGGGGCAGCTTGGCGGCCATGACCTCTGCCGCCTGCCGGTAGGCGGCGTCCTCCTCGCCCACCAACACCAGCGCCGGGCAGGCGATCGCCGGCAGGTCGTCGATGACCGGAGGCGCCGGGCCCGCCACGTAGCGGCCGAACAGTGCCAGTGCCTCAGCGTTCTGCGCCGTGATGGCGGCGGCCGCCGCTTGGGCGGCGGGGAGCTCGGTCCGGCGTCCGATGCTGGTGGCGGCGCCCTTGCCCGCGACCAGCCGCTCGACCCCGCGCGTCGTGATCACGTTTCCCGTGTGTTCGACTCGGGACTGCCAGCGCGCCGCCGCTTCCGGATTCTTGAAGCCGGGCCCCGTGTCGATGAGGGCCAGCGCCCGGACTCGGGACGCGTGAGCGCGCGCGAAGTGCAGCGACGCCAGGCCGCCGAAGGAGAGCCCGGCCAGCACGGCCGGCGCCTCGGGAGACGCCCAGTCGAGCACGCGGCCGAGGTCGTCCACCACGTGGTCCATCGAATAGGCCGACGCCTCGAGCGGAGCCCCGGAAGCGCCGTGGCCGCGGAAGTCCCACAACACCACCCGCCACCCCGCCCGACACAGGGGCTCGACCTGGGGCCGCCAGTTCTCGTGGGTCGTGCAGTAGCCGCAGGAGAAGAGCACGACCGGACCCTCGCCGTGCGCCTCGACGTAGAGCCGCGTTCCGTCTGCCGCAGGGAGGTGGTTCACGCGCTGGGACCGCCCTCGAGGTGGTCGCGCAGGGCATCGGCCATCTGGCGGATCTGCTCCTCCATCGGGAGCTTGATGGTGAACTCGGGTACGAAGCTCTTGGTCCGGCCCTCCATCTCGATCTCGATGCGGGCGCCGTCGCCCTCCTCTTCGACGTTGAGCGCGCCGTCGAGCGAGCGCCACACCTTGCCGTCGCACACTTTCTCGAAGCGCACGTTGCCGTCCACCAGGAACGTGAAGTGAAAGGTCGCCACACCTTCGCGACCGAGCGCCGTGTAGCGCGTGCGCGTGGTCTTGCGGTCGGGCGTGCTCTCGATGATTTCGGTATCGGAGTCCGCGAACAGCGAGGTCAGGGCGTCGTCCTCCAGCAGCCGGGCCACGACCTCGTCGCGCGGGCGCGCAACTCGAAAGTCTCGGGACAGTCGCATGGTTCCTCCGCTCCCGGTCATACGGCCGAGACGGAGAGGATGACCCAGAAGCCGGCCTCCGTCAGCGGACGTCGACCCAGACGGGAGGCACCAGCAGGGGCTGTCGCTCGGGCAGGGCCAGCAGCCAGCGGGCCAGGTTCTCGAGGCCGTCGGGGACCAGGGACGCGGGCAGCTCGAAGTGCGCGCGGCGAGTCCCCAGGAGCTCCAACACCTGGTCGGCCAGGCTCTGGGGCGCGGGGTAGACCACCAGCTCCACGTCGTCGTCGGGCCCCAGCGAGAGGACGCCCTTCATGCGATCCACGGCGGTGCGAAGCCCTCCGAGCTCGTCCACCAGGCCCAGGTCGGCAGCCTGCGCTCCGGTGTAGACGCGGCCGCGCGCCAGCGCGTCCACTTCGTCCACCGCCAGATCCCGTCCTTCAGACACGCGTTCCAGGAACTGCCGGTAGATGTCCTCCACCATGCCGCGCAACCGCTCGCGGCCGGCCTCCGAGAGCGGAGCCGAAGCCAGCACGAATTCCGCCTGTTCCCCGCGCACCAGTGCCTCCGTGCCGACGCCCAGCTTCTCCAGCAGCTCGCGCAACACCGGGCGCATCACGAAGACGCCGATAGAGCCGGTGTAGGCACCCGGCGGCGCCACCACCGCGTCGGCTCCGGCGGCCACGTAGTAGCCGCCGGAAGCCGCCATGTCCGACATGGACACGACGACGGGAACCCCCTTGGCGCGGGCCCGCTGCATGGCGTCCCAGATGATCTCCGAGGCCAGCGGCGAACCGCCCGGGCTGTCCAGGCGGAGAATGATGCCGGCGATGCCGGGCGCTTCCGCGGCCTCGCGGATCGCTCGCGACACCGTGTCCGAGGCGAAGACGGGCTCTCCCGAGGTCGAATGGGTGCCGTCGCCCGTGACGACGGTGCCGGCGCCGTAGATGAGCGCCACCCGGGCCGCCGGCGCGAAACCGAGTTCCGCCGGATCCACGTAGCGATACTCGCGCGCCTCGATCCGGGTCGCCTCCTCGGTCTCGAGCCAATCCTCCAAGGGCGTCACCCCGTCGATCAGCCCTTCCGCCATCAACTGCTCGCCGGTGACGGGGGCAGCGTCGATCACCGTGCGGACCTCCTCTTCGGTCAAGCCGCGGCCCTGGGCCAGGCCGGCCACGAACTGGCCGTAGAGAGAGTCGAGCAAGGAGTTGGCCATCTCCCGACTGGCCTCGGACATCTCGCGCCCGGTCAGGCTTTCGGGCGCACTCTTGAAACGACCGATGCGTTCGACCTCGAACGAGACTCCGAGCTTCTCCCACAGCCCTCCCAAGAAGAGATACTCGGCCGCCAGGCCGTTCAGCGGCGCGAGGGCGCCCGGCGCCATCAGCACCTGGTCGGCCGCCGATGCCAGGTAGAGTTCCTTGTTCGCGGAGAAGCTCTCGGTCTCGAGATACACCACCATGCGCTTGCCCGAGGCGCGCAACCGCGTGATCACGTCCCGCAGTTCCTGGATCTTGCCCCAGCCGAGATCGCTGCTTCGCACCCGCAGCACGACGGCCTCGATCCGGCTGTCGCGCTCGGCCAGGGCCAGGGTCGAGAGGACGGAGAGAAAGGGCGTGCCCGTGTCACCCAAGAGGCGCCCGAAGAGCCCGCCGTCCGCCGACTCCACGTAGCTCCCCGAGATGGGCAGGACCAGCGTGGAACCCGCCTGGACCTCGGGGCCGTCGTCCGGCGACCACAGCGAGAGGATCAGCAGCAGCAGCACCGCGAAGACGCCGAGGCGCACGAGCAGGCGCACGCCGAAGCGCCGGGGCGGAGCCGGAGTCGATTGGTCTGTGGTCATGGGGGTCCCCTCCCTGCCCAGGACTTCTCCCGAACCTATCGGACCACCCCGAGGAATTCCTCAGTCCGATCCACGGCCGCTGCGAACTCGGAAGTCCCCCAATCGCCGCGAGAACGGCCTGCGGGGACGCGGGACGGGGACCTCCGGCCGCACGAGGCGGCCGGAGGTCCCCGGGAAAGAGGCCCGGGGGCGACCCCTAGGCGTCGAAGACGATCACGCCGCGGGCGTTGGTGCCGCTCTGCAGGTCTTCGAATGCCTGCGGTGCCTGGTCGATCGAGTAGGTGGCGGTCACCAGCTCGTCGAGCTTCAGCTTGCCCGCTCGATAGAGATCGAGAAGCCGCGGGAAATCGATGCGGGGCCGAGCCGAGCCGTACATGGAACCCGTCAGGATCTTCTCCGAGAAGGGCATGGAGAAGGTGCTGAGCGTGACGTTGTCCGTCGCCTTGGAGACGCCCACCACGCACGCGGTGCCGCCCTTGCCGACGCAGTTGTAGGCCTGGAGGATCGTTGCCGGCAGTCCGATGCACTCGAACGCGTAGTCGACGCCGGTCGGCACGATCTCCCGCACCTTGGCCACGGCCTCGCCGTCGGATCCGGGGTTCACCGTGTGAGTGGCGCCGAAGCTGCGCGCGAACTCGAGCTTCTTGTCTTCCATGTCGACGGCGATGATGGTCTTGGCGCCCGCCAGGGCCGCGCCTTGGATGGCGTTCAAGCCGATGCCCCCGGCTCCCAGCACGGCGACGGTCGAGCCCGGCTCCACCTTCACGGTGTTGAGTGCCGCCCCGACGCCCGTCATCACCGCGCACCCCACCAGCGCGGCGGAGCTCGCGGGAATGCCCTCTTCGATGGGGATCACGTTGTCGCGGTGCAGCGTCGCGTACTCGGCCATCACGGCGACCCCGGCGAAGTGGTGCACCGGCTTGCCGTTCGCGTCCTGGATGCGTCCGGTGCCGTCGGGCAGCGTCAACGACGCGCGGGCGCCCATGTCGCACAGGGCCGGCCGGCCCTGGGTGCAGTAGCGGCACTGGCCGCACATGGGAATCCACGACACCACCACGGTCTGCCCGACCTGGAGGTCCGTCACGCCCTCGCCCACCTCTTCGATCACGCCGCTGGCCTCGTGGCCGAGCACCAGAGGCGGCGGGAACGGAATCGTCCCGTTGGTGGCCGACAGGTCGCTGTGACAGACGCCGCAGGCCGTCATCTTGATCATCACCTCGTCGCGCCGGGGCGACTCGATCTCGACCGTCTCCACCACCACCGGCTTGTTGAGTTCGCGACAGAGAACGGCCTTGCCCTGCTTGGCCATGGGGGGCTCCTTCGTGGGCGGGCGCGAGCGGGGGCTCGGCCCGGAGTGAGGGGTTCGGGGCGCGCGCGGGACCAGCACCCAGACTCTACGCGGGGATTGACTCGCGTGTCAAAGCCAATCGCGGGCGGCCGCGCGGCGACCCGCCGCACAGGCGGGCCGCCAGGGGTTCGGCGCAGGGGAGGGCCGGAAGTCGAAGCTAGTCGTCTTCGGATGCCAGGGCGGATCCGTAGATCTCGTCCAGTTGCTTGCGGACGTCCGGGGGCATCTGACGAAAACACACGCCCATGCCGAGCACGTTGGTGTCGAAGCCTTCGCCCACGTTGTTCGAGATCACGTCGCAAGGCACTTCGATCGTCTCTCCGGTGCTTTCGATGTGGATGCACAGGGTGATGGTGGTGCCGACCTCGGGCGGAAACGGCGTGTTGATGAACAGCCCGCTCCGGGACGTGCTGCGAATGATGGCGCGACGCACGGAGTCGTTGCTGCGGAACTCGACCTTCAACTTGATCGGAACGCGCACGCTGCCGCGGCGGTCGCCCGACGCCGGGGGGTCGGAGAACTCGCGGCTCAGCTTCTCGTGCAGGTCGAGCCAGCGCTGGTACTCGATGGGCGTCAGCCCTTCGCCGGTGCGCCGACGGTCGAGGGAGGCGTACTCCCGAAACCAATTCTGAACCAACTCGCGAGTCATATAGTCGTGTTCATCGGCCACTTCGAACCTCGGGTGAAGCCCCAATTCCACTTGCGTCCAGGATGCGGCTTCTTCCGCGTGCAAACGCGGTGCAGACGTGCGGCACAACGAACGCGTGTCGCAACGGATGTCCCGTCGCGGCGGAATTCTGCCGAGCGCGTAGGAGACGCTGCTAAGCTGCCAGGCCATGAGCGATGACACCCCCCGGTTTATACCCAGCACGAAGCCGAGCCCCGAAGCCTCGTCGACGGGCTACTGGTTCGCGTTCCGCAAGCGCGAGCTGCTGGTGACCGAGAGCGGTGGCGTCGAGAGCTTGGAGAGCCTCGAGACACTCGGACTGTCGCCGCTGCGGACCCAGTTCTTGGGCATGCTGGGCGACACGCCGTGCCACTCGGCGGAGCTCCCCGACGATGCGCCCGCGCCTGCGGGCATGCGGTTTCGCGACCTGCGCATGCTCTACGGCCAAGTGAGCGAGACCCTCGCCGCGCTGGCGGGCCGAGCGGTGCAGATCGTGGAGTGGGACCGCCAGCACCAGTTCTGCGGTGCCTGTGCCGCGCCCACCAAGCGCGCCGAACACGATCGCTCGCGGCTGTGCACCCAGTGCGGGCTCGCCCACTTCCCGCGCCTGTCACCCGCCATCATCGTGGCGGTCGAGCGCGGCGAGGAGATCTTGCTGGCGCGCGGGCCGCAGTTTCCGCCGGGCATCTACAGCGTCCTGGCCGGCTTCGTGGATCCGGGCGAGAGCGTCGAGGACGCCGTCCACCGCGAGGTGGAAGAAGAGGTGGGCATCCGCGTCAGGGACGTGCGCTACTTCGGCAGCCAGCCGTGGCCCTTCCCGAACTCGCTCATGCTGGGCTTCACGGCCCAGTACGCGAGTGGTGAGATTCGACCCGATCTCCACGAGATCGAGGACGCCGGCTGGTACCGGGCCGACGCGCTTCCCAACGTCTTCCCGGGGCGGATCAGCATCTCGCAGTGGCTGCTCCACGATTTCCTGGAACGCCAGCGCGCCTAGCTCCAGCCCTCCAGCCTCCAACCGGCGCCGCAACGGATCGCGGCACCTGGGCCCCTGACAAGCCACGGCGACCTGCCCTAACGTCCGCGCCCATGCCGGTCCGCCGCATTCTGGCTGCACTCTGTCTGGCCGCCTACGCCGCCGGGGTGGCGGTCGTGTGCCCCCCGATCGCGGTTCAAGCGGCTGTGGCGAACGCGGCCGCCGCGGACAGCGACGCCCCGGGGCCGCCGGGCGAGCGCGTGCTGCCCGCGTGCCCCTGTGGCTGCGAGAAGCCGGCGCCCGGGGCGGGCTTCGGCGCGCGGCTGGGTCTGGCGCTGCTGCGCTCTCCCGAGTCGCCGCCCGCCGTCGCCGCGCGGCTGCCCCTGTCGGCTTCGAGCGTGGTGTGGCCGCCGTCTCCCGTGCACGACCTCGAGCCCGTTCCGATCTAGCCGAGACGCATCCGCCCACTCGCCGTCGCCGCTTGTCGACGCGAGACCGACGTTCACTAGAACCTGTTGAACCCGCAGAAGAGCGAGACGCGCCGTGAGGGATCTCCCTCGCGACGTCGTGCTCGCGTGGAGAATGAAATGTCCCCCTGGCGATTGAATCGCTCTGCTCTGGGCCTGGCCTCGGCCCTCTTCCTCGCTGCCGCGACCGCCTCCGCGGCGGAAGACGGCCCGGCACCCGCTTCCAAGTCCCATTCAAGTAGCCACCCGGGCGACCACGCGCCCATCGGAGTGATGGGCGATCACCTGCACGAGAAGGGCGAGGTGATGCTGTCGTACCGCTACATGCGCATGCGCATGGACGGCAACCGCGACGGCACCAACGATCTCACGATCGCGGAGATCCTCGATCCCGCCGGTGAGAACTTCCCGGTGACCCCCACCGACATGGACATGCAGATGCACATGCTCGGCATCATGTACGCCCCCACCGACCGCCTGACGCTCATGGGCATGATCCCCTACATCAAGTTCGAGATGGACCACGAGACCCGCATGGGCACGCGCTTCACGACCGAGTCGGAAGGTGTGGGCGACGTGAAGCTGACCGCCCTGTACGGGCTCTTCCGCGACGAGCTCCACGGCGTCCACCTGAACGCGGGCGTGTCGGTGCCGAGCGGCTCCATCAACGAGCGCGACGAGACGCCCATGGGCCGCGTGCGGCTCCCGTACCCGATGCAGACCGGCTCCGGCACCTGGGACCTGCTGCCTGGGCTCACGTACACGGGCCAGGCCGACTGGCTCTCGTGGGGCGCGCAGGCCCTCGGCACCATTCGCCTGGGCCGCAACGACCTCTCCTATCGCCTGGGCCACCGCTACGACCTGACGGCCTGGGGCGCCGTCAGCCCGCTGTCGTTCGCGTCCTTCGGCCTGCGTCTGCACTGGGAGGACTTCGCGGACATCTCGGGCGACGACGACGGGCTGAATCCCGCCATGGTCCCGACCGCCGATCCCAACCGACGCGGCGGCGAGCGCCTGAACGGAGGCGTCAGCATGAACCTGCTGGCGCCCGAGAGCTGGCCCGTCGTGGGAGGCCATCGGCTGGCCATCGAGAGCCTGTGGCCGCTGTATCAGAGCCTGGACGGCCCCCAGCTCGAGGTGGACTGGAACGTGATCGTCGGCTGGCAGGCGGCGTTCTAGGCCTCAGCCGGCCCCGGCTTCGCGCCTCAGGAAGTCGGCTGCCAGCAGCAGCGCCAGGGCCGAAGGCGCGTCCTCGAAGCGCCCCTGCCGGATCTTCGTCAGCAGCTCCGGCAGGGGCACGAGCTCGAGCTCCATCGTCTCCGTCGGTTCGCGGGACATGCGGCCGTCCGCGCGCAGATCGCGCGCCAGAAAGGCATCGAACTCCTCGTTGCTGCGCCCGCTGCTGCCCGCGAACCGGCCCAGGCGATCGAGCCTGCCGGCCCGGTATCCGGTTTCTTCCTCCAGCTCGCGCCGGGCGCCGACCTCCGGCGGGTCGCCGTCGAGCCCGCCCGACGGGCACTCCAGCTGGCTCCGCCGAAGCGGGTGCCGGTAGACCCGCTCCATCACGACGCGGCCGTCGTCGAGCAGCGGCACCACGACCGCAAATCCCGGGTGATCCAGCCACGTGTAGGTGATGTCCTCGCCGCTCGGGAGCGTGACGTCGTCCTGCTGCAGCCGGAACCAGCGACTCTCGAACACCAGGCGCGATGCCCGCGTGCGCCAGCCCGCATCACCGCTCACGAGAGCCCCTCGCTTCCGGTCCGCCAGTCCTCCGGAGCCACCCACACGGCCACCCGCCGCTGCGGCGGAAGCTCTTCGAGATAGCGGTCGCCGGCGGCGTCCCCCAGCGCCGCCCGTACGACGGGACGCAAGTCGCGCTCGAGATCCATCCGCTCCATGGCGACGACCGGCCCCTCCACGCTCACCCAGACTCCCGGCCGAGACGCCTCCACGCAGAGCGTGAGGCGGGGCGCCCGCTCGGCGAGCTTTCCGAGTCGGCCGCTTCGCTCCGTCACGAACCAGAGGCCGCGTCCGGGCGCGTAGCCGTACCAGACCGGAACCGACCACGGCCCTTTCCCCGCCTCGCCGACGCTGACCACGCCCCGGTGTCCGCCGGTCAGGATCCGGGCGCCCGCCTCTTCGCCCGCGGTTCCGCCCACCGCTACGCCAGCTCGATGGTGGCGATCTCGCGCGCACAGTTGAAGCGGATCGCCGGTCCCGCCACGCCGACGCCCCGGTTTACGTAGAGCGTCGAGCCCGCGCGCCGGTACAGGCCGCGGTGAAAGCGCGTGATGATGCGGGCCAGGTTGTAGCGCCCGCCCGGAAACGGCAGCGCGATCTGGCCCCCGTGCGTGTGGCCGGCCAGCACCAGCTCGAACCCGAGCCGGGCGGCCTGCGGAAACGCCTCGGGGCGGTGCACCAGCAGCACGCACGGACCGTCGTCGGGTCGACTCTCGGCGAGCCTCTCCAACGACTCCATGTGGACGCCCCGCGCCGTCCAATCGCGGCCGGGGTCGTCGACGCCGGCGATGTAGAGCGGGAGCGCCCCCTCCAGACGAACGCAGTCGCCGCGCAGGAGCACGAGCTCCGGGGCCCGCTCCGCGAGCGCCTCCGCGACCAGGGCCTCGCCCGTATAGGTGTCGTGGTTGCCGAGCACGGCGTAGACCCCGAGCCTCGCGCGCAGCGCGCCCAGCCGGCGGGCCCCGTCCTGCACGTAGGCCGGGTCGAAATCGAACAGATCGCCCGTGAGCGCGATCAGGTCGGGATCCATGGCGTTCACGTGAGCCACCAGGGCCGACAGCCGTTCTCCCTCCAACCCGTTTCCGATGTGGAGATCCGAGATCTGGACGATGCGCAGGCCGCGGTGCTCGTCCGCCAGGGCATCGAGGCGAACCCGCAGGTGCGTGCGCTCGATCTGCCACTGTCCGGCGGTGAAGCCCCAGGCCAGCATGCCCAAGAGGCCCCCCACCAAGAGCAGGCTCGAGGCCCGGAAGAGGGCGCAGGCCGCCGCGCCCGAGAGGCCCAGGGCCCCCAGCAGCGACGCGAGGGGCAACAGACCGGCGAACGAGAACGCGACGGCCAGGCCCACCAGGAGCGTCGCCAGTCCGCCGGCCATATAGGCTCGCGCGAACCGACGCGGCCAACCCGTCTGGCGGCGCAGGCGACGCAGCACCGGCAGCGAGCGGTGGTTGGCCAGGGAGAGCACGGCGAAGAGCGCCACGGCTCCGAAGGTCCCGAGCCCCTGTCCGTGCAGCAGGACGCGAAGCACCCAGTGGAGGATCAGGACCTGCATGAACGAGAGCAGCATCGCCAGGGTGGCCATGAAGTTCCCGAACAGCCGATCCCGCAGTTGATCTCGCCAGCCCATGCGAACGCCCTCAGACCCAGGCGGCGAGCCAGAGCCCGCCCGCCAGGGCGATGCCGCCCAGGAAGTGAACACCCAGCACCTGGGCCACGGCGACCGCCATGTGCTTCGGGCTCTCCGATCGCGAGAGCGCCTTGCGCGCCGCGGAGACGGCCAGCGGCGCGGTCAGCCAGAAGGCGAGCGTGGGCGCCGGCAACCCGCCCGCGACGACGGCGGCCGTCACCAGGACGTACGGCGTGGCCAACAACATCGGCACGAGCTTGCCGGCCCGTACACGCCCGAGGCGGACGATGGGAGTGCGCTTGCCGTGGCGCTTGTCGGCGTCGTGCTGCGGAAAGTGGTGGATGAACAGGATGGCCATGGCCAAAAGCCCGACCAAGGTCGAGGTCAGAGCGGAGAGAGGGGTCACGTGGCCGGCGAAGACGTAGTACGACCCCATCCCGGCCACCGGCCCGAAGAGCGCGAAGGTGATCGGCTCGCCCGCCCCGCGGTAGGCGATCCGCAGCGGCGGCGCCGTGTAGAGCGTGCCGAGCGCCGCGCCGGCCGTGCCGAGCCACAGGACCACGTGGCCGGGGTGGACGCGATCGAGCACCAGGCCACACGCGGCACCGACCGCGAAGCACACCGCCGCGGCCGCCAGGACGCCGCGGGGCGAGAGCGCGCCTTCCTGGATGACCCGACTCCCGAGCGGAAACGGGTTGTCCGCGAACTCGGGATCGGCGTCGAGACCGCTGGCATCGTCGAAGTAGTCGTTCAGGAGATTGACGCCCGCCTGCAGCGAGACCAGCCCCACGAGCGCCAGCGCCAGCCGCCCGCCCGCCACCGAGACGCCCTCGAAACTGGCCGTGGCCGCCGCCACCAGCGCCGGCATGGCGCCGGCCGTGAGCGACGGGGCCCGCACCGCGCGCAGGAGCGTGGCCGGCGAGATCACGGCGCCTCGAGCGTGACCCGGATGTCGCTCCAGGTTCCGACGGCTCCCTGGCCGTGGCACGAGACGCTGCCCTTGTCGGGCACCAGGTCCTTCTCCGTCATGAGCCCCAGCGCCAAGATGCCGGCGCCGATGTCGGGCACGCGCGTCTCTCGCTTCAGTCGCTCGCCATCCATGAACCACTCGAGCACGCCCGCCCCGCGGTCGTAGGCGATGGCGTAGGCGTGGGGCTCGCCCGCCCGAGTACGGTCCGCGAACTCGTCGAAGAGCGAGAAGTAGCGGGGGCCGCGCTCGGGCCGCGGGACGTTCACGCCCGGGAAGGGCAGGCGCGCGTAGACGGTCGCCACGATTTCGTTGGAGGCGAACAAGTCGATTGCGGTTCCGGTAGAGAGGTCCATCCAGTGGAACGACACGAAGCCGTCGTAGAGATCGCGCTCGCGCGCGTTCACGATCTGGGCCGCCATCGTCCACTCGACGCGCAGGCGGCCGCCTTCGGGCGCGGCGAAGGCGCGGGTGGAGAAGTACATGTGTTTGGCGTTGTCCAGGATCTGCACCTGGTCGTGGTGGCGCGTGTAGGGGACCGCGCCCACGCGCAGGCGCCCGTCCTGCACGACGACCACGGCGTCCGGCTCCTGATAGGTCCACATCTCGCCCGCACCGACGGGAAAGCCGGCCGGAACCCAGGTAGGGTTCTCCCGGTCGGCGGACACCACGCTGCCGAAGTCGCCGACCTCGATCACTTCTCTCGCGTCCCCTGCGGCCCTCGTCACGGCACCTCCGCGCCGCCTCGCCGGCGGCCCGGGCAGTGTAGCTTGGGTACGTTCCCCCGCATGACGGATGCCGACCGGTTGCAGAAGCGCGTCGCCGTGTTGCGCCAATCGCTCGAGCGCGACCCCGAAGACGCCATGGCCTGGTACGCGCTGGGACGGGCGGAGGCCGACACGGGAGACGCCGACGCCGCGCAGCGCGCGTACCGGCGCGCACTCGAGGTTCGCCCCGACTACACGGCGGCGTTTCGCGAGCTGGCGCGCTCGCTGGTGGAGAGCGACGAGCTCGACGGCGCCATCGAGGTCCTCCGCCGGGGACTCGCCGTCGCCGAGGAGACGGGCGACCTGCAGACGGGGCGGGAAATGCAGGTGTTCCTTCGCCGCGCCGAGCGGCGTCTCGCAAAGGGAGAGCGCGGCTCGGCCTAGAAGCGATCCGCCGGCCAGAAGACGAAGTGGTCGGGGGGCAGAATCCGCTGCAGGAACCCCGATTCCGATTCGTCGGGAAACAGCGATACGTCCAGCCGACCCGCGACGGCGGGCACGTTCAGGCACCGCAGCATCACCGTCGCATCGTCCACCGGGGCGGACGTCAGATCGCGGTGCTCGAGCGCCACGATCAGCGGCAGATCGTCGAAGCTCGGCACCAGCGCCGCCGTGCGGAACTCGGCGGACGACTGCCGGCCGCCGGTCAAGGGATCCGGGTCGCGCTCGCCCAACAGGCCGTCCAGCAGCACGGCCAGGGCCTCCGCCGCGGTCTCCAGGCGACCGAGCTCGGCGATCGTCAGCGCCTCGTTCAGCCGGATCGCCCGCACGTAGGCCACCGGCTGCCCGGCCTCCAGCGCCACTCGGAACTCCTCGTCGGGGTTCCCGGCCAGGCGCAGACTGGTTGCCCAGTCCCGCTCGTCGCGCACCGCGGTGCCGGGACGCTGGCCCGAGTAGGCCTCGTAGAGATCCCGGATGGCGGGCAAGAGCGAGGGCTCGAACGGAACCACCTCGAGGCCCTCCGGCACGGTCGTTCCGTTCCAGCTCGGCTTGCGGCGCAGGATCGCCCGCTGGCCGTTCCACGCCTGCCAGCCGCGCTCTTCGTAGAAACGCGTGCGCGGAGAGAACAAGAGCGACAGCTCGAAGCCGCGCTTTTTCATGTTCTCCACCGCGGCCTCGAGCAGAGCCGTCGCCAGACCGGAGCGGCGCTTTGCGGGGTCGGTGTAGACGCTGCCGATGCCGCCGGTGGGAACGCCTTGCCCGTAGACGCGCAGTCGGCGCGGAAAGATCTGCAAGCAGGCCGCCAGGCGGCCATCCGCTTCGGCGATCCATACGTTCTCGCCGTCGTCCTCTCCCACCAGGCGGTCGAAGAAGTCGCGCCCGCGCCAGCCGTCGCCGACGTCCCAGCCGTCGAGGAGCTCCAGCAGCGCTTCGCGCTCGTTGTTCGCCAGGATGCGGACCGTCATGCCGGGCCCAGTATACTGGCGTCATGTCCGACGCGAAGGCGCTCTACAAGCAGGGCTTCGGCCATTTCGTCGCCAACGAGCTGGAGGCCGCCATCGGCCGCTACCGGGAGGCGCTCGAGCTGGATCCCCAGCTGGCGATCGCCTGGAACGGCCTGTCGCTGGCTCTGGCGAAGTCCGGGGATCTGGACGGCGCCATCCAGGCGGCGAAGCGCCTGATCGAGCTGGAGCCGGAAGATCCTCTCAGCCACACGAACCTGTCGCGCTTCTACCAGCAGAAGGGGATGATCCCCGAGGCGGAAGACGCGCGTGCGGTTTCGATGCGGCTGCAGATGAAGCAGCAGAAGCCGACCTAGGAGGACTCGTGGAGAACCCCCAGAAGTCGCTCGGGCTCTCGCCCGCCCTGCACGACTACATGGTGGCCCACGGCACGCCGCCCGACCCCGTCCAACGCGAGCTGATCGAAGCGACGCGCACCCTGGGCCCGGCGGCGATCATGCAGATCGCGCCGGAGCAGGGCGCCTTCCTCGAGATCTTGACGCGGCTCCTCGGGGCATCGCGCGCCATCGAGGTCGGCACCTTCACCGGCTATTCGGCCCTTTGCATCGCGCGCGGCCTCCCGGAGACCGGACAACTCCTGTGCTGCGACGTCAGCGAGGAGTGGACTTCGATGGGTCGACGCTTCTGGGAGAAGGCGGGCGTCGCCCACAAGATTCGGCTCGAGCTGGCACCGGCGGCCGACACCTTGCGAGCGCTTCCGACGACGCGCGACTTCGATCTGGCCTTCATCGACGCGGACAAGCCCAACTACCCGCTCTACTACGAAGAATGCCTGAAGCGGATCCGACCCGGAGGCGTCGTGCTGGTGGACAACGTGCTGTGGAGCGGCCGGGTGGCGGACCCGGACGCGCAAGACGAGAACACGCGCTGCATCCGCGACTTCAACGACCGGATCGCGCGCGACGAGCGCGTCGATCGCGTGATGCTCTCGATCGCGGACGGACTGACGCTGCTCCGCGTGCGAGACGGATCGGGCGCATAGACGTTCCGCCAGGTGCGCTAGCGGAGCACCTCGCGTTCGATCTCTTCCTCTCTCACGGTTCTCGTCTCAGGGAAGGATGGGCGTCGCGCGGTTTGGGGCGGAATCACCCTTTCACAGCGTCGCTTCCGGCCAGCCAGCGCGCGGTGCATTCCGCCACGTGCCGCCCGTGCGCGCGTCCGGCGTCGCAGTGCGCCGCGGTCGGTCCGGGCTCGCCGGCCCGCGGATTCGTCCAGGCGACGGGGCCCCAGTGACAACCCGCACTCCCGAAGCCGGCCATCCGGTTGTGCATCGGGACCAACAGCATGCCGTGCTCGGCCAGGTTCGCGAGCAGCGACAAGAGCGCCAACTCGCCGCCTCCGCGCGCGCCTGCGCCCGCCGTGACGAACGCGGCTCCCAACTTGCCCACCAGCTCGCCCTGCATCCACAGCGGAGCCATGCGTTCGAAAAAGGCGCGCATCGACGACTCGATGCCGCCCATGTGCACCCCCGAACCCAGGACGATGGCGTCGGCCGCCGTGAGGTCCGCGGCTTCCGCCTCTTCGACGGACTTGCAGGCCACCTCGGCACCCGCTTCGGCGGCGCCCTCGGCCACGGCCTCGGCCAACTTCGCGGTGCGACCCGTCTGGGACGCGAATACGATCAAGATCTGCATGGCGCGATCATAGCCGCACGCGCAGCGCTTGAAGCGCCGCCGCGAAATCCGCCGGGTCGGGGCTCTCCGCCGCCACGTCGCCCACCCGAACCCCCGCCGCGTGCAACAGGTGGCGGTCGGCGGGCACCGGGCAGGCGGCGCCGTCTCCGCCGTAGAGGGCGTCGCCGAGCACCGGGTGCCCCCGGTCCGCCAACGTGGCGCGGATCTGGTGCAGGAAGCCGGTGCGGGGGCGCACCTCGAGCAGCGTGGCGTCGGGCCAGTGTTCCAGGGGCGTCCACGCCAGCTCGGTGCGGCGCGCACCTGGCGTTCCTTCGGGCACCACGCGAACGCGCGCCGGGCGGTGCTGTGCGATCTGAAGCGTCACGGCCAGCTCGGCCGCCTCCTCCACCCGCCCGAGCACCAGGGCCCGGTAGCGCTTGGCGACCCGATGGCTGCGGAACGCCGCGCGCAACCACTCCCAGGCGGCGGGCGCCGAGGCCACCAACAGGACACCCGACGTCTGCACGTCGAGCCGGTGCACGACGCCGCTCCGCAATCCGCCCTCGCCCACGCCCTGCAGCTCCGGCCGGCGAGCGGCAACCGCGTTCAGGACGGTGCCGGTCTCGTCCTCTCGAAACGGGTGCACGGGCCATCCGGCGGGCTTGTCGACCGCCAGCCAGCCCTCCCCCTCGGTCAGGACGGAGAGCGGCCGGTCGGGCTCGGGGCGGATCCGCTGGTCGGCCGGGGACCGATGGGCCGCCACCACCACCCGATCGCCGACGCGCAGCGGTGTCCCCTTGTGCCGAGCGGACGCCTCCTGGTCGCCCAGCCGCACCGCCCCCTCCGCCAGGAGCCGGCGCACCTGGGCGCGCGAGAGGTCGAGGCGCTCGGCCAAGAATCGGTCCAGGCGCTGGTCGGCGTCGGCCGCCTCCACGATCCAGGAGCGGGGGGAGTGGGTGGTCACGGCCGCGCAGTGTAGGTACCCTCCGGCGCCATGGCACGGCAGGACCACCTCACGTGCGAGATGCCCCAACGGCCCCGCTCTGCGGGCAGTGGGAGCATTGGGATTACCGGCTTGCGGCCGGGATCCCGGGCGACGTAGGGTCGCCCCACGAGGGGTCCAGAAGGCCGCGGAATTCCGCGGCCTTCGGCGTTTCTGGGGGTCGCGAGCCGCCGCGGCGGAAGGAGAGGCATTGGAAGCGCGACGCATCGCCATCATGGACACCACGCTCCGAGACGGCGAACAGACGCCCGACGTATCGTACACGCCGGCCGAGAAGCTCCACTTGGCGCGAATGCTGCTGCGAGACCTGGAGGTCGATCGCATCGAGATCGCCTCCACCCGCGTGTCGGAAGGCGAGCGCGAAGCCGCCAAGCGCGTGTGCAGCTGGGCGCGCAAGGCCCGGCTCGTGCAGCGGGTCGAGATGCTCGGCTACGTGGACGGCGAGACCTCCATCAACTGGATCGCCGGCGTGGGCGGCAAGGTGATGAACTTGTTGGTGAAGGGCTCGGAACGCCACTGCCGCGCCCAGCTGGGTCAGTCGCCGGAAGAGCACCGCAAGCGCATCGAGCAGACGATCCGGGCCGCGCGGCGGAGGCGGTTCACCGTCAACGTCTATCTGGAAGATTGGTCGAGCGGCGTGCGCGACTCGTTCGACTACGTCTTCGCCATGGTGCAGCTGCTGCGCGAGCTGCGGGTCGCGCGGATCTACCTGGCGGACACGCTGGGCGTCTTCACACCGCAGGACGTCACGCGCTACGTGGGTCTGATGGTGGCCACCTGGCCCCACGTGGACTTCGAGTTCCACTGTCACAACGACTACGGTCTCGCCACCGCCAACGCGCTGGAGGCGGTCCGCGCCGGGGCCCGGGGCGTCCACACCAGCGTGAACGGCATGGGAGAGCGCGCCGGAAACACGGTGCTGGCCGAGATCGTGGCCGCCATCCAGGACCACACCGACCTGGAAATCGGGGTGAACGAGTCGCGGCTGGCCGCGGTCTCAAGAATGGTGGAGACCTTCAGCGGCAAGGACGTGGCGGCCAACAGCCCGATCGTGGGCCGCGACGTCTTCACCCAGACCGCCGGCATCCACGCCGACGGCGACGCCAAGGGCGACCTCTACGCCACGCGGCTCGCGCCGGCGCGCTTCGGGCGCGCGCGCCGCTACGCGTTGGGCAAGCTCTCGGGCAAGGCCTCGCTCGACCACAACCTGGAGGCGCTCGGCATCGAGCTCGCCCCCGCGAATCGAGATCTCGTGCTCCAGCGCATCATCGAGCTGGGCGACCGCAAGCACACCGTGTCGCCGGAGGATCTGCCCTACATCATCGCAGACGTCCTGAAGGCGCCGGGCGAGCAGCTGGTGCGGGTGCAGGACTACCGCGTGAACGTGGCCCACGGCGAGGTGCCGCGGGCATCGGTCACGGTGGCGTTCCGCGGCGAGACGGCGACGGGCGAAGCCGACGGCGACGGCGGCTACGACGCCTTCATGAACGCCCTCAAGAAGGCCGTGCGGCCCTTTGGCATCGAGATCCCGATCCTGGCCGACTACCGCGTCCGCATCCCGCCCGGCGGACGCACGGGCGCGCTGGTCGAGACGATCATCACGTGGCGGTCGTCGCCCGCCAGGCGCAGCTCGCAGTGGAGCGACGAGACCTTCTCGACGCTGGGAGTCGACTCCGACCAGCTGGGAGCGGCCATCATCGCCACCGAGAAGATGCTGAACGCGGTGGTCGCGAAACCGAGCCCGCCCAAGCGCCCGAAGTCCAAGGCGACGAGTCGGCGCCGGGCCGGATGAGACGGCACGCTCCCATCCGCGTCGCGCTGGCGACGTCGGCGCTGGTCGTCGCCGTGTCCGGCTGTCTCGCGGCCAAGAAGCGCGAGGCCACGTACACGCCGAGTGAAAACGTGCTCGAGATCGTGTCCGTGCTGCGCCGCCACGTGCCGGACGACACGTATCGCTTCGCTCCCGCCACGGACTTCAGCGGCCGCAACGTCTACCGGGCCACGCTGCTGCGTCTGGAAAGCGCCGAGCGCCTGCACGCCGAGGCTCTCGCGGCCGGGCACTTCGCCGGGGTCGTCGCGATGGCCAAGGGCCGCGCACTCGAGCGGCTTCGCGCCTACCCGCTGGCCGCCGAGCGCTACCGCGACGCGGCCGAGGCGGAACCACAGCTGGCGGAGACCGCTCTCGCCAGTGCGGAAGTGTGCGAGGCGCTCGCCGCCGCCGTCTCCCTGGGAATCGACCTGCGCGATCCGCTACCGGAGGACACGGCACCGGCCTACCCGCTCGACGTGGACGCGACGCTCGAGGCGCTCGACGAGCGGGTGGCGCGCCTCGAGCTGCTGCTGCGGCGAGTCGTCGGAACCCACTACGCGCCCGTGGCACGGGAAGAGATCGAGCGCACCGATCGCACGCGGGCGCGCTACTTCGTGGCGCTGCGGGGCGTGCTGCGCGACGGCAACGTTCGCGCCGTGGGTGAACTCCAGCGCCTGGTCAGCCGCCACCCGGAGAGCAAGAACATCCGCCTCCACACGCTGGAGCTGGCGGACTTCTTCGCGAGCTTGGCCGGCGAGTACGCCGCCGCGCACCCGCCCGAGAGCCTGCGCTTCGACCCGCCCAAGTTCCGGGAGCTGGTCGACTCCGCCTCCCATCTTTATCAGCGCGTCGCGGGGCAGGACGGGACACCCGAGAAACTGGTGGCCGCGCGCCGCTTGGAAGCCTTCCTGGCCTTCACGCTCAAGGTGGATCGTGACCGTTTCACGCCGTAAGACCGCGCGCAGCCGAGCCGGGCGGCCGCAGCGCCTGTGGCCGGCGCTCCTGCTCTGCGCGCTGGCGGCGGCGGCGTGCCGCACACCGGTGCCGGTGCCGGCGGGCTCGCCGCTCGAGCCGCTCTCGGTGCGCGTCGCTCCGACTCCCGAGGCCGAGGACCGGCTGGCCGCTCGCCTGGCCGGCGCCGCCCTGGTGGACGACCTCGAGCGAGTGGAAGCCGCGCTCTCGGAGCTGGAGGCGGTCGACGGTGGGGACTCGCGCAATCCGAACCTGCTGGCCCTGGCCCACGACCTCCGGAACGCGACCGCCCCCGACGACGCGGGGTATCGGCGCGCCACCCGCGCGCTGCTGCGGACGAGGGACATCTCGGCCGATCCCGCCCTGGAAGCGCGGCTCGAACGCGCCGTCGCTGACGACCCCCTGCGGCTGGCCAACGAGCGGGTGCTCGACGACTATCACGCGCTCTTCGCGCGCACGTTCAACGCCGTGTCGGAACCCGTCGGCCGTTCCCTCCTGACGGGCTTTACGGTCGCGCCGGTGGCGCTGGCATCGAGCGCAGCCCACTACCTGGCGCAGAGCTATCGCGAGGACGCCCTCTCGACGCGCGAGCGTCAGGCGCTCGTGCTGCGCCAGCGCTACCTGGCCGAGGACCCCGACGGTCAGCACAGCGAGCGGGTCTCGCGACAGGTCGCGAGTGCCCGGGCCGAGCTGCACCAGACCCACCGCGACCGGCTCCACCGCCAGGCGCGCCGCGCGCTGCGCGCGGACCAGTACGAGCGCGCGCGCGTGCTGGCGAATCTGGCCCTCGACTTCGCGCCGGCAGACCCGGCGCTGGTCGCGCTGGTCGGCGAGGCGGAGCAGGCCGCAGCGGCGGAGCGGGCGCGGCTCCAGCGCTCGCTGGAGGCGACGCCGGGGGGCGACAACGAAGCGTCTCTGGCCCTGGCCCGAGATCTCCTCACGCCGGGCGCCGACCTCGAGGCGAACCTGCGGGCGCTCGCCGCCAGCGAGGGATCCGAGGCTTTCTCCGACGAGATCGTCTTCGTGCGCGCGCTGGTCGAGTCCGAGACCGGAAGCGAGGAGCGCGCCTGGCAGCGCCTGCGCGGACTGGCGCGACGCTCGCCCGAGCGGTCCAACGTGGTGCGGCACGCCGCCAACCTGGTCGATAGCAGCCAGCAGAACCCGTACGAGGCTTTCCGCGAGATCCGTTCCCGCGAGCGGGCGCGCTTCGCGCGCTGGCTGGTCTTCGATCGCTTCGCCGACGGGCCACGGTACACGCACATCCCGAAGCCCATCGCCTATCTGGTCGACCTGCCGGCCGTCGCCCAGACGCTCGTCCAACTCCCGGTGCGGCTCCTGGTCTACCCGTTCCGGCCCAACCTCGATTTCCACGTCTCGACGGCGGCCGCCGCGCAGCGCTATCTGGACCGCGCTCCGCGCGGCAGCCGCGCGGAGGAAGTGCGCACCTGGCTGCTCGACTACCACGAAGAACGCGAGAACTGGCTCGCGGTCGAGCGTCTGCTGCGCGATCTCCGCGACGAAGGGGGCGAGCTGGCTTGGGAGGACATCCACACCCGCGCCGCGGACCAAGCGCTCCGCATCAGCCTCGACCAGCCGCGCCGCGACCTGCAGGTCTCGATGCTGAAGCGCCTGAGCCAGGAGTACTACGATACCGACGCCGGCCGGGTCGCCGGTGGGCGGGTGCGGGAGATCACGCGCACCACAACACCCCAGTCGATTCGCATCACGGCCCAGTACCTGCGCGAGAACCCGCGCCTGGCCGGGCCCGACGGGTTGGGTCTGCGGCCGAGCCTGATCGACGGACAGACCGAGAACGGCGAGCTGCACCCGGACGGCGTGACCCTGGCGGGCGGACGCGTGCTCGAGTTCGCTTTTCTGGCCGAGAGCGGCGACGAGGCGGACGCGCCCACGCGGCTGCCGCGCCGCGTCTCCAGCGAGCGGTTGGCGCGCGTCGTCTCGCTGCTGGAGGAGACGGCACTGCGCAACGAGCGGGTGGACCGCGACGACAAGCAGGCGGCCAACGCGCCGCGGGATCTCTACCTGGAACGCGCGCGCCTGGGGCTGACCGACCGCGTGGACACGCGCCCCACCGCCCGTTCCACGTACACCTACCAGGGCGTGCGGGAGCGCTACGGAATGGTGCGCAGCCGCGAGTCGGTCCTCCCCTTCGACCTGGTGGTGCAGGGATCGCTGCGCGACTTGAGTCTGGGCGCGTTTCCGCGCTGGCGCGGACCGAAGGAAACCCCCGACGCGTTCCTCTACCGCTAGCAGCGCCTCCGGCCGTCGATCTCGAGGCACGCCATGAGCGCGACCGAACACCTGGTCTTCGACTTTCGCCTCGATGCCGCACCCGACGAGAGGGGCGACGTCACCCGTGCGACGGGTTCGTTCCGGCTCTTCGTGGGGCCCGAGCTCTTCTTCGAGGAGGATCACTTCCCCGTCGTCGAGCTGGCGGCGGCGCTGGCCGAGTGGCTGTCCGGCTCCCCCGAGACGGGTGGCTTTTCGTTCCATCCCCGGGACGCCATGCTGGGCGACGTGATCGGCATCGACCCGGGCGTGGAGGGATTCCGGTTCCGGGCCCAGACGCGCGAGTTCGCGTCCCCCATCGCGTTCGCCTGGGCGGACGTGCGTCGCGCGGTGGTCGAATTCCTGGCGGCCGTGGATGCGGCACTTCAGGCCGAGTACGGCCTGCCGCTGCCCGTGGCGTTCCCGCGCGCGGACGTCGGCCGTGCCTGAGTCCGCGCGGAGCTGCGGTCGCTGCTCGCTCTGCTGCCAGGTGCTGCGGGTCGACGCCCTCGCGAAGCCCGGCGGGACGCCGTGTCGGCACCAGCGGGCCGAAGGAGGCTGCGGAATCTACGCCGAGCGCCCCGGCATCTGCCGCGCGTATCGCTGCGCCTGGCTACAGGGGTCGTTCGAGGACGACGACCGACCGGACCGCCTGGGTGCCGTGCTCGACTTCTCGCCCCGGGTCGACGGACTCGAGCTCTGCATCCGCCAGGCCAGCGCCGACGCCTTCGACACATCGCCGCGCCTGCAGGAGATCGCGAACCGCTACCGAGAGACGTTGCCCGTCCGCATCACCCACGCGGAGGACGTCTGGAACGCCTCGCGCCCGTACCGCATCCTGCGCGCCAAGGGCGCCGAAGAGCGCGTGTCGGGCGAGCGCGTCGAGACCTTCCAGGACGGCGAACGCGTTTCGGAGCGCCGCATCCCCTGGCTCGAACGCAGCGTCCGCCGCGCCTGGCTCGCCCTGCAGCGCCGCCGCCTCCGACGCCTCACCCCACCTCCCCACAACGACTGACGGTCGGCTCGCTCCAAGGCGGGCACGCACCGCGCGAGCGGGCGCGGCGAGGGGAGCGAAGGCGAATGGCTCGCTTGGGGGGCGGAGAACGTTCTGAACAGGTGAGCCAGGCGGTGGGTTGGAGGCTTCGTCGAGAGGGGGGTGGGCTGCGCTTGATTTCGCCTTCGCTCCCCTCGCCGCGCCCGCGCCGGACGAACTGGGTCTCCGCACAACTCCTCACGGCTAGCAGCAACCACGCGCCTCCGGCTCGGCGTCGCGCAGCACCCGGTACCACTCCCACTTCGCGCCCTCCGGATCTTCGGACCAGACCTTGTTCTGCACCGCATGGCAGCAGGTG
>JAKSBN010000012.1 GCA_022361175.1 Pseudomonadota bacterium | reverse complement strand
AGATCGTCTGGCCCTCCATGTTCGAGGCCACGTCGAGGATCAGGTCCAGGTCCTCGGACACGCCGCGGCCGCTCTCGATAGGGTCGCAGATCTTGTTGATCCAGCCCGTGCCCTCGCGGCACTGCGTGCACTGGCCGCAGGACTCGTCGCGGAAGAAGTACGAGATGACGCAGCCCACCCGGACCATGCAGGTGGTCTCGTCCATCACCATGACGCCGCCGGTGCCGAGCATGGTCTTGCGCTCGCGCAGGAACTCGTTCGCCATCGGGACGTCGAGCTGGCCGGCGGGGAGGACGGGCATCGACATCCCACCCGGAATGACGCCCTTCACCTTGCGGCCGTCGGGTACGCCGCCCGCGTGCTCGAACACGATCTCGTCGAGAGGAGTCCCCAGCGGCAGCTCGTAGAGCCCCGGCCGCGCCACGTGGCCGGACACCCCGAAGAGCGTGGTGCCCGGGCTCTTCTCCGTGCCGAAGCCGCGGAACCACTCGACGCCCCGGTTCACGATGTGCGGGATGTGGCAGAAGGTCTCGACGTTGTTCACGGTGGTGGGCATGCCGAAGGCACCGTGCTGGGCCGGAAACGGGGGCTTCTTGCGCGGCTGGCCCTTCTTGCCCTCCAGCGACTCCAACAGGCCCGTCTCTTCGCCGCAGATGTAAGCGCCGGCGCCGCGCGCCACCACGATGCGGTGCGCGAGGCGGCTGCCCATGCACTTCTTGCCCAGGTAGCCCTTGGCCTCGGCCTCGGCGATCGCCGCCTCGAGCCGCCGCGCCGGCTCGGCGTATTCCCCGCGCACGTAGACGAAGGTGCAACAGGCGCCGGTCGCCTTGGCCGCGATCAGAATGCCCTCGATCAACTGGTGCGCTCCGCGCTCCAGCAGGATGCGGTCCTTGAACGAACCCGGCTCGGACTCGTCCGCGTTGCACACCAGGTACTTGGGCTTGTCGTCGCCGGTCGGCATGAACGACCACTTCATGCCCGTCGAGAAACCGGCGCCGCCGCGCCCTTGGAGACCCGACTCCGTCACGAGCTCGACGATCTCCTCGGGCTCCATCTTCTTGAGCGCCTTGCGCGCGGCCTGGTAGCCTCCCCTGCGCTCGTACCCCTCCAGCGACAGCGCGTCGTCGTCGCCGAAGTGCTCCGTCAGGTAGCTGGTGACGTAGGGAACCTGCAGGCCCACTCGCTTACTCCAGCTCGTCGAGAATCCGCTTCGCCCGCTCGGCGTCGAGGTCCTCGTGGTAGGTCTCGTCGACCCGCAGCATGGGCGCGTAGGCGCACGCACCCAGGCACTCCTCGTGGCCGAGCGTGATGCGGCCGTCCGACGTCGTCTCCCCGGCTCGGACGTCGAGGTGCGCTTCGAGCTGACGCAGCAGCGAGCGCGAGCCCCGAAGCGAGCACGGCAGGTTGGTGCACACGTAAACGTGATGCCGGCCCTGCGGCGTCGCGTAGAACATGTTGTAGAAGGTGACGACCTCCATCACCTCCACGGGCTGGATCTCGAAGATCTCCGCCACCTCGCGGGCGACGTCCGCCGAGATGTACCCGGTCTCCCGCTGCACGCGGTGCAGCGCCGCCAGTAGGGCGCCGCGGGGCTGCGGGTACTTGGCGATCTCGGCGTCGATCTCGCTGCGCAGCGCGTCGCCGATGTGCGTCGTCACCACTCCAGACCGCCCTTCATCCACTCGTAGACGAGGCCGACGACCAGGGGCACGGTGAAGACGAACATCGCCACGAAGCCGTGCCACCCGAGCTCCGTGAAGGTCGCACCCCACGGATAGAAGTAGATGGCCTCCACGTCGAAGACGACGAAGAGGATGGCGACCAGGTAGAACTTCACCGCGAAGCGCTGCTTGGGCGAGACCAGTTGCGACTCGCCGCACTCGAACGGCTCGTTCTTCTCGGGGAACGAACGCCGCGGGCCGAGCAGCAGATGCACGGCCATCATGCCTCCCGTCAGCAACAGCGCGATGACGAGAATCACGAGAACGCCGGCATACTCGGCGAGCATCCTTCGCTCCTTTGGCGTTCTGGTCGCGGAGGGAGCGGGTCCCGACGCACATCGCCCGCCAGGCCCAGAAATCGCGGCGGAACGTAGCCAGCAGCCCCTACTGGGTCAAGAAACCGGCGCAAAATCGACAGCTTCTGGACGCGCTGACGGATGGTAGAATCGCGGCATGGGAACACCTGTCGCGGTCATCGGCGGCGGGAGCTTCGGCACCTGCCTCGCCATGTTGTGCGCTCGCGAACACGACGTCCGGCTGTGGGCGCGCGACGCCGCGGTCGTGGAGGGGATCAACCGCGACCGGCGCAACCCCCGGTATTTGACGCAGGCCGAGATCCCGAGCGCGGTGCAGGCGACTTCCGATCTCGCGGAAGCGCTCTCGGGCGCCGAGCTGGTGATTCTCTCCGTCCCCAGTCACAGCATTCGCGAAGTCATGCTGCGAGCGCTGCCGGCCGTGTCGGAGGAGGCGATCCTGGTCTCCACCATCAAGGGCATCGAGTTCGAGACCGGCATGACCATGCACCAGGTCCTGCGCGACGTCCTGCCGGAACCCCACCACCCGCGCATCGCGTGCCTGTCGGGTCCGTCCTTTGCCAAGGAGATCGCGCAGCAGAAGAACACCGTGGTCACGGTGGCCTGCGAGGAGCCCGCCTACGCCATCTCCGTCCAGTCGACGCTCTCGTGTCCGTGGTTTCGCTGCTACTCGCACGACGACGTGGTCGGCGTCGAACTGGGCGGAGCGCTCAAGAACGTGGTGGCCATCGCCGTGGGCATGGCGGACGGCATGGAAGCCGGCGACAACACCCGGGCCGCGCTCATGACCCGGGGGCTGGCCGAGATCACGCGGCTGGGTGTGCAAATGGGTGCGAATCCACTCACATTCTTGGGTCTGTCCGGGATGGGGGACCTGGTGCTCACCTGCGCGGGCGATCTCTCGCGCAACCGCCGCGTGGGTCTCGAACTGGGTCGCGGCCGCAAGCTGGACGACATCCTGGCGGACATGGGCGAGGTGGCCGAGGGCGTCCGCACCACCCGGGCCATCTGTCGCCTGGCAGAGCGGCTCGAGGTGGAGATGCCCATCGCCGAGATGGTCCGCTCCGTGCTGGACGCCGAGCTCACGCCGGCCCAGGCGGGCCTCAAGCTCATGACGCGTCCCCTCGGAGCGGAGCACGAGTACTAGCCCCGCCCTTTCAGATTGCGAACGCATTCTCGTTCCCGCTGCGCGGCGTCACGGCGGCCGCTACGCTGCCGCCTTCATGAAATCGAATGTCAATTTCGCCACGAGGCTGTCCGACCTGGCGCCTGGGGACCAAGCCCAGGTCGCGGAGATGGACGCCTCGGATCCCATCGCCCGGCGGCTGCAGGACCTGGGCTTCGTGACGGACACCCGGGTGCGGGTCGTGCGGCGCGCCCCGTTGGGTGACCCGGTCGAGTACGAGGTGCGCGGAACCCGCTTGTGCCTGCGGCGCAGCGAGGCGGCCCGCATCCCCGTGCGGCCGGAGGACGCCGGCGCGGAAGCGCCATCGTGACGGCAGCCGCTGCGCCCGACCCGATCCGACTGGGTCTGGTCGGGAGCCCGAACGCGGGCAAGACGACGCTCTTCAACGCGCTCACCGGCCTGCGGGCCCGGGTCGGCAACTATCCCGGCGTCACCGTGGAACGGCGCGAGGGCGAGGCGAAGTTCGCGGGCCGCTCCTGCCGGCTGATCGACCTGCCCGGAACCTACAGCCTCGACCCGCTGAGTCCCGACGAAGCCATCGTCAACCAGGTGCTGGAGGGGGCCGTCGACGGCGTGGCGGCGCCCGACGCCGTGGTGGTGGTGGCGGACGCCTGCTCGCTGGAGCGATCGCTGTTGCTGGTGGCGCAGGTGCTGAACCGGGGACTCCCCAGCTGCCTGGTTCTCACCATGATGGACGAGCTGGCCGCGCGCGGCGGCAGCCTCGATCGCGAGCGGCTGGAGGCGGCTCTCGGGATCCCCGTGGTCGGCGTCGTGGGGCACCGGGGTGTCGGACTCGACACGCTGCGGCGCCTTCTGGGCCACCCCGAGCAGTGGAGCCGACCGCCGGTGCCGCCGCCCCTGGCCATCGGCGAGCGCGCCGCCTGGGCCGACTCGGTATGCAGCCACGTGCTGCACCAACGCCCGGGGGCCCACGCGCTCACCGAACGCCTCGATCGCATTCTTCTCCACCCGGTGGCGGGGACGCTGGTCTTCGCCGTCGTCATGGTCACGTTCTTCCAGCTGATCTTCGCCTGGGCCACGCCGTTGATGGACGCCATCGACGCCGGGGTCGCGCATGCGGGAGCCGCCGCCCGAACCTGGCTGCCCCCGGGCCTGGCGGCGGACTTCGTGGCGGACGGGCTCGTGGCCGGGGTGGGCGGCGTCGTGATCTTCCTGCCGCAGATCGTCCTGCTCTTCGGGCTGCTCTATCTGCTGGAGGACGTGGGCTACATGGCTCGCGCCGCCTTCGTGGTGGACCGCGCCATGGGGCGCATCGGTCTCGAGGGACGCGCCTTCGTGGCGCTCCTCTCCTCCTACGCCTGCGCCATTCCGGGCATCATGGCCACCCGCACGGTGCCGTCGCCGCGCCAACGCCTGGTGACCGTGCTGGTGGCGCCGCTCATGACCTGCTCGGCGCGCCTGCCGGTGTACGCGCTGCTGATCGCGGCCTTCGTGCCCGCCACCAACGCCTGGGGTCCGCTCGGATGGCAGGGCCTGACGCTGCTCGGCCTCTACCTCGCCGGGGCCGCCGCCGCGGCGGTCGTGGCCGCGGTGCTGATGCGCGTCTTCGGGCGCGGCGTCGATCAGGCCCCATTTACGATGGAGCTGCCGTCGTACCGCATCCCGAGCTTCCGCCTGTGGGTGGGACAGGTCGGGGGAAGTGCCTGGGCGTTCCTCAAGCGCGCGGGCACGATCATCCTCCTGGTTTCCATGGTCCTGTGGATGCTGCTCACCTTCCCGCGCCTGGCGCCGGACCCCGCGGCGAATCCCACGGACGCCGCCCGCGCGGCCCTCGAGCACAGCGCCGCCGGGCGCCTCGGCCACGCCCTGGAGCCGCTGATCGCACCGCTCGGTTTCGATTGGAAGATCGGAGTCGGGCTCGTGGCCAGCCTGGCCGCCCGGGAGGTGATCGTGGCCACGCTGGCCCAGGTGTACGCCGTCGAGGACGAGGGCGCTTCGCTGCGCGAGGCGGTGCGGCGGGACGTCAATCCCCGTACCGGCCAGCCCGTCTTCACACCGGCCACGGTGGCCTCGCTGCTCGTCTTCTTCGTGTTCGCGCTGCAGTGCATGTCGACCCTCGCCATCATGCGCCGCGAGACGAACTCGTGGCGCTGGCCGGCGTTCGCCTTCTCGTACCTGCTGGTGTTGGCGTACGGCGCCAGCTTCGTCACCTACCGCGTCGTGGGCGCCTTCACCTCGAGCTGAACGCACGGGAGCCTCGCATCGATGCGGGCTACGCTTTCGCCATGTTGAGTTCCCAACGGCGCCGGTTCCGACTCGGACGCATCTTCCTGCTGGTGGTGCTCGGCGCGGTGGCGGTCGGAGGCTGCGCCACCCGGACGATCCGCGAGACCATCTCCGACGCGGGGGGCATCGAGGTCACGCTGCGCCACCAGCAGAAGGGGCGCACGGTGATCGCGCGCGAGTTCGGGCACCCGGTCGCGATCTCCGCCACCCGGCTGGCGCACATCCTGGCCCGCATCGACGTGGAGGATCGCGAAGCGGCGGAGCGCGAGCGGCGCAACGCCATCAGCACGGACCTGCTGACGCCGCTCTCGGAAGCGCTGTCCGCGGCCTTCGAGCGCGCGAACTCCGATCAGGAGATCGCGATCGTGGCGATCCGCCGCGAACGGCGCTTCGGCGTCTTCACCCGCAAGTTCCTCACGAGCTTCGTCGCCTATCGCAAGAACGACCTCCTCCACGTCCACCTGTCGCGCATCGATTGGGAGATCCCGAAGCAGCGGGAGGAGCGGTTGCCGGAGCCGCGGGCCGGCGACCGGGTCATGGATTTCCGGGCCATCCCGACCGACGGCATGCGCAACACCGGCTCGCAGTCGCTGGCGGTCTCGTGGCGGGACCCCGTGTTCGCGCAGGCGCGCCGGATCCAGCCGGGGGTGGGAACCAAGATCCGGCGGCGCACCATCCTGATGGACAGCCCGATCCCCGACGAAGAAGCCGGAGGCGCGACCGACACGGATCCGCTGGCGCTGCCGCCCGAAGCCCTGCGCGAGCTCGCGGACCTGGAGGAGCAGCGCCAGACCGGGATCCTGTCCGAGGCCGAGTACCGGCTGCGCCGCGACGCCGTCCTGCGGCGGCACCGGCCCTGAGCGACCGCTCATTGCCACGCGATTTCGGTTAGATTCGGCGGCTGTTACCGGTCGAGGACGTAGCGCGGGCGGGAAAAGCCTTGGGCAGGGCTGGCCGGTTCCCGTACCCTGCCGTGTTTCGCTGGCCCCGGCTGCCGCCGGCTCGATGCGCCGCGATGTCGGAGACCCGGAATGATCCTGCTCGAAATCTTGGCGGTGGCCCTGATCGCCATCGGCGCCTCCCGACTGCTGGCGCCGCCGTGGAAGGGCCGCGCCTTCAGCGCCCTCAAGCTGTGGCTCACGGTTCGCTGCGTCTGGCTCCTGCTCGAACATCCCGTGAAGCTCGAGGAAGGCGGCCCGGCCGTGCCGGCCTGGGAGCTGATGGCGCAGCAGATCCGCGAGATCGACGCCTCGGTCTTCTGGACCTTCGTACTGCTCGCCACGGGCATCAAGCTGGTGGGGGTCCTGTGCTCGATGCTCCGCTGGCAGCTCCTGCTGCGGGGACAGGGCATCGAGCTGCCGTTCCGACACATCTTCGGGTCTTTCCTGATCGGCCGCGCCATCGGCTTCTTCCTGCCCAGCACCGCCGGGCTCGACGCCTATCTTCTCTACGACGCCGCGCGCCTGAGCGGCCGCAGCGTGGAAGTGACGGCCGGCAAGTTTCTCGAGAAGGTGATCGGGCTGTCGGGCATCTTCCTCACCTTCCTGGTGGCGCTTCCCTTCGGCCTTTCGATCTTCGGTGAGAACGGCCTGCGCGTAGCCCTCGTCACGGTGCCGTTCGCATCGGGCGTGCTCGGCGCGCTGCTGCTGCTGCTCTTCTTTCCCGGCCTCGTGCAGTGGATCCTCGAGACCGTCCCGATCCCCGCCAAGGACCGGCTGACCGGACTGGTGGAGCGCGCCTCCCACTCGGCAGCGGCCTACCGGGACAAGAAGCTCCTGGTGGTGACCCTGTTCGTGCTGTCGTTCCTGGTGCACTTCACGACGGCGGCCATGTACTTCTTCGCCGCCATCGCCGTGGGAGCGGGAGCCCAGGCGGAGTTCTGGCCGATCGTCTTCGGCTCGTCCATCCAGATCTTCGCCACGGTGATCGGTCCCACCATCGGCGGCATCGGCGTGCGCGAGGCCGCGCAGCTTCTGACCCTGGGCGCGCTCATCGGTCCGGGGGCGGCCATCGTCTCGGCCACCCTGGGCTTCTGGGCGGGCGAGTTCCCGACGCTGTTCGGCTTCTTCTTCTGGGTGCTGCGCGGCAAGGACTACAAGCCGGCCTACTGCCGCGTGAACGGCGTGCAGGTCGACTACGAAGCCGCGGCGAAGGCGGCGCTCGAGCTGGAGGACCCGACCCGGCCGAGCCACGCCGAGGCTCAGGAGTCGGGCCAGCCCTCGCTGATCGCCCGCATCGCGCAGAACGCCGGCCTCGGCCTCGGCACCGGGATCCTGGCCGGCCTGCTGATCGGGGCGGTGGAGACGGCCGTCCTCTTCGCCAACTGGACCGGCGACGAAGCCCAGGTGCTGTGGTACGGCCCGCTCTCCTACGCCGTGGTGCTGGGCGGCCTCTCGCTGTTGGGCGGCGCCTTCCTGGGCGTGCTGCCCATGCACCGGGAAGAGAGCCAGAGCTGGACGCCGACGCTGGGATTGGCCGCCACCTTGCCGCCCTTCGGGCTGGCGGTGGCCTGGTTCCGGATCATGCGGGACGTCTTCCACGAGCAGATGCCCCTCTACGCGACGGGCCTCCTGGTGCTGGGCTTCGGCGCCCTGGCCCTCGCCATCCTGTTCTTCGGGCGGCGCGTCTTCAGCTCGGCCGCGGGCAGCCTGGTGCGGCCCGGTCCGGCCCTCGCGATTCTGGCCGCCATCACGGGTGGCGGTGCGCTGCTGGCCACGGCGTACGCTTCGGGCACGCGCACCACGGCGCCCGGCCGCGGCATCCCGCCCGCGCTGGCGGAGCGGCCCAACCTGATCCTGGTGATGGTGGATACGCTGCGGGCCGACCACCTCTCGTGCTACGGCGACGAGCAGACGCGCACGCCGAACCTGTGCAGCCTCGCCGACGCCACGGGCTCGCGCTTCGACGGCTTCTCCCACGCTTCGTGGACCAAGCCCGCCACGGCGTCGCTCTTGTCGGCGCTGCTCCCGACCTCCCATCAGGCCATGTCCAAGCTCGCGTCCGTCTCGGACGACGTCACGCTGGTGAGCGAGGCGCTGCAGTCCGCCGGCTACACCACGGGCGCCATTGTGTCCAACGTCAACTTGAAGCCCGCCTTCGGCTTCGCCCAGGGCTTCGACGAGTACACGTACCTGGGGCCGGACTATCTCGTCGGTGCCGAGGCCTCTTCCGAGGGGCTCATCAGCTACCAGATCGCGCGCAAGATCATCCTGACGCTCAAGCCCGGACTGCGCTTCGGAGACTTCTATCAGGACTCCCAAGTCGTGAACGCCAGTGTCTTCGAGTGGCTCGAGCGCCACCGCGAGGACCGCTTCTTCCTGTTCATGCACTACATGGACCCCCACGATCCGTACTTCGAGCACCCCTACAACGGCAACGGAGTGGCCCGCGTGACGGGCGACCCGGACCCCGCCCGCGCCGAAGAGCTGCGCGCCCTGTACCGCGGCGAGATCGAGTACCTGGATGCGCAGTTCGGCGTCTTCCTGGACCGCCTGCGTCAGCTCGGCCTGTACGAGAACAGCGTGATCCT
The DNA here is from genome assembly GCA_022361175.1 of Pseudomonadota bacterium. Lineage (GTDB taxonomy): Bacteria > Myxococcota_A > UBA9160 > UBA9160 > UBA4427 > JAKSBN01. The sequence continues at coordinate 12,516 of JAKSBN010000012.1, read as the reverse complement.
GATGACCTCCGACCACGGCGAGGAGTTCCAGGAGCACGGCGGCTGGTGGCACGGCCTGACGCTCTACGACGAGCAGATCTACGTGCCCCTCCTGGTGCAGTGGAACGACGCGGCGGTCGCGGCGGCGGCGGGCGAGGACGGACGCCTGGTGCGGCACATCGACGTGGCGCCGACGCTCCTGGGACGCGCCGGCGTCGCCGTGCCACCCGCGATGCAGGGGGTCGACCTGGTGCGGACCGCGCCGGGAGATCCAGTCGTCTACGCGGAAGAGGACCACGAAGGCAACGTGCTGTGGGCGCTCCGCACCCGCGACCGCAAGCTCATCGTCGCCAACCCGGGCAACCCGCGCGGGCTGCCCGAGCGCGAGCTCTTTCTCCTAGACCGCGATCCCGGCGAGCAGCAGAACGTGCACGACGGCCAGCCCCTGTGGGCCGCCGATCTAGACGAGCGCGCCGCGAAGCTGCGCGAGCAGGCTTTGACGGGCCAGGTGGAGGTGGAGGTCGTGACGGACCTGACGCCGGAGGAGTGCGAGAGCCTGCGGCTGCTCGGCTACGTGGAGAGCTGCGAGGGTCTCAACTAGGACTTGGGTTAGGCTCCGAGGCCAGACGCGAACGCGCACCGGGGGGATCGCGTGGACGTTTTCGAGCTCCTGTCTCTGTTGACCACCCTGGCGGCGGTCTTCAGCTGGCTCAACTACCGTTTCCTGAAGCTGCCCACCACGATCGGCCTGATGGCCCTGGCGCTGGTGTTCTCTCTCGGCCTGGTCGCGGCCGGGTCTCTGGGCGGATCGGAACGGGTGGCCGCCCTCGCGGCCGCCGTCGAAGCCGTCGACTTCGACCGCACCCTGCTGCACGGCATGCTGGGCGCACTCCTCTTCGCGGGCGCCCTGCACGTGAAGTTGGACGATCTGTACGCCCAGCGCCGCGTGGTCGCCATCCTGGCCACCGCCGGCATCCTGGTGTCGACCGCCCTCGTGGCCGGTGCGGCGTGGGTCGTCTTCGCCGCCATCGGAGCGCCCCTGCCCTTCGTCTACTGCCTCGTCTTCGGCGCGCTGATCTCGCCCACCGACCCGATCGCGGTGCTGGGCGTGCTGAAGCAGGTGCAGGTGCCGAAGAGCCTCGAGATCAAGATCGCGGGCGAGTCCCTCTTCAACGACGGCTTTGGCGTCGTGGTCTTCCTCGTGCTGCTGGGAGTGGCCACGGGCCAGAGTGACGTCGACGCCGGACGCGTCGCGTCGCTCTTGGCGGTGGAGGTCGTGGGCGGCATCGCCTACGGCTTCGCCCTCGGCTACCTGGCCTACCGGATGCTCCACTCCGTGGACCAGTACGCGGTGGAGATCCTGGTGACGCTGGCCGTGGTCACCGGCGGCTACGCGCTGGCCCACGCCCTCCACGTCTCGGGTCCGCTGGCCATGGTCGTGGCCGGACTTCTCCTCGGCAATCGCGGCCGGCGCCTGGCCATGTCGCCCACGACGCGCGAGCGCCTGGACGCGTTCTGGGAGCTCGCCGACGAGTTCCTGAACGCCATCCTCTTCGTGCTGATCGGCCTCGAAGTGCTGGTGCTGACCTGGCAGGCTTCCGCGCTGTGGGCCGGCGTCGCGGCCATCCCCCTCGTCCTGGCCGCCCGCTGGCTGGCCGTGGGCGGCGCGGTGACGGTCCTGCGGCGCTGGCGGAGCTTCAGCCCCCACGCCGTGTCCGTGCTCACCTGGGGCGGGCTGCGCGGCGGCATCTCCGTGGCCCTCGCGCTGTCGCTGCCCGCCGGGCCGGAGCGCGACACCATCGTGGGGGTCACTTACCTGGTGGTCTGCTTCTCGATTCTGGTGCAGGGCCTGTCGATCGGCCCGCTGCTGGCGCGCCTCTACTCCTCGGACTCGCCGTCGCGCGACTCCAGCTCGAGCGAAACCGAGTTGATGCAGTAGCGCTGCCCCGCCGGCCCCGGCCCGTCCGGAAACACGTGCCCCAGGTGCGAGCCGCACGCGCGGCAGACCACCTCGGTGCGGCGCATGCCGAGGCTGGTGTCGTCGTGCTCCTCCACCGCCGATTCCGCGACCGGTGCCGTGAAGCTCGGCCAGCCCGTGCCCGAATCGTACTTGGTGGCGGCGTCGAAGAGCGCCTCGCCGCAGGCCGAGCAGCGGTAGACCCCGTCGTCCTTGCAGTCCCAGTAGCGGCCCGTAAAGGCGCGCTCGGTGCCCTTGCGACGGCAGACTTCGTACTGCTCGGGCGACAGCTCCTCGCGCCACTCCGCCTCGCTCTTCTCCACCTTGCGTGCCATGCCGTCCTCCTCTCGACGTCGCGACAGAATAGCGCCGTTCGCCGGCTAGCCCGCCCAGCGGAAGTTGATGTGGAGCAGGACCAGCAGCGCCTGGATCGCCACGAAGGCGCCCAGCACCAGCGCGCGCAGCCGGCGCCGCCGCGATCCGGCCAGCCACTGGCCGAGCACCAGGAAGACCGGGAACACGACGAGGACGTAGCGGGTGTTGGACATGAAGGAGGTCATCGCGGGCAAGAGTCCCATCGGCAGCGCGTACCAGAAGAGATCGCGGTGACGCCACCAGAGGGCCGGCAGCGTCGCGACGAAGAGCGCGAATGCGGCGCGATCCAAGGGCGACGTCTCGAACGTGTGGCTGAAGCCGGCGGAGAGAAAATTCTGCAGGAGCCCCCAGACGTCGATCAGGTCCAGCAGCGAACGCTGCGACAGGAAGACGCCCTGGGCGCGCACCCCCGTCCACGGATCGCCCGTCGTCCACGCCATCCACGCCAGGTAGAGACCGACGCCCGCTACCGGCGCCAACAGCCAAGGCGCCCGCGAGAGTCCGCGCGAGCGGTCCGTGCGCCAGGCCCGCCAGACGGCGAAGGCCATCGGCACGGCGATGAAGGCTCCAATCCCCCGGACCAGCGGCAGGCAGAGCGCGAACGCCCCCGCGGCGACCCACCGATCGCGCGCAAGCGCCGTCACGCACCCCACCGCCAGGGCCAGGAAGAGCGCCTCGGAGTACGGAAACTGCAGGAAGAGCGCACCGGGAAACGCCACCAGCGCCAGCAGGGCGGTGTCCGCCGCCGCGCGGTCCAGCCGGGGGCGAAACACGTACTGGTGGAGCACCGTCAGGGCGGCGATGGAGAGGACGTTGGCCAGCACCAGCGACGCCGCCAACGTGTCGCCTCCCCACACGGGGGCCAGGGCGCGGATGGCCAGCGGCCACGCGGGAAAGAAGGCCGCCGACACTTCTCCCGTCCGGTAGCCGTGCTCCGCCAGGTAGAGGTAGTGCTGGGCGTCCCACGTCTCGAGCCAGGTGGTGGGCGTGGGCGGGCCGCCGAGCGGCCGGTGGAAGGCCGCGCGAAAGTGGAGCAGCGAGAACAGATCGGGGAAGAGCGCCCGCGCCCACACGGCGAAGCCGTAGAAGGCCAGCTTCCAAGCCACCAGGAAGGCGACGACGCGAGCCGTCTCGCTCGCCCGCAGGCCGCCCAGGCGTCGCGTCCCCCCGTCCCCCATGCCGCCGGAGCATAGCGGGCAGGCCGGGCGCGCGACGGCGTCTAGCTCAACGTGCCGAGCTCGGCCAGCAGGGCGGGCAGCGCGCGCATGTCGTCGAAGACGCGGGCGCCGGCGGTCTCGAGGGCTTGGGGATCGTTTTGCTGGGCGAAACCCAGCACCGGCATGCCCGCCGCCACCGCGGCGGCCACGCCGACGGTCGTGTCTTCGATCACGACGCAAGTCTCGGGCGCCTTCCCCAGTGAGCGGGCCGCGTGGAGAAACAGATCCGGGTGGGGCTTGCCCCGCTGAACCTGCTCGGCGCTGAAAATCCGGCCTTCGAAAAGCGGCAGCAACCCCGTCCGGCGGAGCGTGGCGCGGATCCAATCGGGGTGGCTGTTGGACGCCACGCAGTGGGGCAGCACCAACTGGGCCACCGCCTCCGCCACGTGCGGAATCGGCGTGAGCTCCCGCTCGAAGGCCGCGAACACCCGCCCGCGAAAAGACGCCCGGAAGTCTGCGGGCAGCGCGCGGCCGAGCTTTGCCTCGGCGCGGCTGATACAGGTCTCGAGGGAAGCCCCCATGTAGTCGCGGGCGGCGTCCTCGGCCGTGGTGTGAAGCCCGAGCTCGGTCAGGCACTCGGCCAGCACGCGATTCGCGATGGGCTCGCTGTCGACGAGCACGCCGTCGCAGTCGAAGATCACCAGCTCGGGCTTCACGCGTGGATGGGTGGACGACGCGACGTCCACGACAGTTCCGCTTCCAGCTGAGCGGCCACCTGCAGCAGCTGGTCCTCGCGGTTGGTGCGCGCCACCAGCTGGGCGCCGATCGGCAGACCCGACTCCGTCCAGTGGGTAGGCACCGAGATCGCCGGCTGCCCCGATAGGTTGTAGGGCAGCGTGAAGACCCCGTACGGCGCCGCGCGCAGGAAGGCCCGCAGCGGCTCGTCGGCGGTGGAGGTGATCTCGCCGAGCCGCGCTGGCGGCTGGGCCTGGGTGGGGGTCAGCAGCAGGTCGTAGTCCTCCCACCAGGCGGCGAAGCGCCGACCGAGCGCGTGCACGAACTCGAGCGCCGCCAACAGCTCGGGCGCGGTCGTCGCGCGACCGCGCTCCGCCAAAGCCCAGGTGAGCGGTTCCACGTCCTCGGCCTTGACGGGCCGGCCGACCTTCTGGGCCGCGGCGTCGAGGGCGCGCGCCGTGTTGCTGGTGACGACGGCGACGTAGGACGCCACGACCTGGGGATCGTGCAGCGCCTCGGGGTGGGCCTCTTCCACGTGGTGGCCCAGGGCCTCCAGGGCGTGGGCGGTTTTCTCCACCGCGCGCGTGCAGTCGGGGTCGGTGGGCAGGTCGCGCGGAGCCTGGCCCAGAAAGCCGACGCGCAGCCGGCCGGGATCGCGCGTCGCCAGCTCGGCGTACGGCCGCTCGGGCGGGGGCGCAGAGTACGGGTCGCCGGGCATGGGGCCCGCCGTCACGTCCAGCAGCGCGGCGCTGTCGCGCACGCTGCGGGTGACGGCGAACTCGCAGGAGAAGCCGCTCCAGCGTTCGCCCAACCCGGGCCCGAACGAGTTTCGCGCCCGCGTCGGCTTGAGTCCCACCAGCCCGGTGACGCCCGCCGGCCCCCGGATCGAGCCGCCGCCGTCGCTGGCGTGGGCCATGGGAACCAGCCCGGCGGCCACCGCCGCGGCGGCCCCTCCGCTCGAGCCGCCGGCCGTGTGCTCCAGGTCCCACGGGTTGCGGGTGGCGCCGTAGGCCTCGGGCTCGGTCGTCGGCAGCAGCGCGAGCTCCGGCGTGTTGGTGCGGCCCAGCAGCACCAGGCCGGCCGCCCGGAGCTTGCGGGTGAAGTAACTGTCCTCGGGCTCGACCCAGCCCGCCTCCTTTAAGAAGCGCATGCCGGCGTGGTTCGGGCGGCCCGCCTGGGCTCCTCCGATGTCCTTCATCAGGAAGGGAACGCCGCGGAACGGGCCCTCCGGCAGTCCGGCCTGCACCGCCGCTCGGGCGCCGTCCGGATCCGGGTGGATGACCGCGCCCAGGTCTCCGTCCAGACGCTCGATGCGGGCGATGGCCGCTTCGACCAGCTCGCTGGGCGAAGCGTCGCCCCGCGCCACCAGCGCAGCCTGATCCGTCGCGTCGAGAGAGGCCCACTCATCCGACATGTCGATCTCCTTCCGCCTCGACGGCGTAGGGTTCGAGGCGCACGCGCAGCGTCTCGGCTTCCGGCGCGAGGCGCACGCGGCGCGGATTCTGGTGGTCGGCGCGAAACTGCAGTCGCACCGATTCGCGCGGCGGCTCTTCGGAGATGACGCTCACGCGCGCGAGTGGGCTGCCGAGCAGCCGCCACCACGGTTCGTCTTCGTCGGCGGCGACCCGCTCGGGCGGGTCCTCGCCGGCCTCCAGCGGCACCACGCCGACGCGTGTCCCGCCCTCTGCCGTCAGCACCCACACGGACCCCACGTCGAAGGTCAAGACGAAGCCCAAAGCCCCGGTCCCCGGGGCATCCGGCACCCGCTCCACGCGCAACAGCTGGCCGCCCGCCGCAGCCACTCGTTCGAGGGCGTCCATGAGCTAGCGCGCGGCCGGCAGCCGGAAGCGCTGCTCCACCATGGCGAGCTGGGCGGGATCCTGCGCATCCTGCCACAGCTCGTGGCGCACGCAGTCCGGTTCGGTCCGACTGGGTGCAACCAGGTCGCGCTCGGCGATCTCGCGAAAGACGTCGGCCCGATCCGGCTGGACCGAGAAGCGCGCGATGACGCCCAAGGGGAGTGCTTCGGACATGCAGACCTCGAGGCTCGGAGCTTGGGGGTTCGTGGCGGGACAGTCTACACTGGCCACGCCGTTGGCTGAAACCCGGGCGAGAGCAGAGGGCGGCGCGTGACCGAGGGCACGGGAACCGACTACGACGACGAGCTGGTGACGCCTCACGGCGGCGAGGTGCGCCGGCGGCGGCACGAGCGCCACCTTTCCCCGGCCGAGCTGTGTCGGGCGATCGCGCGCGCCAGCCGCCGGACCACGGGGTTGGACGTCACGATTACGCCCAGCATCCTGCGCGGCATCGAGGATGCCAACGAGCGCATCTCGTACGGCACCCTGTGCTGGGTGGCGGCCGGGCTCGGCTGCGATCCGGTCGACATCCTCGGGCGGGAACCGGAAGCCGATCCCGACGCAGCGTTGCATTGAGCGAGCGGGTCGTTCGCCAGGCGCGCCCCGACGACCTGGCCGCCGTCACCGAGATCTACAACCACTACGTGATCCACTCGGAGGCGACGTTCGACCTGGAGCCCTTCGAGCCCGAAGCGCGCCGGCCCTGGTTCGAGTCCTTCGCCGCCGACGGGCCGCACCAGCTGTTCGTCGTGGAGGAGGCGGGCCGCGTGCGCGGCTACGCCTACAGCGGTCGCTTCCGCGCCAAGCCCGCCTACGACGCCTCGGTCGAGACCACCATCTACCTGGCCCCGAATGCGGGAGGCCGCGGTTTGGGAACCGCCCTCTACTCGGCGCTCTTCACGGCGCTCTCGAAGACGTCCGCGCACCGCGCCTTCGCGGGCATCGTACCGCCCAACCCGGCGTCGGAAGCGCTGCACCGGCGGTTCGGCTTCGAGCCGCTGGGCGTCTTCCGGGAAGCCGGCCACAAGTTCGGCCGCTACTGGGACGTCGCCTGGTTTCAGAAGGGCGTGGAGAAAGGCTAGCCCTCGGGAACCAGCACCACCTTGCCCGTGGTGAGCCGCCCCTCGAGCGCGCGGTGGGCTTCGACCGCTTCCGCCAGGGCAAAGCGGGCGCCGATGCGCACTCGGAGCGAACCGTCCTCGACCGCACTCAACACGTCGCCCGCGCGCTCCACCAGCTCGGAGCGCGTGCGGGTGTAGTGGGCGAGAGACGGGCGCGTGACGAAAAGCGACCCGCCCTGGTTCAGACGCTGGAGATCGAAGGGCGGCACGGGCCCGCTCGACTGGCCGTAGAGGCACAGAAGCCCGCGCGCGCGCAGCGAGCGCAGACTGCCGTCGAACGTGGTCGCCCCCACGGAGTCGTACACCACGTCGACTCCGCGCCCCTCGGTCAGTGAGGCCGTGGCTTCGGCGAAGTCCGTCTCGGTGTAGCGGATCACGTGATCGGCGCCGGCGCCGCGCGCCAAGGCCTCCTTCTCGGCGGTGGAGCAGGTGCCGATCACCGTCGCTCCCGCGCGCTTCAGCAGTTGAATCAGGAGCAGCCCCACCCCACCGGCCGCCGCGTGCACCAACGCCCAGTCGCCGGGTTGCGCCACATAAGTCGCCCGGCACAGGTAGTGGGCCGTCATGCCCTGGAGCATGACGGCCGCGGCCTGTTCGTCGGACACGGCCTCGGGAATCCGCACCACGCCGTCCGCCGGGGCCACGACGGCTTCGGCGTAGGAGCCCGGCACCGAGGACCACGCCACGCGGTCTCCGGGAGCCAGGTCCGACACGCCGTCGCCGACGGCCTCCACCCGGCCCGCGCCCTCGAGTCCCTCCACGAAGGGCAGCGGTCGCGGATAGAGGCCCGTGCGGAAGTAGACGTCGATGAAGTTGACGCCGGAGGCCGTCACTTGGAGACGCACCTGGCCCGGGCCCGGTGCGCCCGGGTCGTGCTCCTGAAAGGCGAGGACGTCGGGGCCTCCGGTTTTCTCGACGACGATGGCGCGCGGCATGCCGGCAGTCTAGCTCGCCTGCGGCGGGGCGGTTCGGGGGTGGGACGCCCCTATGCTTCCGCTGCGCCGGCCGCAGCGGACCAAGAGCCGCGGCGTGTGGGCTCGGCCAGCGCGCGTTCGAGGGCGTCGAGAAACCGGGGCCGCGGCCAGGGTTCGGCGCCGAAGCGCACCAGGTGCGGTGTTTCCACCTGGCAGTCCACGAAGTGGAAGCCCCAGGTCACCAGCTGACGGCACAGGTACACGAAGGCGATCTTCGAGGCGTCCGGCTGGTGCGCGAACATGGACTCGCCGAAGAACGCCGCCCCCAGCGACACTCCGTAGAGCCCGCCCACGAGTTCACCCCCCGCGTAGGCCGAGACGCAGTGGGCGAAGCCCCGGCGGTGAAGCTCCGTGTAGGCAGCCACCATGTCCGGCGTGATCCAGGTGCCCTCCTGCTCGGGCCTCGGCGTCTCGGCGCAGGCGCGCACCACCGACTCGAAGTCGCGATCGAAGGCGATGTCGAAGGGCGCGCGAGCGAGCGCCCGGCGCAGGCTGCGCCCGACGCGCGCGTCTTCGGGGCGCAGCACGTAGCGGGGATCGGGCGAGAACCAGAGGATGGGCAGTTCGTCGAACCAGGGGAAGATGCCGCGGGCATAGGCTTCGAGCAGCCGCTCGGGCGAAAGGTCGCCGCCCACGGCCAGGAGCCCCTCCGGCTCGGCCTCGCTGGGCGGCGGAAACAGCGGTTCGGGGCCCAGCCGGTAGACAGGCATCAGAGAAGCGCGACCACGCGCTCGCAGACCCAGAAGACGCCCAGCGACCCGATCGCCGTGGCGGGCAGCGCGTCGACCCGGACCGAGCGTCCTCCGGCGCGCGACCACGCCTGCGCCGCCGCCGCCAACACCGCCACCAGGGCCAGCTGCGCCAGCTCGATCCCGACATTGAAGGAGACGAGGGCCAGCGGCACGCGGCCGGCGGGGAGCCCCACCTGGCGCAGCGCGTCCGCAAAGCCCAGGCCGTGGAGCAGGCCGAACGCCAGGGACAACGCGATCGGGTGGCGCCGCAGCGGCCCGGGCGGCGCCCCGGCCGGGCGCGCGAGCTCGAGCGCCAGCACCACCAGGCTGAGGGCGATTCCCAGCTCGGCCCAGTGCGCCGATACCGCGCCCGCCGCGCCGACGGCCACCGCCAGGGTGAGGCTGTGGCCGAGCGTGAAGCCGGTCACCGCCCACGCCAGACGCCGCGAGAACCCCAACAGGGCGAAGAGCCCCGCCACGAAGGCCAGGTGATCCCAGCCCGAAGCCAGATGCAGCGCGCCCCAGCCGGCGTAGTTCCACGCCAGCCACCCGGAGGCTTCGCGCGCGGGCACGCGGAAAAAGGCCGGCTCGCCGTCCAGCAAGCGTTCGAACCGGCGGCCGTCCCGCAGCTCGACCTGAACCAGCGCGTTGATGCCACCCAGCGCGAGCCCGGAGACACCGACGCGCGCGCCCTCCAAGCCCGCGGCTCCGCAGTCGACGCGCCACGTGAGGGTGACCGCCCGTTCGCTGACCTGCGTCCGCGGCGCGCCCGGGGTCTGACAGCGCTCCGGCCACACGGGCGCGAGGTTCGTGCCCGCCCGCACCGGCAGGGGCTGACGCCAGCGCGCGGCGACCGCGCCGTCGGCTTGCTCCGTCAGCGCGAAGCCCACCGGCGCCAACGGGTGGGCCGGAACCTCCCCCGCCACCAGGAGCAGCCCCAGAAGCGCCGGCGCCCAGCGACTCAGGGCGCGGACGGCGTGTACCAGATGGGCGAGGTCCATGCGCGTTCCTGGATGGTCACCGGCACGCTGGCGTCGCAGCAGCTCTCGAAGCCCTCGGTCACGCTGCTCGGGTCGTCGCAGGAGACGCCCGCCTCGCGACACGCATGGGTGTGCCAGCGACAGCTCGGATTCTCGAGCACGCGGGCGTAGTAGAAGGCGGCCTCGGAGGGGTCGAAGTCGGGATCCTCCCACACCGTGCAGAGCGTCTGGAAGCCATCGCCCGTGCGCTCGCACGTCTCGAGGTCGACGCCGGCGCCGTTCTGCGCGGAACCCGCCACGTCGAGCACCCGCTCGCGCGGCGCGCCGGCCTCGAGCCAGCCCTTCACGATCTGGATCCGCTGCAGCGGCGCGCCGTTGCGGCCCGGGTCCCGCACGGCCGTGACCGCGAAGCGGGGTGCGGCGCCAGCCGGCGACGGCGCCCCCAGCACGCCGCCCATGGGCACGCCCTGCTCGTACCCGCGCGCCGCGATCGAAGGCCCCTCGCACAGGTCCAGCGGGTACCCGTAGCCGCCGAAGAAGCGCACGATCATGCGCGGGCCGCTGGTGCCGTAGGCCTCGCGGCGCAGCATCGCCTCGAACAGCGCGTCGCGCGAATTCTCCTCGGCCCAGAGTACGGCCAACCCACCCGGGTTGAACTCGATGTGGTCCGGCAGTCCGGGCGGCAGCTCGCGCCCCGCCGGCACGCCGGACCCCCCGTGGCCCGGGTAAGCCCGCTCGCGCACGGCGCCCGACGCCGCCAGGTGGGTGTCGGTGCTCCCGACCAGGCCCAGCCGGAACGGGTTGGCGCCGACGCGCCGCTCCTGCACCAGCCCCTCCAGCAGGACGTTGCGCAGGAAGCTCGAGGCGGGCGGCTCCTCGGCCAGGAACGGCATGTATTGGCCCAGGAAGTTGTGATACGGCAGCAGCTCGAAATCGCACAACTCGTCCTCGGTGCCGACGCCCGTGCGGCACTCCGAGGCGCCCTTGTGCTGCATCACCTCCGCCAAGGGCTCGACCCGCGAGCGAAGCCGCGCTCCGGCGGCCGAGAGCGGGCTCCCGTCGGGTTGGTGGGTGGGGAACATGCGCCCGCCGCTCAGGTTCGAATTGTGCGGAATCGACAGCACCCCGCAGCGGGGGCCGGCGTCGCGACACGACGCCTCGAGCTTCTCCCACAGCTTCTCGGGCACCGGCTCGTCGACGTAGGACAGCGGCACCGCCGGCACCTGGTCGTTGCGATAGATCACGTTGCGGTGGATGTTGTTGGTGCCCGGGCCTCCGGTCCACTCGTAGCCGACGAAGCTCGTGAACCGGCACGCCGACGTGCGATCGTACGCCGCCTCCGCCGCTTCCTGCATCTCGCGCCAGGGTCCGCGCGCCGCCTCCAGGCAGCGGCGGCCGTCGTCACCGCAGAAGCCGAAGCGGTTGGGCGTCTCGGAGCGGGTCACGCGGGCGTTCATGAGGTAGTACGCGACGCGGGGCCAGCGCCGGTACACCCGGCACATGAGCGAGCCGGCGGCGGGATCGTCGGGCGACCGGCACAACTCGAGCTCGCCGAAGAGTTCGGCGTGGTCGGTCACGGCCGCGAAGTCGAGCGGGCGCGTGATCTGGAGCGTGCGCGTCGCGCCGTCCAGTCGATCGTAGGGCTGGATCCCGATCGGCTCGCCGCGCGCGAAGCGATAGGCGTCGAGCGGGCGGTTGCGCGTGCCCTGCGTGCTGGCGTCCAGCGAGTAGGTGGTGTGGACGTGCAGGTCGCCGAAGTAGGGATTCCGGAGCGCGTTCGAGGCCGCGCAGGGCTCGCGGGTTTCCGTGCGTTCGAAGCCCGCGGCGCCGCCAGTCCACGCCACCGCGCCCAGCAGGACTGCCACCCGCCACGCCCGGCTCCGCCCTCCTCGCTTCGCCACGCTCGCCCTCCCCCGTCGCGCCGCATGCTACCCCGCCCGAGCGGGTTTGGAGCCCACGCCCCCGCGCTCGACGCTCCCCCGCCCCGTGCTTGCCCCTCCGCGCCCCTTGCTTGACGCCCCCAGGGTGGCCTCCTATCTTGGCTCCCTCGGGTCTGACCACCAGGGACGATTTCCGGCGCTTGCAGGCCCCTCGGACCCCCGCATTTCCCCTCCGTCTCTCCTGAGACACGGGAACGGGTTCCGTACCCGAAGTGCTAAGCGCCACGACAGCGAGAACGCGAGTCATGAGCGAACGCCCTCCGCGACAGGGTGAGTCGACGCGTGCCGTTCACGCCGGTGAGCGAGACCGGCAGGAGACCCACGCGGTCACGACTCCCATCTACCAGACGTCCACCTTCTGGTTCCGCGATTCGGAAGAGGTCATCGGCTACAACGAGGGCCGCGTGCGGCGCGACGAGTACGGCCGCTACGGCAACCCCACCTGGCGGGCCGTGGAGCGCAAGCTGGCCCAGCTCGAGGGCGGCGAGGAGACCGTCCTCTTCGCGTCCGGCATGGCAGCGGCCACCACCAGCTTCCTGGCCCTGGTTCCGCAGGGCGGCCACATCATCGTGACCAGCGACTGCTACCGGCGCACGCGCCAGTTCTTCCGCCAGTACCTGACGAAGCTGGGCGTCGAGGTGTCGGTCATCGAGCCGGCCGATCCCAAGCGCTTCGAGCAGGCGATCCGGGACGACACGGTGCTCTTCT
>JAKSBN010000346.1 GCA_022361175.1 Pseudomonadota bacterium | reverse complement strand
GGAGTGGCTCGATCAGTGCCAGGGGTGGAAGACGCAGTACCCGCTGCGATATCCGAAGCAAGGCGGCCTGCGCGCCCAGCACGTCCTCGATCGGCTGGATACGCTCACCCGCGGCCGCGCCGTCATTGCGACCGACGTGGGCCAGCACCAGATGTGGGCCGCCCAGTTCTGCCGGGCGACCACCAATCGCCACTGGCTCTCTTCGGGGGGCGCCGGCACGATGGGCTACGGCTTTCCGGCCGCCATCGGCGCGCAGTTCGGCTGCCCCGACAAGGAAGTCTGGGCCGTGGTGGGAGACGGCGGCTTCCAGATGACCATGGCGGAGCTGGCCACGGCGCAGATTCACAAGCTGCCCGTCAAGTGCCTCGTCATCAACAACAACTACCTGGGCATGGTCCGGCAGTGGCAGGAGCTCTTCTTCGAGAACCGCCTGTCGGGCGTCGACCTGGAGGGCAACCCGGACTTCGTCAAGCTGGCCCAGGCGTACGGGATCGAGGCTTGGCGAATCAAGCGCGCGGCGGATGTGGACCGCGTCCTGACGCGGGCCCACGAGTACCGCGACGGGCCCTGTCTGGTCGTGGCCGAGGTGGCGAAGGAGGACAACGTCTTCCCCATGATCCCGGCCGGCGCCCCGGTCTCGGGCATGATCATCGAGAAACCCCGGCGGCGGCTGGAAAAGCCCGTCGGGAGCACGTGAGGCGGCGATGAGTACCGCACCCGACATGGCACTTCGAAACGGCAACGAGACGCACACGATCTCGCTCTACGTTCACAACAAGCCCGGCGTCCTGGTCCGCGTGGCCCTGGTGTTCGCGCGGCGCGGCTACAACATCGAGAGCCTGGTCGTGAGCCCCGCGGCAAACGGCCCCTTCTCGCGCATGACCATCACCTGCTCCGGAGATCCGGACACCCTCGAGCAGATCATCAAGCAGCTGGAGAAGCTGGTGGACGTGGTGCACGCCATCGACCACACCCGCGACGCCGTCTACGAGACGGAGATCGCGCTGATGAAGATCCACTGCGAGATCGACAGCCGGACCGAGATCCTCCAGGTGGCCGAACACTTCAAGGCCAAGGTCGTCGACTACGGCAGCGAGTCGATGGTGCTGCGGATCACCGGCAGCAGCGAGAAGCTGGATGCGCTGTTGGCGCTGCTGCGACCCTTCGGCGTCAGCGAGCTCGTGCGGTCGGGAAAGATCTTGATGGCACGCGGGAAGGCGACGACCTGAGCCGCACCCGGGCCGCGTCCACCAGCTCCGCCACGATGGCCGCCAGGTCTCGCGTGTAGCCCCACCCCGGGTAGTGGGCGCGAAACTTGCGCACGTCGCTGATCCACCAGGCGTGATCGCCCGTCCGGGCACGGGGCACCCACTCCACCTGGAGCCGACGGCCCGCCGCCCGTTCCGCCAGGGCGATGGCCTCCCGCACCGAGCAATGAGACGCCCGCGAGCCTCCCAGGTTGTAGACCTCGCCCGCCCGCGGCGACTCCAGGAAGGCCCAGAACGCGCGCACCAGGTCGCGCGAGTGGATGTTGTCGCGCACCTGCCGGCCCTCGTACCCGAAGACGCGGTAGGGCCGACCTTCCACGACGCAGCGCACCAGGTACGACAGAAAGCCGTGCAGCTCGGCGCCGGCGTGGGCCGGGCCCGTGAGGCAGCCGCCGCGAAAGACGCCGGTTCGCAATCCGAAGTTGCGCCCGTACTCCTGCACCAGCACGTCGGCCGCCAGCTTGCTGGCTCCGAAGACGCTGTGGAGGCACTGGTCCACGGACAGGGTCTCGTCGATGCCGTGTTCAGCGAAGGCGTGGCCCGGGTCGAGCTCGAAGCGAGTCGGCGTCTCGATGCGGGGCAGGAAGTTCGGCGCGTCGCCGTAGACCTTGTTGGTGGACGTGAAGACGAAGGCGGCCTCCGGCGCGTGCCGCCGCGTGGCTTCCAGCACGGCCAGGGTGCCCTGCGCGTTGATCGAGAAGTCCGTCACGGGATCGCGGGCGGCCCAATCGTGGCTCGGCTGAGCGGCACAGTGGATCACGCCCTTCACATCGCGGCCGTAGCGCGCGAAGAGCCGCTCGAGGCCTGGAGCGTCCCGGACGTCCAGGTCGACGGCGCGGAATCGAGCCAGCTCGCGGCGCAGCGCGCGGGTATTCCAAGCCACGTCGCCGTCGGGCCCGAAGAACTCGCGCCGCATGTGGTTGTCGACGCCCACCACGTCGAGACCCTTGCCGTGGCAGTACCGGACGCTCTCGCTGCCCACCAAGCCGGCCGAGCCCGTCACCAGGACGACGCTCATGCGGGACCGCCCGCCCGCAGCCAGCGGGTCAGGTCGTCGGCGATCTGCCGCGGCCCGCGGGCCGGCTTCCAGCCGAAGCGGGCTTCCGCGCGGGCGGTGTCGCTCACGTAGTAGGCGACGTCCACGGGATGGCTCTCCGGGCGCGAGGCCACCGCGCGCGGGCACCCCGTGGCCTCGGCACACACCTGCGTCCACTCGCGCAGGGAGACGGCCCCGGAGAGCCCCCCGCCGACGTTGTAGACCTGCCCGCACCAGGCGCTCACCTCGCCCCACTGCCGCTCCAGCAGCTCGAACAGATCGTCCGGGTGGAGCAGATCGCGGACCTGGCGCCCCGACCCCTCGAAGCCGGTGTAGGCCAGCGGGCCGCCGTCCAGGTGGCGAGCCAGCCACAGGCTGAAGACGCCCTGGTCCGCCCTGCCGAACTGCCCGGGACCCGCGATCACGCCACAGCGGTTCACCACCGCGCGCACCCCGTGGTGCGCCGCGTACTCCTCGACCAGGAGTTCGGAGGCGAGTTTGGTGGCGCCGTAGAACGAACGCGCCCCGGCGGTGGAGAAGCCCTCCCCGATGCCGCGCGCGCTCGCGCCGGCCGGCAGAGCGCCGGCGGCCAGGGCGTAGCGGCTGTCCTCGGCGACGAGCGGCAGGGCCCGCAGGGCTTCGAGGCTGTAGACGCGAGAGCTCGACAGCAGCACGAAGGCGCTGCCCCGAGCGCGCGCCAGCTCCAAGGTGTGGACGGTGCCCAGCAGGTTCGTCGCCACCAGGGACTCCGGCGACCCGCCGAGTCCCGCCGTGACGCTCGGGTCCGCCGCCGCGTCGACGATCAGCTCGAAGTCGCCGGCGATCGCCTCCAGGTCCGTGCGGCACCGCACGTCGCCGTGGACGAACTCGACCCCGCCGGCGGCCAGACGCTCCAGGTTCCGCTCCGAGCCGCGCCGACAGAGGTTGTCGAGCGCGACGACCCGGGAGGCGGGCCGCGCGCGCTTCGACGCGAGCGCCAGGTGGGCGCCCACGAAACCGGCGCCGCCCGTGACGAGCAAGCTGCGCATGCGCTGCGTATCGGTGCGCGCGCGGCGGGCCTTACCACCGAATTGGAGAATTCCGGCGACAGTGGACTTCTCTGCCCACCCCGCGTTTCAGTCTGCAACGCGAACTCCGCGCTGAAACCCGCCCGCATACGCAAGTGCGCGAAAACACGCGGCCCGCACCGGGCACGGCCCTTGCTCCCGCTCGGTGCATGATCCGGGCCCTGTTCAGCAATCCTCCCTGGTGGTGTGGGCGCCGCGGCCGCCACGAGTACGCCGGAGTGCGGGCCGGCTCCCGCTGGCCTTTCGCCCTGCCCGTGGCCTCGCGGCCCGACCGCTTCGTTCCGGGCGGATACCTGCCCTACCCCTTCTTCCTGGGCTACGCCGCCCGCTACGCGGCCCGAGAGGCCGGCGCGGACGTGACGTTCCGGGACAGCATCGCGCTGCGAGAGTCCTACGCGAGTTGGTTCGAGCACCTGGAGACGCACCGCTACGACTTCCTGTTCCTGGAGTCCGCCAGCTCGAGTTGGAGCCACGATCGCGCCCTGGTGAGGCGCGTTCACGATCTGTTCCCCGAGACGCGCATCGTGGTGACGGGGGTGATCACGTCGTCGCGGGGCGCGGAGATCCTCGCCGAGGAGCCGGTGCACGCGTGCATCCAGGGCGAGTACGAGAAGGGCAGCGCGCGGGTCCTCCGCGGCGAAGCCGGCTTGATCGGCCACGACCTGCTGAGCCTGGACGAGATGAACGCGGCGCCCTTCCCGTACCTGGACCCGCTTCACGCCCACCGCTACTGGGACCCGCATCCCCTGGGTCAGCGGGCCCCTCAAGCCCAGGTCTGGAGCAGCCGCGGCTGCCCCCACAAGTGCATCTTCTGCGCCTGGCCGGCCACCATGACCGGCAACGACCCGGACGGGCGCAGTCGCCGGCAGGTACGGCACTACACGCCGGAGTACATGCGGGCCTTCCTCACCGACTGGGTGGGCCGCTACGGCTTCGAGAGCATCTACTTCGACGACGATACGTTCAATCTGGGCGATCGCCACGTCCTGGGCCTGTGCGAAGTGATGGCCGAGCTCGGACTGCCCTGGTCGGCCATGTGCCGCGCGGATTCCGTCTCGCTGGACACCTGGCGCGTCATGCGCGACGCCGGCTGCTTCGGCGTCAAGCTCGGATTCGAGAGCGGCAACCAGTGGGTCGTCGACCACATCGTGAAAAAGCGGCTCGATCTCGAACGCGGCCGCCACGTGGTCCGACACCTGAAGGAACTGGGCCTCTCGGTGCACGGCACCTTCACCTACGGGCTTCCCGGCGAGACGCCCGAGCACATGCTCGACACCAAGCGCTTCATCGCGTCCCTGCCCTTCGACAGCGTGCAGGAGTCCGGAGCCGCCGAGATCGACGGCACGCCACTCGCCACGCTGGCCGATCGGGGCGAGTTGGAGGCGTACGACGGCGCCCGCCTCGACCGAAGCTATGCGCGCGAGCGGGACGGCTATCGCAAGTGGCAGTCGCTGGCGCCCCGGCTCGCGGGAGGCCGCTCTTGAGCGAAGCGGTCTCGCTCTACATCCCGTGTTACAACGGCGCCGAGTTCCTCCCCTGTGTTCTCCCCGCGGTGCTGGACCAAACCCTCGCGCCCGCCGAAATCCTGGTGGTGGACGACGGCTCCACGGATCGCTCGCGACTCGTGATCGAGGACTTCGCGCGCCGCTCCGGGGGCCGGTTGCGGCTCGTCCCCCACGCGCAGAACCGGGGCTTGGGGGCGGCGCGCAATACGGGAGTGCGCACGTCCGTCCATCCCTTCGTCGCGGCCCTGGATGCGGACGTCGTGCCCGAGCCCACCTGGCTCGAGGAGTGCATGCGCGAGCTGCAAGACCCCCAGGTCGTCGGCGTCGGCGGCGACCTGGTCGAGGACCACTGCCACGGCATGGCCAACCACTGGCGCGCGACCCACATGCGCCAGAGCCGGGGCGACCAGCGGGTCGAGAATCCGCCCTTTCTCTGGGGATCGAACAGCGTCTTCCGCCGCCAGGCGCTCTTCGACGCGGGGCTCTACGACGAGCGGTGCCGCACGAACGGCGAAGACGTCCCTCTCTCCCGGGCCCTGGCCGCGCGCCAGCGCCGACTGGTCTTCACGCCGCGCGCCCGCTGCCATCACCTGCGCCGCGACAGCGTGCGCAGCATTCTCGACACCTACTGGCGCTGGCGCTTCTACGGCAACTGGCACCGGATCTCCCTGGCCTGGACCCTGAAGCAGAACAAGGGCAACTTCAAATACTGGCCACTCCTCTGGCGTCAGGACTGGCGGGCCCGCGACTGGTCGAATCTCGCGCTGGACACGGTCCTGCCCTTCTACCGGACGGCCCGCGACTGGCAGACCTACTTCCGCGGCCACCTCTAGAGATCTCCCCAACGACGAGAGATCTCCCCCCAACGACCGGCGCGCTCCTGCTAGCCTGCCCCGGCAAGGAGGTTCCCCGTGGCGCGACCGTTTCGTTTCGGAGTTCAGCTGGGCCAGCTTCCCAGCGATGGCTGGGCCGATCAGGTGCGGCGGATCGAGGAGCTGGGCTACGCCTCGCTGTTCGTCCCCGACCACTTCACCCCGCAGTGGGATCCCGTCGCGCTGCAGGCGGCGGCGGCGGCCGTCACCCAGCAGCTGAACGTGGGCTCGCTGGTCTACGGCGTGGACTACCGCCACCCCGTCGTCCTGGCGAAGGCCGCGGCCACGCTGCACGTGCTATCGGGCGGACGACACGAGTTCGGCATCGGGGCGGGCTGGATGCAGACGGACTACGACCAGGCCGGCATGGTGTACGACAGCCCCGGCACCCGCATCGCGCGCCTCGACGAGGCACTTCAGATCATCCGCTCCATGTGGAGCCAGGACGAGACGAGCTTCGAAGGCGAGCACTTTACGGTCCGCAGCGTGCCCAAGGCCGCAGCGCTGGCGACCGGTGAGGCGCCGCGCGTGCTGGTGGGCGGAGGCGGGCCCAAGATTCTGCGCCTGGCGGGGCGCCACGCGGACATCGTGGGTATCAATCCCTCGCTTCCGGAAGGTCGGGTCACGGGCGACACGCCGCGAGATCTGCGTCCCGAGCGGGTGAACGAGAAGGTCGAATGGGTCCGCGAGGGAGCACGCGCCGCCGGGCGCGACCCCGAGGCCATCGAGTTCAGCTCACTCTCGTTCGTGATCGGTCTGACCGACGAGCCGGGCAACCTGCGCCGCGCGCTGGCCGGCAGCACGGGCATGAGCGAGGAGCAGGTGGCCAACTGCCCGCTGTTCTTGACCGGCTCGGGTCCCGAGATCTGCGACTGCCTGCAGGCGCGCCGGGAGCAGACCGGCATCAGCTACGTGGTGGTGCCGGGCACCGACATGGACCAGGTGGAGGCGTTCGCGGAAGCCGTCGTCGCTCCGCTGGCGGGCAAGTAGACGGACGCTCGGGGCGGGACTAGCGGCCGGTCGGCGCCAGGCCGTGCACCCACTCGTAGGCGGCCACCTGGGCCTCCTGCAGCTGCGAGGGCTCCAGATCCAGATCCTCCAGGATCTTGGAAGCTTCGTCGAAACCGCCCACCTCCAGCTGCTCGGTGAGAGACAGCAGGCGGCCCAGCAGCCCCTCGCGTCGCAGGATCGCCGCCTCGACGGCCGGGTCGACGCGGATCTCCTCCATCACCTGCTCGGGCGTCATCCCCAGCACGACGTGCACCAACGACAGCATGCCGGTGAGGAAGGCCCGTTGGGGCTCCGGCGGAGTGCCCTGCTCGAGACACAGCGCCTCGTCGAGCAGCTCGACGGTCTTGCCCCGGGTGGCGGCCGTGCTGAAGAGCGGGGTCGGCGGACTCTGCTTCTCGTCGCCGGCGAAGAGCAGGATGTTGAGCCAGCGGACCAGGCCGCGGCGGCCGACCATCATGAGCGCCTGGCTCACCGACTCGATCCGCTGCGCGCGCGCGTACTCGAGGCCGTTCACCAACCGCAGCAGGTTGACGCTCAAGGCGGGCCGGCGTTTGAAGAACTCCTCGATCTCGTCCATGTCCGCGTCGGACTCCAGCTGGGTCATGAGCTCCAGCAACGAGCTCCGGTCGGGGTCGACGCGCTTGCCTTCCACCAGCACGGGTTTGGCGAAGAAGAAGCCCTGGAAGAGGTCGAAGCCCAGCTGGAGCAGCCGCTCGTACTGGTCCGGGCTCTCCACCTTCGTCGCGATCACGTGAACGCCCTTGCCGCGCAGGCCGCGCACGAGCTTTTTCAACTCGTCGGGCGGCGTCTTCAGCGTATCGATTTTGACGTAGCGGACCTTGTCCAGGAGCACGGATCGGGCGTCGCGGCGGTGGTAGTCATCCAGTGCCAGGCGGACCTTGGCGGCCTCGAGCGCCGACACGCGCCGGATCAATCCCTCGGACACTTCCTCGACGGGCGGCAGCTCGATCACGAAGCGGCCGTCGGGCAGCGACTCGACGAAGTCTCCTTCCAGCAGCTCGACGGGCACGTTCAGAAAGCCGGGGCGATCGCCCAAAATCGACTCCGCCCCGAAGCTGCCGAGTACGTTGGTCGCCACGCGGGCCGTCGCCAGCACGGGATCTTGGACGTCCGCGTGCTCGGCCGTGCTCGAGCAGCGGAACAGGAGTTCGTAGCCCGCGACCTGGCGGGCGCGGTTCAAGATCGGCTGTCGCGCCAAGTAGCTCTGGCTCGCTTCGGCCATGCTTCCTCGCGAATTCGTCGTTCATCGCTGGCATCGACGTACGGGCCTGCAGAATCAACCCCTTCCGCGCGCGTTCTGCTGCCCTTTGCCGTTCTCGCAAACAGCCCTCGGGCTTGTTCCGGAGTAGCTCTCGAGGGAAGCCGGCCCCCAGCTCGGGTGACGGACGTCACCGATCCCGCGGCCGCCGGATTTCCACCCCAGTCCACCTCAAGAGCGAGCTCGAGAGCGCCGAAACACGGCACGACGGGAGGGAGATTTTTCGCATGCAAGACGGCCGCACCCGCAAGGCTTCTCTCGCTCCGGAGCGCACGGCGCCGCACGGCTTCTTGTTGCACCACCGGCCGCTGCTGGTGGTCGTCGAAGGCGACGAGGCGGGCGAGGAGTACCCGCTTGAGCACGCGCGGGTCATCGTCGGTCGCGGTGAGTCGTGCGATTGGCGCTTCGACGACGACGCCATGTCCAAGGAGCACGCCGCTTTCGAACTGGCGGAAGACGGCTTTCGCGTTCGAGATCTCGCGAGCACCAACGGGGTCGCCGTCAACGGCCGAGCCGAACTGGCCCGCGACCTCCTGCACGGCGATCGACTCCAGATCGGCGAGCACGTGCTGCAGTACGTGGTCCAGGAGCGCGCCAGCACGCCCACCTACGACCTCTCCGAGGACGGCTAGCGGCGGATGCCGCTCGGCCCGGACCCGCGGAGAAGAGCGTGAGCGACGCCCGAGGCAAGACCCTCGGCAACTTCACCGTCGAGGACGAGATCGGCCGCGGCGGCATGGGCGTGGTGTACCTCGCCCGCCAACGCCAGCTCGAACGCCCCGCCGTCCTGAAGAAGCTGCGGCGAGATCTGGGCTCCGACACGGAGTTCGTGCAGCGGTTCGAGCGCGAAGCGCAGGCGGCCGCCGCCGTTCACCACCAGAACGTGGTCGCGGTCTACGACTGCTTCAGCTACCGCGGCGATCACTACATCGCGCAGGAGTACGTGGACGGTCTCGACCTGCGCTCCGTCTTGGCGACCGCGGGACGACTGCCGTCGCGCATCGCCGCGCTCCTGATCCTCGAAGCCGCGCGCGGACTCGAGGAGATCCACCGCAGTGGCACCGTCCACCGGGATCTGAAACCGGGCAATCTCCTGATCGGCCGCTCGGGTGAGGTGAAGATCGCCGACTTCGGCATCGCCCTCGATCCCAGCGGCCCGGCCCTCACGACACCGGGCATGATGATCGGATCCCCGCCCTACATGCCGCCCGAACAGATGCTGGGCGAGCGGGTCGACGGTCGCGGCGACGTCTTCTCCCTCGGCGCCGTGCTCTACGAGACCCTGACGGGCGTGCCGCCCTACGCGGAGAGCGATGAAGCCTCGGCCGAGAGTCTGCTGGCCCGCAAGCAGCACGAGCGCTACGTGCGCCCTCGCCAGCACGCGCGCGACATCCCGCGCGCCCTGGCCCGCCTGATCCGCACCTGCCTGAGGCCCCGCCCCAAGGCCCGGCCGGGCACCGCGACGTTGGTGCGGCGCCGGCTGGAGGCGTTTCTCGGGCACCCGTCTTCCGCCGACGCCCGCGCCACCATCGCCGAGTGGATGTGGGAGAACGGCGTCTTCGTCCACCGCGGCGGCGAAACCGTCGTGCTCTCCGCCCACACGCCCGAGCGGGGTGGGCGGCGCTGGCTCCGCTGGTGGGCTCCTGCCCTCGCCCTGGCCGCGGTGCTGGGCAGCCTGTTGGTGATCGAGATCCGGCCCGAGATGGAACTGCCGCCGTGGGCGGAGAAGCTCGCCGAGCTGGCTCCGCTCGACGCCGCCGCTCCCGGACCCGAGGCCTCCGAAGAGCTCAGTCCGCCACGCCGATCTGACGCACCTTGACGCCCGCTTCGCGGAGTAGGCCCAGGGGTACCTCGGCCATCGGGTAGTCCACGTTGTAGACCACCTCGGCGGCACCGGCGTTGATGATCATCTTGGTGCACATCAGGCAGGGGCTGAAGGTCGTGTAGAGAGTGGCTCCCTTCAGCGACACTCCGTGGTACGCCGCCTGGGTGATCGCGTTCTCTTCGCCGTGGGAGCACAGGCACTCGTCGAGCCGGGTCCCACCCGGGGCGAACGAGTTGCAACGCGGGCAGCCCCCCTCGTTGCAATTGCGAACGCCTCGCGGTGTGCCGTTGTAGCCGGTGGAGATGATCCGCCGCTCCACCACCACCACCGCGCCCACCTTGCGCTTCACGCAGTTGCTGCGCGCGGCCACCATCCGGGCGATGTCCATGAAGTAGTCGTCCCAGCCCGGACGTTCGAAGCGCTGGGTGCGCTCGAGCAACTGTTGGACGGCCGCGTGGAGATCCTCGCGCGAGCCGGCGTTCTCCACGCGGAAGTCCGCGCGCTCCTTCACCGCCAGCAGCTGCTGGGCGGCGGGATCGGCGCTTCCGAGCTCGCGCCCCTCCAGCTCGCGGAGCTCGGCCAGGGTGTTGGGATCTCCCGGCCGGCCCCGGGCGCGCAGGCGTTCGAACCGCAGTGCGATGTCGGCGTCCACCCACAGCAGGTGGAAGTCGCGGCGGCCGCGGCGCAGGGCCTCCACCTCGGCGGGATGCCGGATGGAATCGACGACGTAGTTGCGATCCGGAGCCAATTCGGCGACCAGCCGCTCCGCCAGGGCCCCCGGGCCGTTGGCCGCCCGCCATTCGTTGCCCAGCTCGATCATCCGCTCGCGGGACTCGGGCAGGCCGCGGCGGCGGAGCTCCTCGCGCAAGGTGTCGGAGAGGGAGTGGGCCGAGAAGGAGCGCTCCTCCAGGTAGCGCACCACTTCGCCCTTGCCGGCCCCGTTGGGTCCCGAAACGCCGATGAGCATGACCGAGGGATACGCTTCGGACACGGCCAGGTCAAGTCCGACGCCCTCCGCGCCCCCCAAGCCGTTGCGGCCCGCCCGTGCCTCCGGCACGCTGCCCGGCATGCGAGTGCTCGTGACCGGCGCCGGGGGGTTCGTCGGAGGTCACCTCGTGCCGCGCCTCGAGGCCGAAGGCGCCGAGGTCATCGCCCGTGACCGCGAGCTCGACGTCACCGACGCCTCCGGTGTGGCGGACACCGTGGCCGCCGAGCACCCCGAGGCGATCGTTCATTTGGCCGCCCAGAGCTCGCCCTCGCGCTCGCATGGCGACCCGTTGCGCGACTATCGGGTGAACTATCTGGGAACTCGCGCCGTGCTCGAGGCGGCCTGGCGGCACGCGCGGAGCGCGCGTGTCCTGGTCGTCGGCTCCGCCGACCAGTACGGACCCCGCCCCGTCGGCTCGGCCCCGCTGGACGAGTCCGACGGGTTCCGGCCGACCTCGCCCTACGGGCGCACCAAGGCCGCCGCGGAGCTGCTGGCCACGGACTATGCCGCGCGCGGCTTGGACGTGGTGCGCGTACGGGCCTTCAACCACATCGGTCCGGGCCAGTCCGAGATCTTCGTGGCGTCGAGCTTCGCGAAGCAGCTGGCGGAAATCGCCCGCGGCGCCCGCCGGTCCGAGCTGCTGGTGGGGAACCTCGACGCCGTGCGCGACTTCACCGACGTGCGGGACGTGGTGGACGCCTACGTGCGGCTACTGGACCGCAGCGTGCCGGCCCGCGTGTTCAACGTCGCCAGCGGTGTGGGCGTGCGGGTACGCGTACTGCTGGACCACCTGTGCGAGGCGGCGGGCCACCGTCCCGCCGTGCGCGTGGACAACCGCCGCCTGCGCCGAAGCGATCAGCTCCTGGGACGCTCCGACGCCCTGCGCCGGGCGACGGGCTGGAGCCCCCGGATCGAGCTGGGACAGACGCTCCGCGACCTCTACGCCGCCTGGGAGCGCGTCGAGGCCGCCGGATGACCCACCCTCACTCGGCGGCCCGGCGGGTCAGGAGCGAGAGCCAGTGATCCCCGCGCTCGTCGCGGCAGCGCCGCTCTCCCTCGACTTCGAAACCCACGGCCTCCAACGTCCGGGAGACGAGCTCCTGTTCTTCCGTCAAGAGCCCGGAGAAGACCGCCTTGCCGCCGGCGCGAACCCAACGCGCCCAGGCGTCCGTGGAGGGCAGGAACTCGGAGCTCAGCATGTTGACCAGCAACAGGTCGCACGGCACGGTCGCCAGGCTCGCGGCCTCGCCCACGACCCAGCGGACCCGGTCGCGCAGCCCATTCACGACGCCGTTTTCGCGCGCGGTGACCAGCGCCGTGGGATCGAGATCGAAACCCAGGGCGCTCTTCGCACCGAGGCGCAGCGCCGCGAGGGCCAGAACTCCACTCCCAGTTCCCGCGTCCACGACCTCGCGGCCGGTCAGGTGACCCGCCTCCGCCAGGACGTCCAGCCACTCGAGGACCAGCCGCGTCGAGCCGTGGGTGCCGGTCCCGAAGGCCTGACCCGGGTCGATGACCACCTCGGACTGCCCGGGCTCGGGCGTGTGTTCCACGAACGACGGGCGCACGACCAGGCGCGGCGAGACGACCGTCGCCGCCAGCCCGTCCTTCCACGCTTCGCTCCAGTCGGTGGGGGGCACGGGCTCCGGCGTCTCGACCTGGGTGAACGCCACGGTCGCCGCGGCCCCCGCGACGGCGTCCGCTCGCTCGTCGGGCGCATACAGGAGCAGGCGCGTGCCGCCTGAGTCCGGACGCTCTTCGCCGCCGCAGCCCCCCGCCGCGTGGGCCGCGGCCCAGACCTGTTCGGCCACCTCGGGCGACGGGACCCGCACGACGATCAAGCGAAACTCGGGGCGGCTCATGGGGTGCTTGCTCCTGCTGGCCACGATCGCGCAGACGGGCTGTTACCTGGGCCACCTGGCGGCGGGACAGGCGCGCGTGATGTGGGCCCGCGAGTCCATCGACGACGTTCTGGCCGAACCCACCACTCCCGAAACGGTGCGCACCTCGCTCTCGCTGGTGGACGAGGTGCGCGCATTCGCCGCGGGGCTGGGGCTCGACGTGGGCCAACAATACCGGAGCTACGTGGATTGGGACGGCGACCGGATCCTGACGACCGTGGTCGCCACCGAGCCCGGCCGGATCGAGTCGCGGCCCTTTCGTTTTCCGCTGATCGGAGACGTCCCGTACAAGGGCTTCTTCGACCGCGCGCGCGCCGAGCGCGAGGCGGAGTCGCTGCGAGACCAGGGGCTCGACGTGTGCCTGGTGGCCGTGCCCGCCTACTCGACACTCGGGTGGCTGGCCGACCCGGTGACCCGGCCCATGCTGCGCGGGGGGCCCGGACCGCTGGTCGAGACCCTGCTGCACGAGCTCGTGCACGCCACGGTCTTCGTCAAGAGCCAGCCCGACTTCAACGAGGGCGCCGCCAGCTTCTTCGGCGAGGAAGCCTCGATCCGCTTCTTCGCCGAGCGCGATCGCACGCGCGCCGCCGCCGAACGCGATCGCGTGGCCGACGGCCGGGCCGTCGACCGCGAGGTGGTCCGCCTGCGCGACGCCATCCGGCGGGTGTACGAGACCGACGTCGGCGTCGACGAGCGCGCCGCCGCGCGCGCCCAGGCGGAGGCGGAGGCTCGCGCTCGGATGGCGGGGCTCGCCCTGCGCACCCGCGAGGCCGGCCCGCTCGCGGCCCGGCTGCGCTTGAACGACGCGTGCATCGCGCTGCGCGGCACCTACGTGGGCGATCTCGACCGTCACGCCCGGGTGCTCCAGCAGTTGGGGGGCGACCTCGGCGCCTATCTCACCCGCCTGCGGGCCGCCGCCGAAGCGCCCGATCCCCGCGCCGCGTTCTTTGCGCGCTCGCCCCGCGACGAAGCGGCGCCCTAGTCGGCGGCCGTCGGGCGCGAGAAGGCCTCCAACAGGGTCTCGTAGGCCGCGAGGGCCTCGGGGGCCAGCGGGTCCCGATCGAGCATGCGCGCGTGCAGCGGTGCCAGGGTCACGTAGCCCAGGATGAGTGCGTTGAAGGCCATGACCAGCGCCGCTTCCGAGGTCGCCAGCGACCGCGTCCCGACACGGGGCGCGGCGGGCAGCAGGCCCCGCACCCGTTCGGAGAAAGGGCCGTACCAGCGATCGAAGAGCCAGGTGAGCTCGTCGCCCCCGGCCAGGGTGGCCTGCTGGATGAGCTGGGCCAAGTGCGGATGGGCCGCGTGGTGGGCCAGCAGCTGACGCACCGCCGAGCGGGCGCGGGCCTCTCCCGGCGACTCGGCGGCCAAGGCGTCCAGCAGATCGAAGAATGGGTCCAGGCGTCGCTCCAGCACGGCCTCGTAGAGGGCCCGTTTGGTGGCGAAGTGCTTGTGGATGCTGGGGCCGCGAATCCCCACCGCGTCGGCCACGTCGGCCAGGGCCGCCCCGGCAAAGCCCTTGGCGGCGAACAGGCGCTCGGCCTCGTCCAGAATCCGTTCGGCCGTCGACCGACCCTTCGCCGCTGCGGCTGCCATTTCTCACGCCTCCTCCGGCGTTGCCGAGATCTCTCTTGACTACTGGCTAGTAGCTACTAGCCTCACTCTACCACAGAGACATTGGAGACCCCCATGACGGCCGCTCCCCCTGCGCCTCTCGACCGCGCGCGCTCCCTGGCGCCCCTGATCCGGGCCCAAGCCCCGGTCTCCGAGTCCCAACGCACGCTGTCCAAGCCGGTCGTCGACGCGCTCTGGGCCAGCGGGCTCATGCAGTGGATGAACCCGCGCGAAGCCGAGGGCAGCGAGCCCAGCCTGCCGGAGCTCATCGACGTGTGGCAGGAGCTGGCGTGGCAGGACGCCTCGGTCGGCTGGATCGGCATCGCCAACTGGCCCTCGGCGGCCTTCGCCGCCGCCTACCTCCCCGACGCGGGCTTCGAGGAAGTGTTCGAGCGGAACGCCCACCGCGTCACGCTGGCCGGTCAGTTCGCGCCCCGCGGCCAGGGGGTGCCGGTCGAAGGGGGCTACCGCGTCACGGGCGCCTGGAACTTCGGCAGCGGCACCGGCCACTCGCACTTCATCGTGGGCGGCTTCCTGCCGAGCGTTCCGCCGCCCGAAGGCCAGCTGCCGGAGCTGCTGGTGGCGGTCTTCCCGCGCGACGACGTGGTGCTGGAGGACGGCTGGCACGTGACGGGACTGCGGGGCACCGGCAGCTTCGACTATCGGGCCGAGGACGTCCTGGTCCCCCACGACCGGGTGTTCCCGCTGCTCTCGCGCCAGCCCCAGCGCGGGGGGCCGCTCTTCCGGCTGGGGATCCTCCCCATCACGGCCGCCGGCCACGCGGCCTGGGCCCTGGGCGTCGCTCGCAGCGCCCTCGACGACGTGATGGAGCTGGCGCGGGAGAAGGTCCGCATGGGCGATCCGGCGCCACTGGCGCACAAGCTCACGTTCCAGCGAGACCTGGCTCACCACGAGGCCATGTGGCGCGCCGCGCGCGAGCTGGTGGTCCAGACGTTTGCGCGCGTCGGCGACAGCGTGCGCGACGGAGGAGATCTCTCTGCCGGTTTGCGCGCGGACGCGCGCCTCGCCGCCACCTACGCGACGCAAGCGGCTCGCGAGGTCGTCGAGTTCGCGCACCTGGGCGCGGGCACCACGGCCATCCGCGAGGGCAGTCGGCTCGAGCGCGCGTTCCGCGACCTGTACACGGGCACCCAGCACACGTTCATCAACGAGAAGACCTACACCGACGCCGCCGGTCTGCTGCTGGGCCTGCAGGAAGACGTCTTCGGGCTCTAGAGGCCATCTCAGTACCTTCTAGGAGAACCGACGTGAGTGACGTGCAGCGCTTCTCCCATCTCGGCGTCTGCGTCTCGGACGCGACCCTCTCCACCCGCTTCTACGTGGACGGCCTCGGTTTCGAGGCAGACGCCCCGATCCCCATCGGATCCGACTACGCCCGCCTCATGGGCCTCGACGAGGTGGACCTGCAGTCCATCTTCCTGAGGCGGCCGGACGTGACGGTGGAGCTGCTGGCCTTCCAGAAGCCGGAGGCCCGGGGCGACCGGCGCCCGCGCCCCGTGCACCACTTCGGCCTGACCCACCTCTCCTTTCGCGTCGCCGACGTGGACCGCGTCGCGAAGCGACTGCAAGAGCTCGGCGGTCAGGTCCTGACGGACACCCGTACCACCTTCGGCGACGGCGAGGGGCTCTTGGACTTCCTCTACTACACGGATCCGGACGGCACCCGCATCGAGCTGATGCGGCTCCCGGGCCCTTGACCCCAGCCCCGGACAGCCTCGAAAACCGTTGCCCGGGCCGGCGCCTCGGCCGACGCCTGCGAGCGGATTGCACTTCGCACCGGGTTGCGCACACGCCTTAGGCGCAGAGCGCCCGCAGCCGAAGAGCCCAAGAGCCTTCAGCCACGGAGCCCGCATGCACCCCTCCCTGGAGCCCCTGCCCCGCGAACGCGCGACCGAGCTCTGCGCGCGCCTGGTCTCCAATGTCGAGCGGGCCCTGCGCGGCAAGCCCGAAGTCGTCCGCCGCGCCGTCACCACCTGGGTGGCGCAGGGTCATCTGCTGTTGGAAGACGTTCCGGGCGTCGGCAAAACGACGCTGGCCCGCGCCCTGGCCCACTCGGTGGAGGCCGACTTCCATCGCATCCAGTTCACCAGCGACCTGCTGCCGTCGGATCTGACGGGCCTCTCCCTGCCGGAGTTCGATGGCGGCCGAGCCGCGGGGCGGTTCGTGTTTCAGCCCGGGCCGATCTTCGCCCACGTGGTGCTGGCCGACGAGGTGAACCGAGCCAGCCCCAAGAGCCAGTCGGCGCTGCTGGAAGCCATGAGCGACCGCTCGGGGACGGTCGACGGCGTCACCCACGCCCTGCCCGACCCGTTTCTGGTGGTGGCGACCCAGAACCCGCTCGAGCACCACGGCACGCACCCGCTGCCCGAGTCCCAGCTCGACCGCTTCCTGATGCGGCTGGCCATCGGCTACCCGGAACCGGAATTCGAAGCGGCCGTCCTGCGCGAAGATCCCGCCACGAATACCCTGCCCAGCTTGGAGCCCGTCCTCACGCTGGACGAGCTGCGCGGGGTGCAGCGCGCCGCCCTCCAGATCAAGTTCGACGACGGCATCACCAGCGACCTGCTGGCCCTGGTGCAGGAGACCCGCGAGCACGAGTCCCTCCACCTGGGCGTGTCACCCCGGGGCGCCCTCGCCCTGCGGCGCGCGGCCCAAGCGCGCGCGCTGTTGGACGACCGCGACTACTGCATTCCCGAGGACGTGCGCGACCTGGTCGTCGACGTGCTCGCCCACCGGGTGTCGGTGGACCCCCGCGGCCCCGTTTCGGACGGAGACACCTCGCCCGCGCGCTGGATCCTGCAGGAGATTCTGGAGCGCGTGCCCGTTCCGCTCTGATGGGTGCGACGACCTCCCCGCGCCGCAGCTGGCGGCGGACGCTGCGGCGCTGGCTGCGACCGCCCCGCACCCTGCGGCCCACCCGGGCCGGCTGGATTTTCTTCGCGCTGATCTTCGGCGTCGGCTTCGCGGCCCTCAACACGGGCAACAACCTGCTCTACCTGGTGCTGTCCCTGATGCTGTCGTTTCTCGTCTTGTCGGGCGTACTGTCCGAGGCGGCGCTGCGCGGGATCGCCGTGCGCCGACGCCTGCCGGCGGAACTTCACGCGGAGAGCGAGCACTACGTCGCCCTGGAGATCCACAACCGCCAGCGGCGGGTGGCTTCGTTCGCGGTCGCGGTCGAGGACGTGCTGGTGGAACCGGGCCACTTCGGGGACGACCTCGCGCCCGACTCGGCGACCACACCGGCCGGACGCTGTTTCGCCCTGCGAATCGCCCCGGAGCGTCGCGAACTGCGGCACTACACGCTGCGCCCCGAGATCCGCGGCCCGCTGCACTTCCACGCGTACCGGGTTTCGACGCGGTTTCCGTTCGGGCTCTTCCTCAAGACCATGGTGATCCAGGCTCCGGAGACGACGCTCGTGTTCCCCGCCGTCGACCGCGTCGCGACCGAACACACCGGCGGCCGCGAGCGGAGCGCCGAGGCCCAGGCTTGGACGCGCGCTCGCGAGGGGATCGACATCTCGGGCTTGCGCGAGCACCGACGCGGCGACCCGGCCCGTCGCGTCCACTGGCGTCACTCGATCCGACGGGCCGAGCTGGTGGTGCGAGAGACCGACACGGAGGTCCGCGGCGAGGTGGAAGTTCACCTGCGCACGAGCGCCCAGTCCTCGGACTCGGGGTTCGAGCGGCGCGTGCGACGGGCGGCGTCGGAGGTCGTGGCCCACCTGGCCGCCCAGTCCCGCGTGGCCCTGCGGACCGATCGCGAGCGGCTGGACGCCGGCAGCGGAACCCAGCACCGACGGCGGCTGCTGGCGTTTCTCGCGCGGGTGCAGCCGGATCCGGTGCGCGCATGAG
This sequence comes from Pseudomonadota bacterium, assembly GCA_022361175.1. Lineage (GTDB taxonomy): Bacteria > Myxococcota_A > UBA9160 > UBA9160 > UBA4427 > JAKSBN01. Next base: position 48,292 of record JAKSBN010000346.1, on the reverse strand, counting down.
CCGGCTGGAATTCCGCGCCGCCGTCGAGGCCCCGCGCCCGCCCTCGGCCTGGATCATGGTGGGCATCGGCGCGGGCACGCTCTGGATCACGGGCCAACTCGAAGCGTGGGCCATGGCGTTGCAAGCCGCGGCCCTGCTCGGCTCCCTGGGTCTGCGGCGGGCGCCGCGCCGCTGGCAGCAGAGCCCCTGGGTACTGAACAGCGCGCTGTTCGGAATTCTGGCCGTCACCGTGAGTCTGGCCGCACGGGGGGCGCCCTCCACCGTGGCCCTGGCCCACTTCGCAGCGCTCGTGCAGGGACTGCAGCTGCTCGACGCGCGGCCCCGCAAGTCGGAGTTCCTGCTGGTGGTGATGGCACTGTTTCAGGTGCTGCTGGCCGCCAACCTGACCGACAGCTTGGCCTTTCCCGTCCTGTTGCTGGCGTTCCTCGCCGCCACGACCTGGACCCTGATCGTGCACACGCTGCGCACCGAGGCACTGGAGGCCGGCGACGGGAGCGCCGCCGGGCGGGCGCTCACGCCGCGACTCTTGCGGACCACGCTCGTGTGCTCGGCCCTCTCTCTGGTCCTGGCCATGGTGCTGTTCCTCACCCTGCCGCGCCTGCGCGGCCACGTACTCCGGGGGATGGCGCAGGCCCCTGCCCTGGCGCGGGCGGGTTTCTCCGATCGGGTCGAGCTGGGCGCGATCGGACACATCCGCAAGGACCCCACCATCGTGATGCGGATCGAGACCCTGGCGGGGCGTGCGCCGATTCGCGAGCACGCCTACTGGCGCGGCCTGGCCTTCGATCACTTCGACGGGCAACGCTGGTCGATCGAACCGAACGCGCGCACCCAGCCCGGCGGAAGCCCGGAGTTCGGCATGAGCCTGGGGCGGTCGGCGCGCGACGCGCCCGCCGACCTTCAACAGAGGATCGTCCGCGAACCCGTCGAGGCCGGCGTCCTGTTCACCGCCGGCCCCGCGCGACGCCTGGTGGGCCCCATCCGCCGGGTCCAGCACGACCCGAACGGGGGCCTCTACGCCGCGGGCCAGGCGCACGAGCGGGTCCGCTACTCCGTCTGGACCCGCTCCGTGCCGCCCGCGCCCGCGGCACTGCGAGAAGACCGCATCCGACCGCCGCGGCTCCGCGGCGGTCACTACCTGGATCTGCCCCCGCTGTCGCCGGCGGTGGCCCAGATGGCCCGGGACATCACCCGGGACGCGGCGACGGACCTGGATCGGGTACAACTCCTGGAGCGCCATCTGCGGACCGCCGGCCGCTACACCGACACGCCGCCGGTGACGGACACGGAAGCTCCCGTCGAGGCCTTCTTGTTGGGCGAACTGGCGGGCCACTGCGAGTACTTCGCCAGCGGCATGGTGGTGCTGGCGCGTTCCCTGGGCCTGCCCACGCGGCTGGTGAACGGCTTCGCCGGCGGTCGTCTCAACCGCTTGGGCGGCTTCGTCGAGGTCGCGCACTCCGACGCGCACGCCTGGGTGGAGGTGCACTTCGAACAGGCCGGCTGGGTTCGCTTCGATCCGACGCCGCCCGACCTGCGCCTGCGGGCGGAGGTCCCGGATGCGTTCGGCTGGCAGTGGGCCGATCTGGCCAGTGCGGCCGAGCTCTGGTGGTACCAGCGGGTGGTGGGCTTCGACCGCTCCGACCAGATTCAGGCGCTGAGGAGCGCCTGGCTCGCCTGGCAAGGCGGTATCGCATCCGAACCCACGGCCCCGGAGCGGCGGGGCACCGCCAGCTGGCGGGCCTCGTGGGGCAAGGCGGGTTGGTGGCCCTTCGTCGTGGTGGGCCTGGCCCTCGTCGCCACCTGGGGGCTCTCCCGGAGCAGGCGCGCGAGCGGTCGCGCGCGCATTCCGACTGCGTATTCGCGCGCGCTCCGGCTGCTCGCACGGCGGGGCCTCGAGCGCGCTCCCGGCATGACGGCCCGCGCCTTCGCGGAGCGCGTCCGCGCCGCCGTCCCCGCGCCCGCCGGCCGGGCCTTCGCCGAACTCACGGAGGCTTATCTGGCTGAACGCTTCGGCGCACAGCCCCCGATGCCCGCCGCGACCGCGGCCCTGCAGCAGCTCGAGACCAGTCTCCGGCGCCGTTGACCGGGTCGGCGCCTCGCCGGCAGCGCTCGTGCAGTCCGTCGGCAACTGCACCGCCGGGAGCGGCTCTACCGAACCGGCGCAATGACCGAGGTGAAATCCACTCAAGATTCATCGTTCCGCTGACGATGCGATGGAGTGAAGAAAGGAGTCGGCCGTGCGCACATCGGACAACCGGAAAACCGGCCTTCTCCTGACCCCGCTGTTGGTGCTGCTCCTGCTCCCCAGCGTCGCGAGCGCGCTTCCCATCGCCGCTTGGGACTTCAACGACGGTACGGCGAACGACGTCTCCGGCGTCGGCCCGGACTACGACCTGGCCACGGTCGGAACCGGGGTCGACCTGTCCTCGGGCTACGCCCAGTTCGACGGGGACGAGGGCAATCCCTCCTACCTCGAGGTCGTGGGCGCGGGCGGCATGCCGACTTGGACCGTGTCGCTGTGGGTGCGCTCGGACGGCAGCATCGACCAGGGCAACTTCCAGGGCATCTTCAGCAACAACAACAGCGCGACGGCCGCGTTCTCGTGGCAGATCGAGAGCTTCGGCGGCGTCTACCAGTGGCGCAATCAGGCCGGGACCTTCGCCATCGGAGCCCCCACCGGCCTCGGCGTGTGGGATCACATCGTCGTGCGCAAGTTCGGCGGCAACGACGGAGACATCTGGCTGAACGGTGTCCAGGTGGTGTCGAGCGTCGGCGCCAACCCGGGCGGGCTGCAGATGTTCCGCCTCGGCACGAACCGCAACACCGACAGCTTCTTCGAGGGCGGCCTCGACAACGTGTGGGTGTTCGACTCCTTGGAAGACCCGATCACCCTCTTCACCACGACCATGGTGCCCGAACCCGCGAACGCCCTGTTGCTGGGGCTCGGCTTGGTCGCCCTGGGCCTCCACCGCCGCCGACCGGGAATCGCCCGCTAGAGCACGCCCACCTGTTTGTGCGTCTGGGGAATGACGCGCACGTCTCTGAGGATCTGCTCGCAGCGCCGCGCCAGCGCGAGCATTCGGCTCGGGGCGGGCGCCTCGCGCACACCTGCGAAGGGCGTCACGGGCTGCAGCACCAGCGCGGTATCGGGCGCCACGGCGGCCATCCGGCGACACACTTCGTCGACCTCCTCGTCCCGACTGGCGGGGGTCACGACGACCTTCACGTAGACCTCGCAGCGCGCCGCGGCGATCTCGAGGAAGCGCTCGTGTGCGGAGTGGAACTCGGGCGCCGGCTGGCCCTTCTGGTCGCTGGCCCGCCGCACGTCGCTGGTGAGCTTCCAGTCCATGGAGACCACGTCGACGGCATCCGCCACGGCTTCCAGGGCATCCGGAGCGGCACCGTGGGTCTCCAGGTAGACGGCGCTGCCGAGCTGCCGAATCGCGGGTGCCAGCGCGCGCACCGCATCCGGCTGCAGCAGCGGCTCGCCCCCGGTCAGGCTCACGAATCGATGGTCGCCGGCGTCCAAGACCTCCAGGGCGGCCTCGATCCGATCCAAGGCCACCGGATTCGGCTCGTGGACGAAGCTGCCACGGCCCCGCGCGGTTTCGATCCGGCAGTCGCCCTTCGGGCGCCAGGTTTCGGGGGAGTCGCACCAGCGACAGCGCAGGTCGCAGCCCCCGAAGCGCACGAAGAGGCACGAGGTCCCCACATAGGGCCCCTCGCCCTGGACGGACGAGAAGATCTCGACTAGATCCGCGGTCACGAGGAACTCCTACCCCTCGAGCAGGGAGCGTCCCATGGCGACCTCGCCGATGACGTCGTCCAGTCGGTCCGGGTGAGACGCCAGCCCGCGGACGCGCACCCGCGCCACGTGGTCGTCGTCCGGCAGGACGTCCACCCACTCGAGCTTCTGGGCCAGATGATCGGCCAGGCCGCCCAGGTCGAAGGTCCGTTTGCCCGAAGCCTCCTCGGCTCCCAGTTCGATCCGCCCCGACGCCTCGTCCACCGTGAGCGAGAGCTGGGCGCTGTAGCGCTCCCGCGCGATGCGCGCGGCCAGTGGCGCGTCGAGCCCGGTCGGTACCGCCACCACCACCAGCACGAAGCCGCCGAAGTGCACCAGCCGGAAGTCGCGCTCGGACACGTAGGCGAGTTCGGGCGGCAGCGGCGGCGTGTCGGCCTTGCCGGCTTCCTTCGCCAACTCACTGGGCCGCCCCACCAACAGCGGCTCGATGGAGGCGCGCCGCTCTCCACTCTCGGCCGCCAGCTCTCCCAGTCGCGACCACCACAGGCGACCCCAGCGCTCGTAGTCGTGTTGGCTGAAGCGCCCCGCCGCCAGATCCACCAGCTTGTCCGAGAAGCGGCTGCGCCGGGTGCTGGTGCCGAGGACGGCCGTCAGGCTCGTCCCCGTTCCCGGCGTGCGGTGCAGTGCGTCTTCGCCGAGCGACGACTGCAGCGCCGCCAGGTCTTCCGGAGGCCAGTCGTGGTGGTCGTACCAGAAGAGCCGGTTGCGGTAGAGAGACGCGGCCTGCAGCACGTCGTGCGCCGGCGAAGGTGTGAACCCCACCACGTAGATGGGCGTGTCCTCCCTCAGATCCGTCGCCACGCTCCGGAAGAAGGTCATCAGCTCCGCCTGCGGATAGATCCAGATGCCCTCCACCAGGCGCAGGTCGCGAGCCAGGAGGACGCCCGCCAGGATCGAGCTGCGGTCGCCGTGGAGCAGCAGGGCCGCACGCCGCCGCGGCGCCCGCGGCGTGGCGGCCGGCGCCGCCGCCTCGTTCCGGACGGTCTCGGCCTCCCGCCCCGTCGAGCGCTCCTGACGTCGTCGCTCGCGCTCCCGCACCCAGCGGTCGTGCCCGGGATCGGCGTCCTCGCTCCCTTCCTCCTCGTCCTCGTAGTCCAGGGCCGGCGGTGTTTCCTGGAGTTCGGGCACCCCCTCGGCCAGTGGTGCGAGCGTCTCTGGAAGCTCGACGTCGTCGTCGCTGGCGCTGGTGGCCGATGCCGACGGCCGGCGGCGACCGCCCCGACCGCGGCGCCGGCGGCCCCCTTCCCGGGCCTCGTCCGAATCGGCGTCCTCGCCCGACGGACCGTCACCTTCGTCGGAAAGCTCGGCCGCGTCGTCGCCCTCTCCCCCGCGACGACGGCCGCCGCGGCGCCGCCGCGAACGGCGCCTCCCACGCCGGGCGCCGCCCGCCTCTTCTTCCGCTTCCGAGTCATCGCCCGCCTCGCGCGCCGGTTCGTCGTCCAGGTCGAACAACGAGAGCTCCTCGTAGCCCCCGGCCGCGGGCGCTTCCGCCTCGGCGGGCCGATCCTCCGGAGCGGCCTCGCTCGGTCTCCGTCCCCGACCGCGGCGTCCGCGTCCCCGGCGCCGCGGGGCCCGATCGCCCGGCGACGCCGCGCCGTCCTGCTCGCCCTCGGCCTCCGCGTCGTCGACCTCGGCCGGCTCCTCGCTCGGAGCCGCCGGGCGGCGGCGACGCGAGGGCCGCGGGGCCGGCGCGGCCGCACCGGTGCCCAGCGTCTCCAACTGCACGCCCCCGGCGCCTTCGGAGAGGGCCACCAGTTCGTGGGCCAACACCACGCGGGACAGCACGTGGCGGACGCTGGCGTCCACCGTCTGGGCGGCCAGCAGCAGTCTCGGAGCCTCCAAGCGCACGGGCGCGTCGGCTCCGGCCAACAGCGTCGGCAGCGCCGGGCGCAGGGCCACGGCGGCGTCGAGAATCTCGCCCAGGTCGGAGAGCCCGAGCGTGGCTCGAGTCGCGCCGACCACGGGACGCCCCTCCGCATCCACCGCCACGAAGTCCACGGCATCGCGGTCGCGACCGCCCAGCGGCCAGGGGACGACGGCCCGCAGCGACTGGGCCGCCACCAGCTCGGAGAGTGAACGCGAGCGGAGGCCGTCCTCGCCGTCCCGCGTCTTGCGGTCGCCGAGCCGCTTGCGGAGATTGCCCTCCAGGCGATCCAGCGCACCGGCCAGTCCTTCGTCCGAGAGGCGCAACGTGGATCGCTGAGGCAGGAACGTCCGCAACTCGACGCCGCCCTCGTCGGCCCGCAGCTCGGCCACGCGGCGCGCCATCACGACCAGTTCGACGCTGCGTCCGATGCCCCGGACCGCCCCGCCGTGTTTCGACGCCAGACCTTCGAGAGCGGCCGCCGCGCGTTCGAACAGCGCGCGATCGCGCGGCCGCGCCAAGTGGGCCGCGACGCGGCTCGGGGCGACCACCGGGGCCTCGTCCGGCGCTTCGGGTTCCACCGCGGCCACAGCATCTCCGACCGCCGGGACGACCGCGGCGCGAAACGCGAAGTCGAGCTCGCCCACCAGACCGAGCCGCCGCCGTGCGGCGATCGACCACTGGGGCGCCGCCGCCACGACTTCCCCGCTGAAGCCCTCCTCGGCCTGGCGTCGGGTCGCCGCGGCCAGGGCCGCCAGCAGCGCGTCTCCGCCGCGATGCGGGGCCACGGCCACGAGCACCGCCTCCCCTGCTTCGCGGGTTCCGGTGCCCAACACCGCGTAGTCGGCCCCGACGCCCGGCTCCTGGGTCGCTTCCAGGGACGACACCGGGACGGCTCCCGTTTCCACCACTCGTTGCAACCAGCGCTCTGCGTCGATGGGTGCGCTGCCCGTGCCTCCGCGCCGCCGGCGCCCGAAACGTCTTCTCATGTCCATGGATACTTCTCCAGCTCAGAGCGGCACGTTTTCGCCGTCCGCTCTGCAGCCCGTGGCGCCGTGCGGCGCGTCGATTCAATCCGCTCCCACGTCCACAACGGTGAGAGCCAGAGCTCCGGTCTCCACCAGCGCCACGGTGGCGTCGAGCACCACCCGCTGCAGCTCGGCGAACAGCCGATCGCGGCCCACGGCCAGCGAGACCTGCTCCTTGTGGTTTGCGAAATCCAGCAAGATGCCCCCCAGCAGCTTGCGGTCCGACAACACGTGTTTGAACACGCGGTTCCAACGATCGAGCGGCACGCTGACGCGCAGCTCGCGGATCTCGCGGAGATCCTCGGGCAACTCGTCGCGCAACACGCTCACCACGATCGCGTCGTCGCTCTTCGCGAGCGAGACGCGCCAAAACCTCCCCTGCGCCATCACCATCCCGCGCCCCTCACGCCGGCTCCGCGGGCGACGCCTCGGCCCCGCCCGCGGCACCCTCGTCGGCGCGCCGCGAGAGAATCGGGGCGACCAGGGGGTCGAGCAGAGCGCGCCCCACCACCGGGTCGACCGGGTCGGCCTCGAAGCCGCGGGCGGCGGCCAGCAGGTCCCGCGCCGCGTCGGGGCGATCGCCCTGCCACTCGACGAAGGCCGCCTCTCGCAGGCGAAACGCCGTGCGCTGCCCGAACTCCCCGGCGAAGAGCTCGACGACCAGCGGCTCGAGCACGGCTTCGGGATCGCCCGACGCATCGCCGAGCTCTGCCTCGAGACGCGCGCCCAGCTCCTGCAGCCGCTCGCGGTTCGGCAGCCACGGCCCGAGCTCACTCTCTCGCACCCGGGCGGCGACCCGCTCGCGGGCGGCGGCGGCGTCCTCCTCCTCTCCCAGGGCCTCGCGCACTCGCACCCCGGGCACCGCTGCTGCGTCCACGTCGCCCACCAAGACCGTCCGCCACTCGGAAAAGCCTCGCGGCAACGACCGCGACTTGGGATGGAACGTCTCCGCCCGCGCCAGGAGCGCACGCGCCTCGTCGCGTTCGACCTCGACGGTCCGCAGTCCCGAGGACGAGAGCAGCCGCCTCAGGAACTGGCGCACCTTGCTCCGGCCCGCCGTGTAGACGTCGCAGCGCAGGATGCCGCGCTCGTCGTCGATGATCGCCTCGAACACGCGCGCTCCGCCGCCGGGATGCGACTCGACCAAGGCCACCATCCGGGCGCCCGTCGGATCGAGCGCGGACACGGTGGCCCGAGCGAACTCCTCCTCGACGTCCCGAAGCCGCGACACCACCGGCGTCGGGGCGGCGGACTCGATCGCAGCGGCCCCACTGGAACGCAAGCGGTGGCGGATCCGCCGCAGGCCCTTGCGCCCCGCTTTCGGCAGGGACGCCTCGTCCACGGCAGCCACGGCCTCGATCCCTTCCTCCGCCTCGGCCCAGGCCGCGGCCAGCTCTTCGCCCTCCTGGCTCTCGTGCACCAGCAGCCAGGCCAGCACCCGCGGACGGGCGTCGGCGTCGAGGCCGTCCAGCAACTGCATCGGATCGCCGTTGGCCGGTCGAATCACGTCCGCTTCGGCCGGCAGGGCGTGCGCCGCGCGCTCCAGGGCTTCTGCCAGGCTCACGGTGCCGTCTCCGTCGCGACCCACTCCAGGTAGTCCCGGCTGCCGCCGACGGCGCCCAGGGCCAGGACCTCGGGCACGTCGTAGGGATGGAGCACCCGCACGCGTTCGGTCAGCGCGTCACAGCAGTCCCGACGGGTCTTGGCCACCAGGAGCACTTCCGTCTCCTCCTGGACGGCGCCCTCCCAGCGGTAGATCGAGCGCAATTCCGGCACCACGTTCACGCAGGCCGCCAAGCGCTCCTCCACCAGCGAACGGGCCAGCCGGGCCGCGGTCTCCCGATCCGGTGCCGTCATCAGCACCACGCAGACGTCCGGCTCAGAGGAGGTCATGGGGGTCCAGCAGTTTGCGGTGTTCGGCCACGGCGAAGCGGTCGGTCATGCCCGCCACGTAGTCGGCGATCGCGCGTGCCGGGCCCTCGGCATCGAAGCGGTCGCGCACCCGGCTCGGAAGCAGTGCGGGCTCTTGTCGGTAGGTCTCCACCAGCTCCTTCACGATCCGCTCGGCCTTCTGCGTCGTGCGCAGGACCGTGGGATGCAGATACAGGTTCTCGCGCAGAAAGCGCTTGAGCGCCAGCTTCGCGGGCTCCATCTGGGGTGAGAAGGCGAGCATGCGCTGGCGACACCGCCGCACGTCCTCGACGGAGCCGAGTTCGGTCGTGCCCAGACGGCGGGCCGTGTGCTCGACCAGATCCGTCACCAGGGCGTTGATGAGCGCGACGATGACCTGGGCCTGGAGCACCCGCTCTTCCGCCCGGCCCAGCCGCTCGGCCACCTCTCGCCGGATCTCCTCGAACAGCGGCTCGGCCTCGAGCTGGGCCAGCGAGAGCAGCCCCGAACGCAGACCGTCGTCCAGATCGTGATTGATGTACGCGATCTCGTCGGCCGCATCCGCGGCCTGCGCCTCCAAGCTCGGTTGTGCCTCCAACTCCGGGACGGGAACCGGATGCGGCCAGGTACAACCGTGCTTGCAGACGCCTTCCCGGGTCTCCCAGGTCAGATTCAGACCGCGGAAGTCCGCGTAGCGCTCCTCGAGCAGGTCGACGACGCGCAGGCTCTGGCGGTTGTGGTCGAAGCCGCCGTCCTCGCGCATGCAGGCGTCGAGTGCCCGCTCGCCCGCGTGGCCGAAGGGCGTGTGCCCCAGGTCGTGGGCCAGGGCCACGGACTCCGCCAGCTCCTCGTTCAGGCGCAGGGCGCGGGCGATGGTGCGCGCAATCTGGGCACCTTCCAGCGTGTGGGTCAGGCGGTTGCGGTAGTGGTCTCCCTCGTGGTGGACGAAGACCTGGGTCTTGTACTCGAGGCGCCGGAAGGCCCGCGAGTGCACGATGCGGTCGCGATCCCGCTGAAAGGCGGTTCGGTACGCGTGCTCGGGCTCCGACACCACCCGGCCCCGAGATTCGGCGCTCTTCACGGCCCAGGCCGCGAGGCGCTCGGCCTCTTCTTTCTCGAAGACGTCGCGGGTTCGCAGGCCGCTCATCGGCCCTCCTCGCGCAGGATGCGCTGCAGCTCCTGGCGGGATGCGTCGTCGATCTCGTCGAGCGGCGGCGCCGACAGCTCGGGCAGCTCCGGCTCCGATTCCACCGGGCCGCGGCCGAGCAAGAGATAGGCGGCGGCTCCCGCCAGGGCCAAGCCCACACAGACCAACGGCCAGCGCCTCATCTGCGCTCGATCTCCTCGCCTCTCCGGTGCGAACGCGGTGCGAACGGCTGTCTGGCGCGAACGGGATCCCGAAGGATGACGGCCTGCCGACGTTTCCGCGAAATCCCCGCGGGAGCAGGCCTTGCCGAGACTAGAGTAGCGGGTCTGGCGGTGTCCACGAGACCTGGCCCCGGTTATGCTGCGGCCCCATGCAAAGCCCCGCCCGCGAACGCCTCCTGTTGGGACCGGGCCCCTCCAACGTCCCGGAACGGGTTCGCCAGGCCGCCGCCGCGCCCCTGCTGGGGCACCTGGACCCGGCCTTCCTGGCCGTCCTCGACGAGGTGGCCGAGCGGCTGCGCCGGCTCTTCGGCACCGGGAATCCCCTGACGTTGCCGCTCTCCGCGACGGGCAGCGCCGGCATGGAGGCCTGTCTGGTGAACCTGCTGGAGGCGGGCGACGACGCGGTGATCGGCGTCGCCGGCGTCTTTGGCGAGCGCATGTGCGAGGTGGCCAGCCGCGCCGGAGCTCGGGTCACCCGGGTCGAGACGCCCCCCGGCACGGCGCTGGAACCGGACGCCATGGCCCAGGCCATCGAGCGGGTGCGGCCCAAGGTGGTGAGTTTCGTGCACGCCGAGACCTCCACCGGCGTGCAGCAGCCCGTGGCCGAGATCGCGCAGGCCGCCCGGGCCCACGGCGCGCTGACGGTACTGGACTGCGTGACGTCGCTGGGCGGCCTGCCCGTGCGCCTCGACGACTGGGGCATCGACGCGGCCTACAGCGCCACGCAAAAGTGTCTCTCGGTCGCCCCGGGCCTGGCCCCGGTCAGCTTCTCGCCGCGGGCGGTCGAACGGGTCGGCGTCCGCGCCACTCCGGTGCAGAGTTGGTTCTTGGACCTGTCCCTCTTGGGCGGCTACTACGGCGGCGACCGGGTCTACCACCACACCGCCCCCATCTCCGCCATCTTCGGACTGGCCGAGGGACTGCGGATGGTGGAGGAAGAAGGTATGGACGCCCGCGCGGCGCGTCACCGCGAGGCCGCCGCCGCCCTGGTCGACGGCCTCGCGCCGCTGGGGTTCGCGCCGCTGGTCGAGGCCTCGATCCGCCTGCCCATGCTGACGTCCGTGAAGCTCCCCAACTCGCTCCAGGGCGCGCCGGAGGCGAACTTGCGGCGACGCCTGCTGGATGCGCACGGGATCGAAGTCGGCGGGGGCCTGGGCAAGCTCGCAGGCAAGATCTGGCGCATCGGTCTCATGGGCGAGAACGCGCGCACGGCCCACGTCGAGCGCCTGCTGACGGCGCTGCGCGCCGAACTCCAGCCGGCCTGAGCCGAGCTCAGGCGGCGGTCAGGGCTTCGCGCGCGGCCCGCACCGCGGCGTCCGGCGTGGCGGCCGACGCATCGGCTCCGACGACCTGCCACAGGTCGGGCACCCGGATGAACGGGCGGCCTCCCACGACGACGCAGATGCGTCGACCCAGCCGCTCCCGCAGTTCGTTCAACAGCTCGTGGGTCGTCCTCACGTAGAGGCCCAAGCTGACCGAGAGCGCCAGCACGTCGGCCTTGAAGTCCTCCATGGCGAGCGCCAAGTCCCGCGCGGGCACGCTCGCGCCCAGGAAGATGGCGTTCCAGCCCGACCAACGAAACGCGTCGGCCACCATGCGGCCCGCGATGTCGTGCAGATCGCCCTCCACCGACGCGACGATCACCCGCTGGCCGGCCTCGGGCGGCGCCGGCAGGCGCCGGCGCATGGCCGCCAGCACGTCCTCGACGATGCGCGAACCCACGTGCTCCTCCGCGACGCTGACCTCGTTGGCCTGCCAGAGCCGGCCCATTTCGGTCTGCGCAGCCGCGATCACGTACTGCTGCACGTCGGCGGCGGACAGCCCTTCGTCGAGGGCAGTCTCCACGATCCCGATGGCCGTCTCGGTCTGCGCCTCCAGCAGCGCGAGCAAGAACTTGCGAGAGCGGTCGACTTGGGGAGCCGGGCCGGCCAAGAGCGAACCGGCCGTCACTGGCGCGCGCTCCCCCGCCGTGCGGGCGGCTTCCACGAACTCTCGGCTGCGGGCGGCCAGCGGCGCCGGCAGCTCCTCATCCAGCTCGTCGGCCAACGCGTCCAGCGCGCCGGCCAACACCTCCCAGCCGAGGCCGCGCGAGGCGTACGCGACCTTCGTCCACTCCACGTGGTCGACCAGCAGCTCGACCCGCGCCGCCGCCAGCGCTTCCGCCAGCTGGCGCAGGTGCTGCTCGACCTCACCGCACCAATCGTCGAACGCTTCGTCCGGGAGCGCGGCGCCGCGTTCCCGCTGGCGCAGGACGGCCCCGGCGGCCAGTGCCCGCGTCCCGGAGTCCAGGATCCGCGCCGCGAGCAATCCCTGCTCGTCCATCGACCGTCCTCCAGACCCGGACACTAGCAAGCGACGTCCGCGGCTCCCTCCCGAGTCACCCAGAGCCTCGGCGGCCCCGAGGCGCGGACCCGCCCCACGCAAGCGGCTCGCTCGTCGCCACCGGCCCGAAGCGCCGCGAGCGCCGCTTCCGCGCGATCGCCCGCCACCCCGAACAGCAGCCCGCCACTGGTCTGGGGATCGAACAGCAGCTCGAGCCTCGGGCTGGAAGCGACGTCGTCGCCGAGACCCAGCTCGCGCCGGGAGGCCGCGTTGGCGGCGTGGAAGGTGCTGCGGACGCCTGTCTCCAACAGCTGCTGGGCGCCGGGCAGAACCGGCAGCGCCTCCAGTTCCAGATCCGCCGCCAGGCCGCTGGCGCGGAGCATCTCACCCAGGTGTCCCGCGAGACCGAACCCCGAGACGTCGGTGCAGGCACCCGCGTCGAAGCGACGCGCAACGTCTCCCGCGGCCCGGTTGTCCCGCACCAGCGACGCCACCAGCGGTCCCCAGTGGCGCCCCGGCAGACGCCCCTGCATGTCGGCCGCCAACAGCACGCCCGTGCCCAACGGCTTCGACAGCAGCAGGGCATCTCCCGCCCGCAGACCGCCCAGCGCCCAGAGGGCCTCGCGAGTCTCGGCCCGTCCCCAGACCGCCAGCCCCACGAAGAGCTCGGGCCCCACCGTCGAATGCCCGCCCACCAGAGACACGCCGGCCGGATCGAGTCCCGCTCGAATCCCGGCCAGGGTCTGGGCCAGCATCTCCTCGGTCTGAAACGCGCCCGCTTCGGGCACGGTCACCAGCGCCAAGGCGAAGCGCGCCACCCCCCCGGTGGCCACCACGTCGCTGAGCGCGTTCACTGCAGCCGCGCGACCCACCAACCAGGGGTCGTCGGCGAAGGCGCGAAACGCGTCCACGGTGGCGAGCACCACGTCGCCGGCCTCGCCCTGCCACGCCGCGGCGTCGTCCGGGGCGTCGAGCCCGAGCAGTACGGACTCGTCGGGCTCGGCCGCCGGCAGCCGGGACAGCGCCCGCGACAGCGGCGACGCCGCGACCTTGGCCGCACAGCCGCCGCACTCCATCTCCTCCATGCCCATGGCCTCGGCCGACGGAAACTCGGGAGCCGGACGTCCCTCCGCATCCAGCACCCGAAAGCGACGCATGAAGCGCCGATCGATGAAGTCCTTGAGCCGCCACGCCACCCGCCCCCGCAGCGTCCAGCCCCACTTCGCCCCCAACGCCCGCCGGTCCCCGAGGTTCAAGAGGGACAGGAAGTCGCGCTGCGGCCGATACGACCGCAGCCGGCGGCCCCGCAGCTGTGCGCGCAAGTTGTGGTCCAGTACCGGGCCCTGGCGCACGGCGTAGACCCCGGCCTTGGGCAGGCCGGCCGCCGGGGCGAAGTGCGCGCAGTCGCCGACGGCGAAGAGGTTCGAGAGCCCCTCGACCCGCAGCTGCGCGTCCACCCGCACGTAGCCCGCCGCGTCCAGCGGCAAGGTCGATGCCCCCAGCAGCGCGGGTGGGGCCGCCCCCGTCGCCCACACGACGCAATCCGATGCCAGCTCTTCTCCCGTCGCCAACTCGACGCCGTCCGGCGCCACGGCCACCACTCGACTGTCGACGCGCACCGCGATGTCCCGCGTCTCCAGCTCTCGCTCGAGCGCCCGAACGACGCGCGGCCGGGCTCCCGGGAGCAGTCCCCGGTCTGCGCTCACGAGCGTGACCTGCGGCGCCGCTCCGGCGACCCGCCGCAGCCTCGCCTGCAGCGTGCACGCCAGTTCGACGCCGGCCGCGCCGCCCCCCACCACGACGACGCGGGCGGGTCCCTTGCCGGCCGCCTCGAACCGCGCCTCGGCCGCGTCCACGAACTCCCCGATCGGACGCGTGCACAGCGCGTGCTCGCGCACGCCCGGCAGCTCGAGCCCCTGCACGCTCGATCCGACGTCGACACTCGCCACGTCGTACGCGATCGCCGGTCGGCCCACGAGCTGGATCCGCCGCTCGGCGGGGTCGATGCGGGTCGCCGCAGCGGCGATCACGCGCGCGCCCGCGCGGCGGGCCAGCGGCAGCACGTCGATCTCGACTTCGTCCGCCCGGTAGTCCCCGGCCACGAAGCCGGGAACCATGCCCGAGTAGACGGCCGCCGTGCGATCGACCACCAGCGTGAGCCGGACGCCCGGCTCGGGTCTCATCATGAAGCGGCGGAGGACCTGGACGTGGGCGTGTCCGCCGCCCACCAGAACCAGATCCAACCGCACGTCGGAGTGGGTCACGAGGCGGCGAAGCGGGTCCGCAGCTCCTGGAGGAGCTGATCCTGAACGTCGACCGCCAGCTCGAGCGCCTGGGTCACGTCGGGGGGGCCGGGCCAGGCGCGGTCCTCGAAGCTCGCGCCGGCAAACGTGCGCGCCGCGGCGTAGCGCGGCAGGACGTGAAAGTGCACGTCGGGATCGACCATCATCAACATCAGGTAGTTGATCTTGTCGTGCTGGAAAGCCGCGCCGAGTGCCGCATCGATGGCGGCCGCGACGCGCTGAAGCTCGCGAGACGCCTCCGGCGAGATCGAGCCGAAGCTCGTCGCGGCATCGCGGCAGACCAGCACCAGACTGCCGAGAGTCACCTGGGCCGGCCGCAGCAGGACGGCCCAGTGCTCGAACTCGGCGACGGTCGTCTTCGGGTACCCGAATTTCTCGGCGGTGGCGTTCACTGGCTTCCTCCCCGACCGCGGCGCAGAGTAGCCCACCGCCCCCGGCGCGCGATTTCCGACGCTCGAACGAAGCGAGCTTCTCCGGTGGGGTTCTATACTCGCGACCCCGCAGCCGGAGCCCGTCGTGACGCAAGACCCCTCCCCGAGTGCCGATCCCCCCGACCGCCCGGCGGAGCTGCCGCGCGATCTCGGGGCCCAGTTCGGCCTGGCGGCGCCCGCCTCCCGCGTCGTGCGGATCGGAGCCGGCCATATCAACGCCACCTTCTCGGCGCACTACGTATCGGCTCACGTCGTGCACCAGCGGATCAACGAAACCGTCTTCAGGGACCCGGTGGGGTTGATGGACAATCTCGTGCGCGTCACGGACCACCTGCGGGAGCGAATCCCGGAGACTTCACCTTGTCGGGGGCTCGAGCTGCTCCGCACGCGGGACGGCGCGGCCTACCACATCGCCGAGGACGGGGGCTTCTGGCGGACCTTCCGATTCGTGGAGGCGACCCGCGCCACGACGCAAGTCGAGTCGCCCGAGCATGCGTTCGAGGTCGCGCGGGCATTCGGGGAGTTCGCGCACTGGCTCCAGGACCTGCCGGGACCCGCGCTTTGCGAGACCATTCCCCGCTTCCACGACCTCGGCCACCGCCTCGAGGCGTTGCGCCAGGCGTCGGACGCGGCCCCGGGTGACCCGGCAGGCGCGGAGGTCGAAGGCGTGCTGGTCTTCGGGCAAGCGCTGGGCGAGCGCCTCGCAGCGGCCGGGGCGGTTGCCCTGCCCCGCCGCGTCGTCCACAACGACTGCAAGCCCAGCAACGTCCTGATCGACCGCGACTCCGCGCGCGCCCGCTGCGTGATCGACCTGGACACGGTCATGGAGGGCTCGCTGCTGGCGGACTTCGGCGACTTGCTGCGCTCGGCGACGCACCGGGGCGCCGAGGACGCACGCCCGGCGGCGTCCCTGCGCCTGGACGACGCCTGCCTGGAAGCCGTGGTGCGCGGCTATCGGGCGGGCGCCGGCTCGCTCCTGTCGGACGCCGAACGCGCCGTTCTGCCCTTGGCGGGCGCCGTCATTACCCTCGAGCTGGCGGCCCGCTTCCTGACGGACCACCTCCAGGGCGACGTCTACTTCCGGGTCGCGCGGCCCGGCCACAACTTGGACCGCGCACGAGCGCAGCTCCACCTGGCGAGGCTCTTGGACGCATCGGGCGACGCCGTCCGCGGGCTGCTGGCGTAGCCGCCGGCCTCAGCCCGGCGACGGCCAGGGGATGAGAGCCGCCGCCGGATAGCAGTCGGGCTGGTGGAAGTCGGGAGTCTCTCCGGGCACGGGTGCGTGGGCCAGAAAGCCGCCCCCCGCGATGACGAACGCGTTGACGGCGCGGAGCGGGGTGGGGACATGCGACCAGGGCAGACAGGCCCGCGCCGTCCAGCGCTCGGGACCCGCTTCGAACGCCACGTCGAGCGGCAGCTCGTCGTCACCCGCCCGCCGCACCCGAGGCGCCGTGAAGCGCAACACCAAATAGTGCCCACCCGCACCCAACTCCACCTCCGTGTACTCGCCGCCACCGCCGACCAGGAAGCACTCGACCACGTCGTACTCGTAGAGATCGGGCACGCGCGCTCCGGTCGGCGCGGCGGGAATCCGCGGTGAAGCCTGGTGCGGCAGGGCCGCCTCCACCCAGAGACCGGCATCCGAGGCCGCCAGTGTCACCGCCCCGTGCTGGCGCGGATTCGGCCACGGTGCCCCATCGAAGCGCCTCGCGACGGACAGCTCCAACGTCTGCGGGTGCCAGGGGATCAGCCGCGGGCTCTCCATCGAGGCGCGATAGCGAATGGCGGGCCGGCCGGCCAGCGGCCCACCCCTACCGACCCCGCCCGAACCGGCTACTTTTCCCTACGGGGGGTGGGCTTCGGATGCTCGACGCGCTGTCACGCGATCAACGCCTGAACCTGATGCGGTTCGTCTGTTCCTTCGCCTGGGCCGACCTGGAGGTTCGCCCCGAAGAGCGGGGTTTCGTGATGCAGTGCATCGAACGGCTCGACTTGGACGAGGACGAACGCCGACAAGTGCTGGGCTGGCTCGAGCGGCCCCCGGCCCCGGAGAGTCTCGATCCCAATTCGGTCCCCGCCGCGCACCGCGCGCTGTTTCTGAACGCGATCGAGCAGGTGGTGGCCGCGGACGGCGACATCGCCGTAGAAGAGCGGGAGAATCTGGCAGTCCTGCGGGAACTGCTCCAACAAGGAGAGAGTGCATGAGCGAGCGCATCCCCAGCGCGATCACCGGCACCGGGCTCTTCACGCCCGAGCACTCGATCTCCAACGAGGAGCTGGTGGCCTCCCACGCCCAGGCCGTCGCGGCCTACAACGAAGCGCACGCGCGCGAAATCGAGGCCGGCACCCTCGAGCCGCGCGATCCCACGAGCGAGCGCTTCATCGTCAAGGCCTCGGGGATCCAGCGGCGCTACGTGCTCGAGAAGGAGGGCGTGCTCGACCCGACGCGCCAGCGCCCTCGCTTCCCGAAGCGCTCGGAGGAAGAGCTCTCCATCCAGGCCGAGATCTCGCTGGCGTCGATTCGCGAGGCGCTGGCCCAGGCCGAACGCCGCGGCGAAGACGTGGATGCCGTGCTGGTGGCGTGTTCGAATCTGCAGCGGGCCTATCCCGCCGTCGCCATCGAGGTGCAGGCCGCTCTGGGAGCCCGGGGCTTCGCCTACGACCTGAACGTGGCCTGCTCGTCCGCCACGTTCGGCATCCAGGCCGCTGCCGACGCCATCGCCAACGGGCACGCCCGCTGCGCCGTGGTCGTCAACCCCGAGATCACGTCGTCGCACAACAACCTCGAGCTGCGGGACTACCACTTCATCTTCGGCGACGCCTGCACCGCCGTCGTCGTGGAGGCCGCCGACCAGACGGCCACCGACGACGGGTTCGAGATCCTGAGCACGCGCCTCCAGACCCAGTTCTCCAACAACATCCGCAACGACTTCGGGTTCATGAACTCGAGCGAAGAGCCGGCGCGGGACCCGCACGAGCTCCTGTTTCGCCAGAACGGTCGCAAGGTCTTTCGCGAGGTGTGCCCGATGGTGGCCAAGCACATCGAGGAACACCTGGAGGACGAGAAGCTGGCCCCGGCCGATCTGAAGCGCATGTGGCTGCACCAGGCGAACCTGGGCATGAACCAGTTGATCGGCCGCACCGTGCTCGGACGCGACCCGACGCCGGAGGAGGCTCCGGTCATCCTGGACGACTACGCGAACACGAGCTCCGCCGGATCGGTGATCGCGTTCCATCAGCACCGGGACGACCTCGAGCGCGGGGACGTCGGTGTGCTGTGCTCGTTCGGGGCCGGCTACTCCATCGGCAGCGTCCTCGTGCGCAAGGGGCTCTCCGCCGCCAGCGAAAGTCCCTAGCCGGCCTCCAGCGACGGGGAGGCCTCCGGCCGTCGACGGACCGGTACCACGCGGGTGCGCACCTGGCGTGCGAGGTCGACGTAGAGCCCCATGTAGCCCGCCAGATGGGCGCCGCCACGCACGCTCTCGGGCTCCTCCAGCGGGAGCCAGTGGATGGCGCGCCGAGGTCGCTGGAGCCCCTCCGCCGCAACGCGGGCCGAGCTGCTGACGTGCGCCGCCACGCGTTCGAAGCCCGTGGCGAGGAGTTCACTCCGAAGCCGCCGATACCCCGCCAGGCTGTGACCTCGCAGACCGGTACCGAGAACCGAAAGACGGTCGCCGTCGATGCGGAGCTCGTCGCTGCCGTGGTGAGACAGAACCACCGGCGCACCGAACGCCCTCAGCTGGACGAACAGCCGCAACGGCCAGCGGCCGAAGTGCTGCACGTGGACCACGTCCGGATTCACGCCGCGCAGAACTGCCGTCAGCGCCGCTTCCAGCTCGGGCGCGCGCCAGGGTGTGAGGGCCCACGCCGTGCGCCCCGCCGGCAGGCGCCGCTGCCGTCCCCAAGCGTCCTCGAGGACCAACTCGCGCGCCGCGGGGTAGACGGCGAGACCCCGCCCGGCCAGACCGTGCAAGAGCCCACGGGTCTGTTGGGCAATCGGATCGTCTTCGTGCAGATCGTGGAGCACGTAGAGAACGCGCGGGGGGGCGTGCATGGCGGCGCGTAGCATGCGGCCTGCGGCGGGAGCATGCGATCCGGAAGACGCCCGGGATGGCCACCAGGAAGCTCCGAGATCCGATGGCCACGCGGGGAATGGGCTGCAGCTAGCGCGATTCTCGCACGGCGGGTGGCCCGGCGAGCTCGCGCAGTTCCCGGAAGGCATCCGCCAGTTCGTCGCGCACTTCCGCCAGGTCCGGCACGAGTTCTGGATCGGCGTTCAGCCCCCAGAGCAACGAACCCGCGTAGCTGAAGAGCGCAATTCCCAACGCCTGGCCCTGGAAGATCGGCACCATCGGGTACGTCTCTCGCAGAGAAGCACCTACCAGGTACAGCGGAACCTGCGGACCGGGTACGTTCGTCACCACCAGGTTGTGGGGTCGTCCCAGATTCTGGAAGCGCGTGCCGATGGACAACAGAGTGGTTCCCGTCCACTCGGTGACGGCGCTCAGCCGATCGGCCTCCAGCGCGCCACGCGAGCGCTTGAGCTCGGCCGTCGTGCGCCGGATCTCCTCGAGACGGCGCTTGGGATCGGCCTCGGCCACCGGCAGCGGCACGATCCACGCCGACACGCGGTTGCCGAGCGCTCCTCGCTCGTCCTCCTGGCGCACGCTCACCGGCGCCGTGGCCCGGAAGTCGAGGCCGGCGAGCGGCACCCGGCGCCGGGTCAAGAAGCGGCGCATGGCTCCGGCCACCACGGCCAGCACCACGTCGTTCAAAGTCCCGCCGAGCTTGTTCTTCACGTCCTTCACGGCGTCCAGGTCCAGCGCCAGCGTCTCGAACCGCCGATGCGGACCGATGGGGCGGTTGAGCGGCGTGTCCGAGGCGCGGTGGAGCCCCTGGGCGACGAAGTCCCGCAGTCCCCGCAGCGCGTCTCCCTCCCCGGCCAGGTCGCGCAGTCGGGCGGCCATCTCGATGGGCCCGAGCAGGAGACGCACCGCCTCGGCGGCACCCAGCTCGAGCGCACTGGGCGGAGGCTGCGGCACGAACGGAGGCGCGGGCTCGGTCGCCTCGTCCGGCGTCGCGGTCATGAGCAGCGTCATGATCTCGGTCCCGGAGACGCCGTCGATCATGCAGTGGTGCACCTTGCTCACCAGGGCGAAACGCTCCCCCCCGGACAGGCCCTCCACGACCCAGATCTCCCACAGCGGGCGCTGTCGATCCGGAGCGTGGGACATGACGCGTCCGGCCAGGCGCTTCAGCTGCTCTGCGCTGCCCGGCTGGGGCAGGCTCGTGTGCCGCACGTGGAATTCGATGTTGAAGTGCCGATCGTCGACCCACACGGGCGAGCCGCGAACCGGGGTGTAGTGGAGCACCTGGCGATAGCGGGGAATCCGGTGCAGCCGTCCCCCGATGAAGTCGCGGATCCGTTCGACATCCACACCGCCTTCGCGCGTCCGCAGGGGACCGGAGTCGGCGATGAAGACGGCCCCCACGTGCATCGGCGTATGGGGCCCCTCGGCGGCGAGGAAGGCGGCGTCCTGGGCGGAGAGGCGCTCGTAGCGGTCGTCGGGCATGGCTCGCGCTCCTTCGTTCCGCCCCCGTGCCCGAGCGAGTCGCCGCGCTAGCGAGCCGCCTCCCAGAAGCGCCGCTCGGGCTCGAGGGGAGCCTCGGCCAAGTAGCACTCGCGGCCCAACACCATCGTCGCCCGCGCCGGGGCCTCATAAGCATCCCACACGGGCAGGCCCGAGTGGCCGGGATTCCCGCGCCGGGCGAAGCTGGCCCACGCGTGCTGCATGCTGAGCGAGAGCTGACGCATCCCGGTGGACAGGCCGATGCCGGCGCGCAGCGTGGGCTGCTGGGTCCAGCCGAAGACGAACGGCAGCTCGAGAGCGTGGAACGCCCCCAGCGTCCGCCGCAGCAGTGGCGGACGCCAGGTGAAGAGGTAGGAGAAGACCCGCCCTCCGCCCGCGCCGTGGGCTTCCGCCAGGCGGGACGCCGGGTAGTGGAACACCCGCGCGGACTGGAATGCGCTCCAGAGCGCGAACGCGTTGGTCTGGCCCCCGCGTGCGGCCACGGCGTCTCGATACGCGCGCGCCGCCCGCTCCGCCAGCGGCAGCCCGAAGCCGCCCCCCGCACGGCGCAGCCCTTCGCGACCACGGCCCACCAGCTCGGCCTGGCCCAGGGCCCCGGCCACCAGGTCCGGCACCCGGAACAGATTCCACTCGTCGAGATTGGTGCCCAGCAGGACGGCCCGATCGCGCGCCCGGCCCTCTCTCAGCCCCTGCACGGGATCCACCGGGAGGACGTCGCCGTCCACGGCCGGCAGGAAGGCCATCAGCTGTTCGGCGTCGAACGTCCGCAACCACGTGCGCCGCTGGGCCCGCAGGAGTTGCGCCGTGGGAAGCGCCGCCAGCGCGCGCCGGTCGGGACGTCGCAGCCCCACCTCCGACAGGAACACGCGGGCCACGTGCGCCGCCGTCTCCGGCGTCTGCACGTGATCGGCGGCGCCGCTCTGGAGGATCGCCCGGTGGAACAGCGACTGCGCCCGAGGAGCCACCAGCAACGCGGCCGCACACATGGCGCCGGCGGACTGTCCCGCCACCGTCACGTTGTGAGGATCGCCGCCAAAGACCGCGATGTTGTCTCGGATCCACTCGAGCGCGGCGATCTGGTCGCGCAGCCCGAGGTTCGAGCTGTGGCGGAAGTCCTCATCGCCGAGGGTGTGCAGGTGCACAAAGCCGAATCCGCCCAGGCGGTAGTTGAGGGTAACGACCACCAGATCGCCTCGACGCGCCAGTCGACGGGCCTCGTAGAGAGGCGACGAGCCCGCACCGAAGACGAACGCCCCGCCGTGGATCCACACCAGAACCGGACGCGCCGGTCCCTCCAAGCTCGGCGTGGCGACGTTCAGCGAGAGACAGTCTTCGCCGATCCGCGTCCCCAGATCGAGGCGCACGGGCGCCAGCGCCGGCCCCGGCTGGGGAGCGGCGCGACCGGGCCGGCGCGCATCGCGAACGCCTCGCCAGGGCGACGGCGCCAGCGGCGGCTGAAACCGGAGCAGCCCCCGCGGTGCTCGGGCGTAGGGAATCCCGCGGAAATGGGCGACGCCGGACTCCACCCGTCCGCGCAACCAGCCACCCGAGGTCTCCACCACGGGTTCTCGGTGGGATCCGGCCTCCATGCCTCGTCTCACCTCTCCCTCGCCCCTCACCCGCCGAGCGTTGCCCCTCCGGGCAGCAGGCGGCGCCCCGCCGTGAAGCCGCCGTCGACGGCCAGGGCGTGCCCGGTGATGAAGGACGCGTCGTCCGACGCCAAGAACAACGCCGCCGAGGCCACCTCATCGGGTTGTCCGGCCCGCCCCAGGAGGTGGTACGACAAGAAAGTGTCCAGCAACGGCTTGAGCTCCGGTACGTCGACCATGGGCGCCGTCATGGGCGTCTCGATCAGGCCCGGGCAGAGGCAGTTCACGCGGATGTTCTGCAGGCCGTAGTCGACGGCCATATTGCGGGTGAGAAGAACCACCCCGCCCTTGGATGCGTTGTACGCGGCCTGCCCCTGGAACCCCTCCAGCCCTTCGACGCTGGCGATGTTGATGATGCTGCCCGGCCCGCCCCGCCCGGCCATGTGGCGCGCCACGTGCTTGCAGACCAGGAACGTGCCCTTCAGGTTGATGTCGAGCACTCGATCCCACTCGGCTTCGTCGACCGCATCCACCGCCCCCGCGCTCGCGACGCCCGCAGCGTTGAGCAGCACGTCGATGTGCCCGAAGCGCTCCACCGCCTTCCCCACGAGAGCTTCGACCGCCGCCTCGTCCCGCACGTCGACGCTGTAAAACGCGTGGTCCGGCGCCGTCTCGGCCACGGCCTGCCACGCCGGGTCGGACGCGGGATTCACATCCGCCCCAGCCACGGCCGCTCCCTCGGCCGCGAACCGCCGGGCGCACGCGCCTCCGATTCCAGACGCCGCCCCCGTCACCAGCGCCACCTTTCCACTCAATCGCCCTGTGGCCATTCCGCTTTCTCCTGCACTCGCCCCTGCCGTGACAAGTTCGTTGAGGGGTTGTCTTCCAACCTCTCGTAATCAAAAGGTGTATCGATATCTGCGAGCGAATCGCCGACGGCTGCCGTGCGAACCTCCGCCCGCCGTTGCCGCAGCCACTCCCGCGCTCCCTGGTCTCGCCCCCGCAGCGCCATCAGGCTCTTCCCGTGGCGGCGCGCGAAGGCCGCGGGGACACCGGGGCCGTCGGGATAAGCGCACGCCGCCAGTCCGTGCTCCGAAGCGTCGAAGGCGTCCAGGACAGCAGCCAGGACCGCCGCGTCCACCCGGGGCTGGTCCGCCAGGGTCACCAGGAAGCCGTCGCAGGGTTGGGCCAGGGCCGCCTCCACCCCGACGGCGAGGGAACTGCCGAGTCCCCGGCGCCAGTCGGGGGTCGCAACGACGTCGATCTCGAGTCCAGCGAGCGCCGCGCGCACCTGGGCTTCAAACGCCCCCACCACGGCGATGACCCGACGACAGCGACTGGCCCCGAGCGTCCGCGCCGCGCGCCGCACCAGCGCCTCTCCCGGCGCCACGGGGAGCAGCTGCTTGGGCCGACCCAGCCGCGCACTCCCCCCGGCGGCCAACAGAATCCCCGCCACCTCGGTCACGCGGAGTCTCCGTGGATGGGCCCAGCCCGGAGCGCCAGCCGCTCACCGCTGCCGCGCCCCACCCGCGCCTGAAGCTCGGCGACGATCGACAAGGCCACCGCCTCGGGTCCATCGCCGCCCAAGTCGAGTCCCACCGGAAACCGGAGCCGATCGCGGAAGGGCTTGTCCGGATCGACGGCCTCCAACAGCGCCTCGGTCCGCTCCCGCGGCCCGAGCACGCCGACCCCCGCGACGTCGGTCCGGCGCAACCAGCGCAGCCACTCGAGGTCGCTGGGCCAGTGGTGCGTCATCACCAGCGCCTCGGTCGTGGCGTCGGGCGGGGCGGTGCCGACCAGGGCGCCGGGACGACACGGCCAGGCGCGCCGCACCCCCGGCCAGCGCTGGGCGCCGACCCCCGCGACCTCCACCTCCCAGTCCAGCGCCACGGCGAGCCGACACACCGCTCGGGCGTCCGGTCCGGTCCCCAGCACCAGGAGCCGCGGCGGCGGACGCCACGCTTCCACCCAGATCGACACTCCGGGCGCCTCTACGTGTTGTTCCCGGCCCGTGGCGACCGCCCGGGCCAGGGCACGCCGGGTGGCGCCCTCCGTGCCTGCGGGCCAGCCCGGCGGGACCGCCCGCGAGTCGTGCTCCCAGCGCCGACCGGGCGCATCGCCCGGTCCCTGCCACACGAAGGCGGTGGCCCCGCGGATTCGGGCGTCTCGGGCCCGCGCACGCGCCCGCAGCCCCCCGTCGCGACGCGCGTCCACGGGCTCCAGCCACACCGAGAGCGTGCCGGCGCACCCCGACTCCCAGCTCCAGGGTGGATCGGCCGCCCCCTCGCTCGCGAAGACGGCGGGCTCGGGCGCGTCGCCGCGACGCACGCGCTCGGCGCGCACCGCGAGCTCGGCCTCGATGCAGCCGCCGCTCAAGAGCCCGACGGCGCTGCCCCCTTCGCGCTGCAACCAGCGGGCCCCCGGACGCCGGTAGCCGTGGCCGTCGACACGAACGAGCGTGGCCAGCACGCCGGTTTCACCGGCGGCCACCAATTCCCGATAGGCGTCGAGGACCCTCTGCAGAAGCACCTCCCCCCCGTGGTGTCAGCGTAGCGGCACGAGGCCGGGCCGTCCGGGCTCAAGTCTCGGCGCGTCCCGCACGATGTACCCCCCCGACCGGCACACCGCCCAACTCCGAGGAAACCGAATGCCCAGGACTCCCGCTCGCCGGGTGAAACCCTTCCCCGTTCTCGTAGCCGTGGCGGCGTTGGGACTCGGCTGCGCCACGCCCGACTTGGCCGCGCTGCGCGCCGAACACGCAGAGGCGCTGCGCGATCTCGAGAGCGCCCGCCGTCAGCAGGCCGTGCAGCAGACCGAAATCGCGCGCTTGCGGGGCAAACTCGGGATTCTGGCGGTGGCCTACGACGCGCTCGACCGCGAGCTGGCCCAACGCGATGCCTCGGACGACTCGCCGCTGCCGGCGGTCGGGGCTCCCGAGCGCGCCGCACTTCCCTGAACTCCGCACCTGACCCTTCGGACAGGACCGAAGCGCCGGCTCGGGACGGCTTGCTAGTGTGCTCGCATGGCACACCGACAAGAACAAGAGCCCGCGCGACAGGAAGTGACGGAAGTCGCGGACCGCGTGCTGCGCTTCCAACTCCCGATCCGCTTGCCCGGCCTCGGCCACGTGAACTGCTACGCGCTCTTGGACGACGAGGGTGTCGCCCTGGTCGATCCCGGTCTCCCGGGCCCCGACAGCTGGCGCGCGCTCAAGCACCGCTTGCAGCAAGCGGACCTGGCCATCCGCCACGTCCACACGGTCATCGTCACGCACTCCCACCCCGATCACTTCGGCGGGGCCGCCCGCCTGGCCAAGGCGGCGGGTGCGCGGGTGGTGGCGCACGCGAGCTTTCGCTTCGGCCCCGCCGAAGCCCGGGACGAGACGCCGGAGGTCTCCGTGGAAGACGCCGCGCCGCGCGCGCCCAAGGCCCAGGGCTCCGGTCTGCCCCAGCGGCCGGCACGCACGCCGTGGGGCGGCCGCTCGCCTCGCCCTCCCCTGCGCGCGCGCCTGCGCTGGCGGGCCATGCACTGGTTCTCGCGCTTGCCGTTCGTACCGACGATCACCGATCGGGTGGCCGCCGGGGATCGCCTGCGGCTCGCCGGCCGCGACTGGTTCGTCCTCCACACCCCGGGACACACCGAAGACCACGTCTGCCTGCACGACCCCGAGCACGGATTGCTGCTGGCCGGCGACCACGTGCTGCCGAGCATCACGCCTCACATCTCGGGCCTCACCCACCATCCGGATCCGCTGGCCTCGTTCATGCAATCGCTGGACGAGGTGGCGGCCATCCCCGACGTGTCGCTGGCGCTCCCGGCTCACGGGCACCCTTTCGGCGCCCTCGCCGCTCGCTGCGCCGACATCCAGGCCCATCACCGAGAACGGCTGGAGCGGGTGAAGGCCATCGGTCGCGAGCTGGGGCCCGCGACGGTGGAAGCGTTCTCGCAGCGGCTCTTCCGCCAGCGCAGCTGGGGCCCCATGGCCGAGAGCGAGACCTACGCCCACCTCGAGCACCTGCGCCTGGCGGGCGAGGCCGCGCGCCACTCCGACACCGCGGATCGGTACGTGTATGAAGCCGGTTGACGGGACGATCGCGCGGGCCCGGCGTCTTCTCGGAGGCCTCCTGCTGGCGTTGCTGACCGGGTGCGGCAGTCCCGAACCGCCTGTGCGGTCCGGCCCGATCGGCGACTGGCCGGCGGTTGGGAACACCCTCGGCGGGCTCAAATACTCGCCGCTCGACCAGATCCACAAGGACAACGTCGGCGCGCTGGAGGTGGCCTGGGTCCATCACTCCGGCGACGTTTCCGACGGCACGGGCGACGCCACGCGCACGGCGTTCCAGGCCACGCCCATCGTGGTGGACGACACGCTCTACTACTGCACCGGCTTCAATCGGGTCTTCGCCCTGGATCCGGAGACGGGCGACGAACGCTGGGTGTTCGATCCGAAGCTGCGCGCCACCCGACTGCAGGGCCCGTATCCGCTCACCTGCCGCGGCGTCGACCACTGGCGCGACCCCGAGCCGGCCGCGGTCTGCCAGGCGCGGATCTTCACCGGCACCATCGACTCCGAGTTGATCGCTCTGGATGCCGCCACCGGACAGCCGTGCCCCGATTTCGGCCGCGACGGACGCGTGGCCCTGCGCGAGGGGGTCGGCGACGCCCCCACCTGGGAGTACTACTCGACCTCGCCGCCCCTGGTGGTGCGTGACGTCGTGGTGGTGGGCGCGCTGGTGGCGGACAGCCTGCGCGTCGACGCTCCGAGCGGCGTGGTCCGGGGCTTCGACGCCCGCACCGGTGCGCTGCGTTGGGCCTTCGATCCCGTGCCCCCGTGGTGGCCCGAGCGCGGCGAGGAAGGCGGCGGCTATCAGTCCGGCACGCCCAACGTGTGGTCGCTCTTGGCGGGCGACGAAGAGCGCGGCCTGGTCTTCATCCCCACCGGCAACGCGTCGCCCGACAGCTTCGGCGCCATCCGCCGCGGCCTCGACCACTACGCCAGCTCCACCGTCGCCCTGGACGTGGAGACGGGGGCCGTGGTCTGGGCCTTCCAGACCGTCCACCGCGACGTGTGGGACTACGACGTGGCCTCACAGCCCGCGCTCTTCCAGATCGAGGGCGTGGGCGGCGGGGCGCCGGCGTTGGCCCAGGCCACGAAGATGGGGCACGTGTTTCTGCTACACCGCGAGACCGGAAAACCGCTCTACCCGGTGGAGGAACGGCCGGTGCCCCAAGGCGGGGTTCCGGGAGAGGTGCTGTCGCCGACCCAGCCCTTCCCCACCCATCCGCCGCCGCTCCACCCCGCCTCGCTGCGCCCCGACGACGTGTGGGGCTTCACTTTCGTGGACCGCGGAGACTGCGCGGACAAGCTCCGCCACTACCGCAACGAAGGCATCTTCACGCCGCCCAGTCTGGAGGGGTCCATCCAGTATCCGGGCCCCGCAGGCGGGGCCAACTGGGGCGGTGTGGCCATCGATCCCGAGCGCGGCGTCCTCTACGTGAACCAGACGCGCGCAGGGGTCGTCCACCAGCTGGTTCCGCGCGCCGAGTTCGACAGCTTGGATCCCGCCAGCGTCGTCTACCCGGAGGAGCTCTACCCCATGGCGGGCGCGCCCTACGGCGTCCGCCGAAGCCCCCTGCTCTCCAACTTCGGAGCGCCCTGCAACCCGCCGCCCTGGGGCACGCTCACCGCCGTCGATCTGCGCAGCGGTCAGGTGCTGTGGGAGTCGACGCTGGGCACGACCCGGGATCAGGCCCCCTGGCCCTTGTGGCTCGACAACGGGGCACCCAACCTGGGTGGCTCGATCGTCACGGCGGGCGGGGTCGTCTTCGTGGGCGCCACGACCGACAAGTTCCTGCGCGGCTTCGACGCGGACACGGGCGAGGAGATCTGGACGGCACGACTGCCCTACACGGGCAACGCCACGCCCATGACCTACCGGCTGCGGCCCGATTCCCGCCAGTTCGTGGTCATCGCGGCGGGCGGCCACGGCTGGTCGGAGCCGGGAGACGCCCTCACGGCCTACGCGCTGCCCGTGGAGTAACGCTGCTAGACTTTCCGTATGAAGATCACCATCACCTACTGCGTCCGCTGAAACTACCTGCCCCAGGCCACCAGTTTGGTGGCCGAAATCAAGGCGGCAGTCGGCGTGACCCCGGAGTTGATCCGAGGCGACAACGGCGTCTTCGACGTGGTGGCCGACGGCCGGCTCGTCTACTCGAAGGACGAGACCGGTCGTTTCCCGGACCCGGGTGAGGTCCTGAACGCGCTCCAGTAGTCAGGGCCGCCGCGTGCGGCGCCGCGCCGCACGCGGACGACGCCTCTGGCTCACTCGAACATGTAGGCGCTCTCGCTGTGCTCGGCGTGGTCGAGGCCCTCGTACTCGCCTTCCTCGTCGACTCGCAGACTGCCGAACACCAGTCGCAGCGCGAACAGGATCACCAGCGTCAAGACCGGTGCGAACACGGCCGTGAAGAGCACGCCCTTCAGCTGGATCCACAGCTGCGCTCCCTGGCTCACGCCGCCGGCGGCCATCTCCTCCAGCAGCCACGGTGCCGTGAAGATCGCGGCCGCCAGCGCGCCCCACGCGCCGCCGACGCCGTGAACGCCGAAGACGTCCAGCGAATCGTCGTAGCCCAGGGCGGGCTTCAAGAGCGTGACCGCCACGTAGCAGATGATCGCGGCACCGATGCCGACGAAGATCGCTCCCACGGGCGTCACCGAGGCGCAGGCCGGCGTGATCGCCACCAGGCCCGCCACCGCACCGGTGGCCCCGCCCAGCACGGTCGGGTGCTTGCGGTGAATCCACTCGATGAAGACCCAGCCCACCACGGCGGCCGAGGTGGCGGTGCTGGTCGTGATGAAGGCCAGCGCGGCCGTCCCATCGGCCGCCACGGCACTACCGGCGTTGAACCCGAACCAGCCCACCCACAGGAGCGCCGCGCCGATCACGGTGTAGGTCAGATTGTGCGGCGGCATCGGCTCCTTCCCGTAGCCCTTGCGCGGGCCCAGGAAGATGGCGGCGGCCAGCGCCGAGAAGCCGCTGGACATGTGCACCACCAGGCCGCCCGCGAAATCGATCGCGCCGTCGTCCCCGATCCAACCGCCGCCCCACACCATGTGGGCCAGCGGCGAGTAGACCAGCAGCGCCCACAAGGAGATGAAGACCAGGTAGGGAGCGAAGCGCATGCGCTCGGCGAACGCGCCGATCATGAGCGCCGGCGTGATGATGATGAACATGCCCTGGAACATCACGAACAGGTACTCGGGGATCGTGCCGTTCATGGTCGTGTGGTCGGCGTGGGCGAGCAGCGCCTTGCTGAAATCCCCGATGAAGGCGTTGCCGTCGCCGAAAGCCAGGCTGTAGCCGACCAAGACCCACAGCACGCCCATCAGGCCGGCGGACATGAGGCACTGCATGAAGATGCTGAGCGCGTTCTTCGTGCGGACGAGGCCGCCGTAGAAGAGCGCCAGACCCGGCAACGTCATCATGAGGACCAGGGCCGTCGCGGTGAGCATCCAGGCCGTATCGCCGGCGCTCAGGCCGTCGTCCGCCGCGGCGGAGCCCGCCCACAGGAAGGTGGCCGTTCCAACCAGGCCGGCCGCCCAAGCCCGGCCCGCCCACGCGGTCTTGTTGTCGCCCATGCTGTCGCCTCCGCCCTCGGTGCACGCGGTGCACACACGTTTCCACACGCCCCGAGCGTGGCGCTCCGGGCGCGCGCGACCTTACCACTCCCATCCCGACCGAGTCCGGAAAAGGCAGAGGCGATTCGCGGGTTTCTGTCTCGACTGGGCACAAAGAGGCCCATTCGGGGCGCATCCTACGCAGCCGTGGCTCGCCTCAGAAAGTCCGCTTGGCGCTCGTTGGACCGGCGGCCGAGGTCGATGGGGAAGAGATTGAACGCGTGGATCCCGCCCGCCGCCACGTCCAACTCCGCCGCGTTGCCCGCGGCCAGCCAGCGTCCGTACAGAAACAGGCTGTCGTCCAGCAACGGATCCAGCGTCCCTACGGTGAGCAGCGCGGGCGGCAGGTCCGACAGATCGGCGTAGAGCGGCGACACGTCCGGATCGCACCGCCGTTCGGCCGGCACGAACTGGTCGGCGAACCAGGCGACGATCGGCGTCGACAAGATCAGGTTGCGATCGCCCCAACTGCGCATGCTCGGCGTCATCGCCAGGTCGTAGCAGCCGTAGGCCAGGTTCGCGGCGGCGAAGGGTGTCGCGCCGTGGCGATCGCGCAGGCGCAGCAGCGTCACGAGCGAGAGGTGCGCTCCCGCCGACTCGCCCCCGATACAGAGGGTGTCGGTGCCGAACTCGCGGCCCGCGTGCTCGGCCAGCCACAACGCCGCCGCTTCGCAGTCGTCGGGAGCGGCGGGATAGGGTTGCTCCGGAGCCAGGCCGTACTCAACGCTCACGACGGCCAGCTGCGCTCGCTCGGCCAGGGCCAGCAGGAGCGGGTCCTGGTGGTGGGCGCCGCCGAGCGTCCAGCCGCCGCCGTGGATGTGCAGGTACACCCCCCGCGCTTCCGCGGCCGGCCGCAGGCAGCGCAGGGCGAGCTCGCCTCGCGGGCCCGGGATGCGGCGCACGACGGCATCGGGATGGAGCTCGGGCGCCGGGAACGGACCGTCTCCCCGCTCGCGCGCTGCGCGCACGTCCGCCGGCTTCTGATGGTGCACGGGAGTGACCGATGCCAGGATCGATTCCAGCTGGGCGTTGAAGGCGCGGGTCTCGGGAGCGACGGCGGCCGGGTCGAAGAGCCCGGACGCCAACGAGGGAGCTTCCAAACCTGTATTCCTCCTGTTTCCCGCCGGTCTGGAGCCTACCGCGTTCGGGTCCGGCGGCCTCCCCTGCCGATGGATCATTGAACCGAATAGCATTCGATTATAATCGAATGCTATAAGTTTCTGAGATCGAGACGGCCGCCGTAGCCAAAGCCACCCGCGGCGATCGCCGAGGGCCTACGCCAAGCGGAGGTCCCCGAGACAGGAGGCCCCATGGCCCGACGCAAAGGCCCCGCCCTGACGCAGCGACACGTGCTGGCCGCGGCCCTCCGGGTCGTGAAGCGCGAAGGAGCCGGTGGGCTGGGCGTTCATCCCGTCGCCCGGGAGCTCGGAATCCAGGCTCCCTCGGTCTACCACCACGTGAAGGGCAGTGAAGGGCTGCGGCGGGCCGCCGCCATCGAAGGCTGGAGGCGGTTGGGCGACCAGTTGGACCGAGACGGCGACGCGCGGCGGCGCCCTCGCGCGGAGTTGGTGGCCCTGTGCCACCGCTATCGGGCCTTCGTCCGGCGGGAGCCGGAGCTCTACGACCTCATGACCCACACGCTCTGCGAACGCCGCGACGCGGATTTCCGACGCGTCACCGAGCGCCTGCAGGCGCTCTTCGAGACGCGGCTGCGCCCGCTGGGGCTGCGCGGGGCCGATGCCGTCCACGCGGTCCGCGTGCTTCGCGCGGGTTTGCACGGCTTCGCCTGTCTGGAGCTGGGCAAGGGCTTCGGGCCCGCCTCCGAGCTGGACGCCAGTTTCGACCGGCTGGCGGAGAGCCTGGTGGCGGGGCTGGACGCCGCGGCGCCCCCGCCCGAGCCCGGGGGCTGACGCACCGCCCATCGGCCACTACATTCCATGGAATATAAATGGTGAAGGAGGTCTCTATGCGCAAAGCAGGGATCGCGCTGGCCATCTTGTTGGGCCTGTTCGCCGCCGTGGGCATCGCCCAGTTCGTCGCGGCCGAGTCCGGCGAAGTCGTCGTGCTGCACACGCAGGCCGCGGGAGAGTCCCAGGAGACACGCCTCTGGATCGTCGACCAAGAGGGCTCGGCGTGGCTGCGCGGGCGGCGCGAGGCGGGCTGGTTCCCCGCGCTGGAAGCACAGCCCGCCGTGGAAGTGACGCGGGACGACCGACGTCTCCCCTTCACCGCCGTGCCCGTCGACGCACCCGAAGCGCGCGATCGGATCAATCGGGCCATGCGCGACAAGTACGGCTTCGCGGACCTCTTCATCTCGTGGCTGGTGGGCGACCCGGACCGGGAAGGCGCCCTGGCCATCCGTCTCGATCCGAGACCGCTGCCGCCGGCTCCGTGAGGCCGAAGCGTCCCAAAGCCGAGCAGATCTTCGTCTGGACCGGCGTCGTGGCGCAGCTGGTGCGAACCCGGTGCAACCAGCTCCTGGATCAGATCGGACTGCCCTACAGCCAGTTCACTTTGCTGCTCCACTTTTCGCACGACCCCGACCGCGAGTGGACCGTGACGGAGCTCGCCGACGCCTTTCAGCAGCCCCAACCCGGGATCTCCAAGACCGTGCAGAAGCTCGTGGAGCGACGCTGGCTGGCCTCGCGGCGCGACGACCGCGACGGGCGCGTTCGCTGGCTGCGCGTCACCGGGCGGGGGCTCGCCAAACGGGACGCCGCCATGGCGCGCTTGGCTCCGGACATGGCGCGGTTTCTCGGCGGCTGGACGCCCGACGAGGTGGACGCGTTCCACCGGCTGCTGGAGCGGCTCAAGACGGATCTGGACGAGGCCCGCGATGCGGAGGCGGCGGGGTAGCAGTCCTTCCGTTCGCCGAACCCGCGCGCGTCTGCGATGCTCCCGCCGGGCCCATCCTGGCCCCCAGGAGGCCCGCCGATGCCGCTCGACCCCCAAGTCCGTCCCCTGCTCGACGCGCTCGGCAGCGACCTCGACCTGGAGACGTTGGCGCCCGACGTGTTTCGCAAGCTCTTCCGCCAACTGACCGGCACGCGCGGCGGTCCGGATCTGTCCCGGGTCGAAGACCGCAGCGTGCCCGGGCCGGGCGGCGACGTCCGCGTTCGCCTGTACGCCGACGCCGCACCGGGACCCCTGCCGACGGTGGTGTACTTCCACGGCGGCGGTTTCGTGGTGGGCGACCTGGACACGCACGACACCCAGTGCCGTCACCTGGCCCGCGAGGCCGGCTGCGCCGTGGTGGCGGTGGACTATCGGCTGGCCCCGGAGCACCCGTTTCCCGCCGGCGTCGACGACGCCCTGGCCGTGACTCGCTGGCTGGCAGAACGCGGCTCCGACTGGGGGCTCGATCCGGGCCGCCTGGCAGTCGCCGGAGACAGTGCCGGCGGCAACCTGGCCGCCGTCACGGCGCTGCGCTGCCGCACCGAGTCCGGTCCTTCGCTCCGTCACCAGCTGCTGGTGTATCCCGTGACCGACCACGCCTTCGACACGCCGTCCTACGCCGAGAACGCCGAGGGCTACTTCCTGACCCGCAACCACATGCGCTGGTTCTGGGGCCACTACCTGGCCCAGCCCCAGGACGGAGAGCGCGCGGAAGCCTCGCCGCTGCGGGCGCCCGATCTGTCGGGACTGGCACCCGCCACCGTGGTAACGGCCGAGTTCGATCCCCTGCGCGACGAGGGCGAGGCCTACGCCGCCAGGCTCCGCGAGGCGGGCAACGAAGTCCACCTGGAGCGCTTCGACGGCATGATCCACGGCTTCTTCGGCATGCAGGACGCCGTCGACCGGGCGCGCGAAGCGCTGGCGTTGGCCGCGTCCCGGCTGCGGGCGGCGTTCGCGGCGGGCTGACTAACCGGTCGGGGGCGTTTCGGGCGGCTGGGGTCGCAGCAGGCGCGCCCCGCAGTCCTGGCAGTAGCGCGCCCCGGGCGCGTGCCCTTCGCTGGTGCACTCCGGACAGGTGCGCGTAGTGATGGGTCGCCGGGCCGCCTCCATGATCTCCGCGGTGAAGATGCCGGTGGGCACGGCGATGATGCTGTACCCCATCACCATGGCGATGGCCGCGATGAACTGCCCCAGGACGGTCTGGGGCGCCAGGTCGCCGTAGCCCACCGTCGTCACCGTGACGACCGCCCAATAGACCGAGCGCGGAATGCTGGTGAAGCCGTGCTCCGGTCCCTCCACGAGGTACATGACCGAGCCCAGGATCAACACGATCACCAACACCGTCCCGAGAAACACCGAGACCTTGCGCCGTCCCGAGCGAAGCGCCGTCAGCAGCAGGTTGGCCTCGCTCAGGAAGTGCCCGAGCTTCAGCACCCGGAACAGGCGCAGGAGCCGCAGCGCGCGAATCACCAGCAGCGACTGCGAGCCCGGCCACAGCCAGCCCAGGTACGTGGGCGCGATGGCCAGCAGGTCCACGACCCCGAAGAAGCTGGTCGCGTAGCCCCAGCGCGAGCGCACGCACGCCAACCGCAGGACGTACTCCACCGTGAAGATCCCGGTGATGCCCCATTCGACCCAGCGCATCACGTCGCCGTAGCGGGCCCGGAAGCCTTCGACGCTCTCCAGCAACACCGCCACCACGCTGACGGCGATCAAGACCAGCAGCCCCACGTCGAAGGCGCGGCCGGCGGGCGTATCGGCTTCGAAGATGACCGTGTAGAGCCGGCGCTGCCAGGGCCTGAGCGGGGTTTGCTCGACCATCTTGCTACAGCACCGCTTCGATGAGATGCGGGCCCGGCTCCGCCAGCGCGCGGGCGATCGCCGCGGCCGCCGCCGGCGCGTCCTCCACGCGCTCTCCCGGGACGCCGAAGCCCCGCGCCAACGCCACCCAATCGAGCTCGGGCGACGACAGCCCCGTGAGCGACTGCGCCGCGGGCCCGGGCTCGGGCGCGCCGGCCCGCGCCAGCTCCACCTGGAGAATGCGGTAGGCCCGGTTCGAGCACAGAAGCACGGTCACGTTGAGCTGCTCCCGGGCGGCGGTCCACAGACTCTGGAGCGTGTAGGCTCCGCTGCCGTCGGCCTGGAACGCGATCACGGGCCGGTCGGGACACGCGATGGCCGCCCCGACCGCGCACGGAAGGCCCTGCCCAATGGCACCGCCCGTGAGCGACAACACCGTGTGTCGGGGCGCACCGGTGGAGAGGGCCCACCAGCCGAGGCCCGACGTCGCCGCCTCGTCCACCACGATGGCGCCTTCGGGCTGAGCCGACGCCAGGGCCAACGCGAGCTTGCCGGCGTCCAACGGTCCGGAGGGCAGCCCCTCGATCCGCTGCGCCTCGGCGCCCACCGCCTCGGGCGCGTCCAATTCGTCGGCCACCGCCTCGAGGGCCGCCACCACGGCCTGGTCGGGAGTCGCCAGGGGCACGACGGGACATCCGTCCGGGGTGAGTCGGCTGCGGCCGCCGGGGTATCCGAAGAAGGCGACCGGATCCAACGCGCCCGCCAACACGACGGCGGACGCCCCCGCCAGGGCTTCGCTGGCCTGCTCGGGGAAGTAGGGCAACCGCTCGATGGCCGGCAGCCCGGCGCCCCGCTCGACTCGCGAGGGGAAGGTCTCCAGCAGGACCCGACAGCCCGTGCCCGCCACGAGCCGGCCGGCGGCGCGAACGCCGGCCTCGGCCAGCCCCCCGGCACCCAGCAGCACGACCGCCCCACCGGCGCGCAGCGCCGCCGCCGTCGCCGCCACGGCGTCGCGGTCGGGCGACGCGGGCTCGACGAACTTCGGGGCGGCTGCGGGACCGGACACGTCCTCCCACTGGGCGTCCTGGGGCGCGATCACGGTGGCGACTCCGCCCGGGGGACGGCGCGCCGCCTCGATCGCACGCGCCACGTCCGATCCCAGCGCCTCGGCCGACGCCGAGCGCTCGACCCAGCTCGAGACCGGCCGCGCCAGCGACTCGATGTCGGAGGTGAGCGGCGCGTCCGCGTCCAAGTGCCAGCTGGCGTGATCGCCGATGACGTTCACCACAGGCGTCCGCGCACGCCGCGCGTTGTGGAGATTGGCGATCCCGTTGGCGAAGCCCGGCCCCAGGTGCAGCAGCGTCAGCGCCGGCCGGCCGGTCATGCGCCCGTAACCGTCGGCCGCTCCCGTGCAGACGCCCTCGAACAGGCCCAGCACGGACCGCATCCCCGGCACCCGGTCGAGCGCCAGCACCAGCGGCATCTCGGTCGTGCCGGGGTTGGCGAAACAGACGTCCACGCCGGCGTCGACCGACGTTCGAATCAGACTCTCGGCTCCGTTCACGGGTCACTCCCCCACAACCGGGACGTCGCGGATCGCCGCGACCCCTCTTCAGACCTTCCAGGCCGCCACTAACTCGTCTCGAAAATCGGGGTGCGCGACCGCGATCAGGGCCTGCGCCCGCTCCTCGACGCTGCGGCCGAACAGCTCGGCCGCCCCGTACTCCGTGATGACGACATCCAGCTGATGCCGCGGCGTCGTCACCAGACTTCCCGCCCCCAGCGCCGGCTCGATCCGCGAGCGGCGCTCCGCTCCCGTCCGCGCCGTCGACGGCAGGCACACCAGCGATCGCCCCTCCAGCGAGAACCCCGTTCCGGCAATGAAATCCTCGTGCCCGCCGATCCCCGAGTACTGCTGGCCGGCCCGGGTGTCCGCCGCCACCTGTCCGAAGAGGTCCACCGCGATGGCGCCGTTGATGGTGACCATGTCCCGATTGCGGGCGATCTCCGAGGGGGTGTTGATCGCCTCCACCGGCAGGAACCGCACCTCTTCCCGACCGTCCAGCCAGCGGTAGAGCTCTCGGCTTCCCAGTGCGAAAGTCGTGACGGAGACGCCGTCGTAGCGACCCTTGCGGTTCGTCACCTTGCCCGCTTGGTGGAGACGCATCAGTCCGTCTGTGAACATCTCGGAGTGAACGCCGTAGTCGCCGCCGTCGCCCTCGGCCAGCAGCGAGGCCACCGTGCTGGGGACGGCGCCGATGCCCGTCTGCAGCGTGCAGCCGTCGTGGATGTAGGGGCGGACGTGGTCGGCGATGGCGCGATCGGAGTCCGAGGCCTCCGGCTCGGGCAGCACGAGTGGCGGACGATCCCCCTCGATCAGGACGTCGACCTCCTCCACCGCGAGCGAGTGGGGATGGGCCGGCGGCAGTCCGAGCGTGCGGGGCAGATCGGGCTGCACCTCCGCCACCAGCAGACGCTCCGGGTCGCGGGCACAGGCCGCCAACTCGCGCACGGTCGCGCCGGCGTGCAGCGCCAGCGAGAGCCGGCCGTTCGCGTCGGGCGGTGCCACGGCCGTCGCCATCACCCGCGGTCGCAGCTGCTCGAGAATCCCCGTGAAGCGCCGGAAGTCCGCCGGCACGAACTGAACGTCGTGGCCGGCGGCCGCCAGGGCCCGCTCCGCCGGGCCGAAGAAGCCGCTGTAGAGGGTCACCCCGGGTCGCGCGAACACGGGGAAGAGGTCCACCAGCAAGGCACCGAACACGCGCAGCGACTCGAAGCGATCGCGCTGGCCTAAGGCGTGGAGCAGGCTCGACGGCTGACCGGGGCCGAGCGGGATGCCCAGCGTGTCCCGATCGCGAACGCGCAGCGCGGCGTCTGCGGGACTGCACCACGCCCCCTGCCCGTCCCCGCCCATCGCGGCCTCCTCCCGGTGCCAGCGCCGGGCCGCCTACGATACCGCCCCGTCGCCGCGCCGACATGGGCCGGGAGGGCGGGTCAGAGGGGCTGCAGGCTCCGCAGCCCCAGCTCCAGCTGCTGTTCGACCGCTTTTTCCAACTCGAGCGTCGAGCCGGGTCGCGCCCACTCGGCCGACAGCGTGAAGAAGGTGCCGACCCATTGCAGCCCCACCACCAGGGGATCCACGTCGGCCCGGAACTGCCCACTGGCCTGGCCCCGGGCCACGACCGCGGCCACCCGCTCCGCCAGGGTGCGACCGCGCACCGATGCATCCACCAACTGGGTGGAGTTCACGAACACTTGGCGGGCCAACAGGCGAACCACCTCGGGGTGCTCCAGGGCGCGTCGGACCAGAAAGCGCAGGATCTCGGACAGGGCGTCCGCGGGCGGCGCCTCGGACAGGGCCTCGGATTCGGCCAACTCGGCGTCGATTCGCCGCCCGTACTCGGACAGCAGCGCGTCCTTGGTGGGGAAGTGCAGGAAAAACGTGCGCTTGGCGACGGCCGCCGCCTCGGCGATCTCCTCGATCGTCACCGCGTCGAAGCCGCGGGCGATGAAGAGGCGCATGGCCGCGTCGTAGATCTCGCGGCGCGTGCGCTCGCGCTTCAGCGCACGGCGGGTCCCACTGGGAGCGGGACGCGAGCTGGACGTACCCACCGGCAGTTCTCCTCTGGCGATTTTCTGCACTCCAGTATACTTTCGTGGCCACACCCGCGCTCACGAGGGAGTCGCCATGGCTTATCACCATCTGGCCGTCGCCGCCCGCGACATGGCCGCGATCGACTGTTTCTACTCCGAGGTCATGGGCTTCGACCTCGTGAAGGTCGAGATCGCCCCCACGCCCAAGGGCGGTTGGGCCAAGCACTTCTTCTACGATACGGGGCAGGGAGAGCTGATGGCCTTCTGGGAGCTCCACGACGAGACGCTGCCCGCCGAGTTCCCCACCAGCCTCTCGGGCGCAGCCGGCCTGCCGGAATGGGTCAACCACATCGCCTTCGGCGCCGCCGACGTGTCCGAGTTGGAAAAGCGCAAGCAGCGCTGGCTGGAG
Organism: Pseudomonadota bacterium; assembly: GCA_022361175.1. Lineage (GTDB taxonomy): Bacteria > Myxococcota_A > UBA9160 > UBA9160 > UBA4427 > JAKSBN01. Next base: position 9,722 of record JAKSBN010000346.1, on the reverse strand, counting down.
CACGGCTACGACGTGCTGGAGGTCGATCACAACTGGTGTCACTCGGTCTACACGCTGGACCCGAACGGCACCATGGTCGAGTTCTGTGTGACGACTGCCGAATTCACGGGCGAGGACGCGTCCCGTGCCCGCGAAGCCTTGACGCGCGACGACCTGGCCCAGAGCGCGCCGCCGAAGAATCTCGAGTGGTTCAAGACCGAGCTCGCGCCGGCGCACGAGCGCCTGGAGCGAGGCGCGTGACGGCGTCGCCCTCCCCCGACCCGGGGTCGGCGTTCGACGCCGCGGCGCTGCCCCGGCGTCTCGTCTTCTTCGACGGCGTGTGCGGTTTCTGCGACCGCTCCGTGTCCTGGCTCCTGGCGCACGATCCGGACGGGCGCCTGCGTTTCGCCCCGCTCCAAGGAGAGACCGCCGCCCAGCTGCGGAGTCGCTATCCCGAAGAGTTCCCGGAAGGCCTCGAGACCATGGTCCTGGCGGAGACCGAGGACGGCCGCACGTGCTTCTTCCTGCGTTCGCAGGCCTCGTTCCGGATCCTCGGCTCGTTGCCCGGCCCCGTCCGACACGTCGCGCTGCTGCGCTGGCTTCCGCGGCCGCTCATGGACGCCGCGTATCGCGCCTTCGCCCGTATTCGCTACCGGGTCTTTGGTCGACTTGACCAGTGCCGCGTTCCCGGCGCCCGCGTTCGCGAGCGCTTCCTGCCGTAGCGGGCGGCAGTCGAGCCGCAACGCGCCCGCGGGCGGGGATCTGGGGAGATCGCGCGACAATCCGCGTCACGCGCTCGGGGTCGCGGGCCACCCACTGCCGTCGCCCCATCCGGGTCGACCCAGCGAGGATCGACCCATCCGGGAGGAAGTCGGTGTCCGATGCCCCCGAGCCCTGTGACCCGGCGCGAGCGACGCGCTGCGCAGAGGCCTGCCGCTCGGCCCTCTACGCGCTGAAGCGAGCGCTCGCCCACGCCGACCTGGACGGACGTCAAGTCCTGCTGCTCACGGGTGCCGTCATCGCGCTTCAGAACGAAGGCGGGATGGACTGAGGCCAGGCCCACTCGTTCGGCCCGTCGCACTCAGACGACTTCGTCCTCGTCCAGATCCTTCAGGCACACGGGGTGGGGAGCGAACTCGGGGCCTCCCTCCCAACCCGGAATCTGCGCCGCGGCGGCCAGCCACGACTGGGCGATCGAATCCTCGACCACCACGTCGTTGTTGTCGAAGCCTTCCAACAGGCTCTCCCACAGATCGCGCCCGCCGGCCTCCCACCAGTCCGAGGCCGGGTTCTCGAAGTCGATGGCCAGGCGAACCAGCTTGTTCTCTCGGGTCATCTCGTGCCTCCGCGACGCGTTCTGGCTCCGGCGCCCGCACCTCCGCCCCGGGGCCGCCATTGGTGCCGGGCCAGGTCCACGCGCCCGTGTCGGTCGAACTCCACTCCTTCGGCTTCCAGCAGCTGGCGCTGAATCGAGTCCATGCCGGGATCGCTGCGCGGACTGACCTCGCCCTTGGCGTTGATCACCCGCTGCCAGGGGACGTCGGCTTCCGACCCCAGTGCGTGAAGCGCGTAGCCCACCTGCCGGGCGTGGCCGGGCAGCCCGGCCAGGTGGGCGACCTGCCCGTAGGTGGCTACCCGGCCCCGCGGCACCCGCCGCACCACGGCGTAGATGCGTCCCCAGCGGTCGCGCGCCGGCGTCATTCCGCCAGGCCGCTGTGCCGCAGCAGCGCGTCCGGGCTGGGCTCGCGGCCCCGGAAGGCCCGAAAGACCTCCATCGGAGCCTCGCCGCCGCCCCGCGCCAGCACCGTTTCGCGGTACCGCAGCCCCGTCTCGCGAACGGCCTGCGCGTCGTCCAGGCCCGCCTCCTCGAAGGCGGCGAACGCGTCGGCCGACAGCACCTCGGCCCATTTGTAGCTGTAGTACCCGGCCGCGTAGCCCCCGGCGAAGATGTGGCCGAAGCTGCACAGGAAGCGATCCTCGGGCAGCGGAGGCAACACCGTCGTGCGCTCGGCCACACGCCGCTGCACGTCGAAGGCGGTGTCGGAGCCACCGGCTAGGAAAGCCTCGTGAAGCTCCAGATCGGTGAGCGCGAAGTAGAGCTGCCGCAGCATGTCGCTCCCGGCCCGATACGTGCGCGCGGCCAACAGCTTCTCGAAGAGCGCGTCGGGCAGGGGCTCGCCGGTCGTCACGTGGCCGCTCAGCCGCGTCACGGTCTCGCGGTGATAGCACCAGTTCTCCATGAACTGGGAGGGCAGCTCGACCGCATCCCACTCGATGTTGCGGATGCCCGCCGCCAGCCCGTAGTCCACCGTCGTCAGCATGTGCTGAAGGCCATGGCCGAACTCGTGAAACAGCGTCGAGACCTCCGAGAAGCTCATGAGGGAGGGGGCGTCGCCGACCGGCGGCGTCTGGTTGCAGACGAGGTACGCCACCGGCTGGCGCAGGGCCTGGCCCTCGGAGGCGAGTACACGGCTGCGGCCCACGCACTCGTCCATCCAGGCGCCGCCCCGCTTCTCGGCCGGACGCGAGTAGGGATCCAGGTAGAAGGCGGCCAACGAGGCCCCGTCGGCGTCTTCCACCCGAAAGAAGCGCACGTCGGGATGCCAGACCGGGGCCTCCCCATCGGCGGGCCGGATCCGGACGGCGAACAGCCGCTCGGCCAACTCGAAGAGCCCCTGCAGCACCCGCGGAAACGGGAAGTAGGGGCGCAGCTCCTCTTCGGTGTACTGGAAGCGGGCTTCGCGCAGGCGTTCGGCCCAGTAGGCCACGTCCCACAGCGCCAGCGCTTCCGCTTCCGGCGCCTGCGCCTCGCGTGCGCACCCGCGCAGATCCTCCAGGTCTCGCTGGGCCGCATCCAGCGAGGCCACACGTAGGCGCTCCAGCAGCTCCCGCACGGCCGGCACGTCGGGCGCCATCTTGTCCGCCAGAGACAGGGCCGCAAAGTCGGGGTAGCCCAAGAGTTCCGCCTGCTCGCGCCGCAGCTGGAGAATGCGCTCGATCAGCGGACTGTTGTCCCAATCTCCCGAGCTGGCCCGCGTGACGTAGGCGCGATAGAGCTCTTCCCGGCGCGCGCGGGCGCGCGCGTGCTCCATGAAGGGCACGAAGCTCGGTGCGTCCAGCGTGATGCGCCACGGGCCCTCGGCCGCGGTCGCGGCCTTGTTGCCGGCGTCCCGGGCGGCCTGCGCCGCCAGCTCCCGGAGGTTCTCCGGCAGCCCCGCCACGTCCTCGGGATCGTCCAGCTCGAGCGCGAACGCCTTGGTGGCGTCGAGAACGTGATTGGAAAAGCGCGTCGAGAGCTCGGCCAGCTCTTGGGCGATTGCGTTGAAGCGCGTCCGCGCGTCTCCTTCCAGCCCCACGCCGGCGTGGCGCGCGTCGCGCTCCAGACTCTCGACGACCCGCCGTTGCGGACCGTCCAGCCCCGCCCAGGCGTCGCCCTCCCGCAGCGCCACCAAGGCGCGGTAGAGCGACGGGCTCTGGGCGAGCCGCAGCCCAAACGCCACGACCTCGGGCTGCACGGTTTCGAACGCCTGACGCAGGGCATCGCTGTTGCGCACGCCCAACAGGTGGCCGAGCACGCCCCAGCTGTACTCGAGACGTCCGTTCAGGCGCTCGAGCGGCTCGACCAAGCCGGTCCAGGTGGGCTCGGCGCTCGCCTCCAGGGCCTGCAGCTCGCGCTCCAACTCGGCCAGAAGCGCTCGTATGCCCGGTTCTACCTGCTCGGGGCGAATCTCGGGGAAACGCGGGAGGCCGCGCGTGTCGAGCAGGGGATTGGCCCCGTCGGCCTCCCCGGGTGCCTGATCGCGGAGCTCGTCGCTCACCCGTCCCTCCCAAAAGTGGCTTGGGCGACGAGAGTAGCGTCGCGCCGGATCAGCGGCCGGGGCGAGCCGTGGTGGGGTCCGGCGACGAGAAAGTGGGGACTAGCGGATCTCTTCGATCTGGAGGCGCCGGCCTTCGGCGTCGAAGGCCTCGATGCGCGGACGAGCGGCCGTCAGGCGCACGATCTCAAACAGCGTCCAGGTGACACACAGCAAGCCCAGGAGGGTGACCATCCAGTTCTCCTCTGGCGTTTCCGCCAGTTGCGCAATGGTCCCTCCGACCACCGCCCCCCCGAAATCGCCCCAGCGATACTCAGGGATTCACTGGATGGGAAAATACCCTGTTCTGGATCCGTCCACGACCCTCATACGCACGCAACTCGAAGTTCGCGTGTCACTGGAATTCTCGTCTCGGTCTGGAATCCGGTCTCAAATTGAAACGGGACGAACCCCGCCAGCGCGAGGCAGAGCCCGCCCAGGGCCGCCAGAGCCGCGGCACGCGCCTTGCGAAGGATCTCGCGCGGAGGTCTGCGCGGCGCATGAGTGGACGAACGGAAGGCAGGATCCGGCGCTTCGACCCCTCGCGCAGGAACCCGTCGCCCCGGCCCGCGTCGCGGAGCGCGGTGCGAATCCTGCTGGTCGAGGACACCACGGCCGACGCCGTGCTGCTGGAGCAACGCCTCGCGGACGCCTCCCACGCGGAGTATCGCGTCGCCCGCAGCGAGCGCCTGGCCGACGCCCTGGTTCGGGTCGCCACCGAACCCTTCGACATCGTGTTGCTCGATCTGGGCCTGCCGGACAGCGTCGGTCTGGAGACGCTTCACCGCATGCACGAACGCTCAGAAGAGGTTTCGGTGCCGATCGTCGTCATCACCGGTCACAGCGACGAGCACCTGGCTCTCGACGCGGTCAAGGCCGGGGCCCAGGACTACCTCTTCAAGGGCGAGTTCGAGTCCCGCATGCTGGTGCGGACCATCCAGAGCGCCATCGAGCGGCACCGGATGCTGATGGAGCTTCAGGAGGCGCGGCAGCGGGAGCACTACCTGGCCACCCACGACGCGCTGACGGGCCTACCGAACCGCTATCTGTTCGCCGACCGCCTCGGCCAGTCGCTGGCTTCGGCCCGGCGTTACGGCCAGCGAGTCGCGATCCTGTTCCTGGACCTCGACCGCTTCAAGACCATCAACGACACGCTGGGGCACTCGGTGGGAGACCAGCTCCTCCACGCCGTCGCGCGCCGCCTGTCCGCCTGCCTCCGGGCCAGCGATTCGGCGGCCCGCATCGGCGGCGACGAATTCGTGGTGCTGCTGCCCGGCATCCGCCAATCCGTCGACGCGGCGAAGGTGGCGCGCAACGTCGAGCGGGCACTGTCCCGGCCCTACCGCATGGGCCACCGGGAGTTCTACATCACGACCAGCATCGGCATCGCGCTCTATCCCGAAGATGGCGAGAACGCGGAGGACCTGGTCAAGAATGCCGACACCGCCATGTACAGTGCCAAGGACTCGGGCGGCGACAACTGCCACTTCTACTCGCGCCAGATGAACGCCTCCTCGTTGAAGCTCCTGGCTCTCGAGAACGACCTGCGGCGCGCCATCGAACTCGACCAGCTTCGCCTTCACTTCCAGCCGCAGATCGACGGCCGCACGGGAACCATCGTCGGCGCCGAGGCGCTCGTTCGCTGGCTCCACCCCGACTTGGGCCTGGTATCGCCGGTCGAGTTCATCCCCCTGGCCGAGGAAACGGGACTGATCGGTCAGATCGGGGAGTGGGTGTTGCTGGAAGCCTGCCGCCAGACGCGACACTGGCAGGACGCGGGCCTCGAGCACGCCGCCGTCTCCGTCAACGTCTCTCCGAGACAGTTCTGGCACACCGATTTCCACGGCCGGGTCGACTGGGTCCTGCGCGAGACGCGGCTCCCGCCCTCCTCGCTGACACTGGAGATCACGGAGAGCTGCCTCATGCGGGACGTGGACTCGACGGTCAAGTGCCTGGGCTCCATCAAGGACCTCGGCGTCGCGGTCTCGCTGGACGACTTCGGGACCGGCTACTCCTCGCTCTCGGTTCTGAGACGGCTGCCGCTGGACGTCCTCAAGATGGACCGCAGCTTCACCCGCGAAGCCATCGAGGACCGGGACGGCTCGATGGTGGCCGCGGCGATCATCGGCCTCGCCAACAGCCTGGGCCTGTCCGTCCTGGCCGAGGGGGTCGAGACGGAGGCGCAGCGCGAGTTCCTAATCGAGCACGCCTGCCCGGGGATGCAGGGGTTTCTCTTCTCGCCCCCCCTGCCCGCCCCGGACTTCGGCACGCTCTTGAACGAGGGCCGCATCGAGCTGCCCAAGCCAAACCCCGAGGACTGAGATACGCTGCCGCCGCGATGTCCCGGCCGGCCGACGCTTCCACCCGCTCCTCCTCTCGCTCGCACGCACTTCGGATCGCCCTGCGTTCGTTCCAGATGCTGCAGGGGGCGCTCCTGGGCCTGGGCGCTTTTCTGGCCGCGCTCGCGCGCGAGCGCCAGTGGGCGGCTGCCGCGGGCGCCGGCCTCGTGCGGGCCTTCACACACCTGGGCGCCACGTTCATCAAGGTGGGGCAGATCGCGTCGACACGCGGGGACCTGCTACCGCCGCCCTTGGTCCGCGAACTCGCCCGTCTGCAGGACGACGTGCCGGCGTTCCCTTTTGCGGAAGTCGAGGCCATCATCGCCTCCGAGCTGGGCCGGCCCCTGGAGGAGATCTACGCGGAGTTCGACCCCGTGCCCGTGGCCGCGGCCTCGGTGGCGCAGGTGCACCGGGCCGTGCTGCGCGAGCCGCGCGCCGCGGTGGCGGTCAAGGTGCGGCGACCCGACATCCTGGAGCGGATCCAGCTGGACCGATCGATCTTGCTGCTGCTGGCCCGCGTGGCGGAGCGCATCGTGCCGACCTTCCGGCTGCTCTCTCTGGAGGCCTCCGTCGAGCAGTTCTGCGCCGCGGTGGAAGCGCAGACCCACCTGCGCCACGAGGCCGAGAACAACGCCGAGTTCGCCCGCAACTTCGCGGACGACGAGGACATCCAGTTCCCGCGCGTCCACCCCGGCGCCAGCTCGGACGCGGTTCTCACGATGGACTTCGTCGAGGACGTCCGCGAGGCGGATCTCGAGGCCCGGGGAGTGGACGTCACGCGCGTGGTCATGGCGGGCATGCGCGCGATCTGCCGGATGGTCTTCTCCCACGGCTTCGTCCACGCCGACGTCCATCCGGGCAACGTGCGCTTTCGCCCTCCCGGATCCGTCGTCTTCCTGGACCTGGGCTTGGTGGGCCGACTCGAGGACGAGGATCGCGTCACCACCGCGCGACTTCTGTTTGCGCTGGCCACCGGGGACGGGGCCACGGTGGCGCGGCTCTTCTACGACAACGCCCCGTACCGCGGCACGCGAGACTACGCGGCCTACGAGCGGGACATCTGCGACTTCGTGGCCAGCGTCCAGGACAAAGGACTCGCGCATCTCCAAGTCACGCTGGAGATCGGCCGCATCTTCGACATCCTTCGGCGCCACCGCATTCACGCCCGTGCACACATGACCATGGTGAACCTGGCGCTGATGACGGCGGAGGGCCTGGGCAAGCGCCTGGCCCCCCAACTCTCGCTGACCGACGAGGCCCTGCCCTACTTGGCCGAAGCGCTGGGCGTCCCGGCCCCGACTCGCTCGGCCTCGTAGCCGCCGGCTCGGCCCGCCCACACGCTCAAACCGACCGTGAGCACGAGGTTGACCGCCAGGCCGATGACTCCGACGTGGATGCCCTCGATGCGCTTGATCCCGGCCAGGGCGGCTCCGCCCGCCACCAGCGTCCCCGCCACCACGCCTACCAGCGTGGCGCTGGCCCGCTGGCCGCGCCAGTGGAGAGCGATCAAGAAGGCGGGCGCGCACTGAATCAAGAGCTCCATCTTGAGCTCGATGAGGCGCCACAAGCTCACCTGGCGGGACAACGCCAACGGGATCATCGCCAGGAGCAACACGGCCGCCAGCCGCTTGCCCAGCTTGGTGGTGGCGGGATCGTGCGAGCGACGGCCCAGAAGATCCGTCGCCACGAGCGAGCCCAACGACAGCAGGCAGGAATCGGCGGTCGACATGATCGCCGCCAGGGCCCCGAGGAAGACCAGCACGGCGGCTGCGAGCGCGAAGCCCCCGCCCTCGGCCCAGGCTCCCAGAAGCAGCGGCATCACCTCATCGGCGGCCACGTCGCCCAGCAACTCGAAGCGCGGAATCGCGGCGATGCCGATCAGCGTCACCACCAACGTGGTCACTAAGGGCATGAAGGTCATCAGCGAGAAGGCCCTCGCCAACGAGGGCCCGCTGCGGGCGGCGTAGATGCGCTGGATGGCTTGCGGGTACACGACGCTGGCCACCCCCAGCAACACGATCGAGCTGAACCAGTTCCACTGCTCGACGGTGTCGGGCACGACCACCGCCTCGGGGCGCACCGCCGCCACCGCCGCGGTCGCGGCCGCAAGGCCGCCGGACTCCGCCAACAGCCAGTGCAGCAGCGCGCCCAGGCCGAAGGCCATCAGAATCGCCTGGCCGGCGTCGGTCCAAGCCACGGCTCGCATTCCGCCCCGCGTCTCGTAGTACAGAATCAGCGCGGCCAATCCGATCACGCCGGCTTCATAGGGCACTGCGCCTTCGGTGACGCGACCCGTCACGTGTCCCATGGCCTTCAGCTGCGCGAGCAGAAAGTTGGCCAGCGCCAGCGACATCAGGATCCCCACGACGATCCGGAGCGCGCGGCCACTTCCTTCGTCGCCGAAGCGGTGGCGCAGAAAGTCCCCGGGCGTGACGGAGCCGTGGGCCACCGAGAGCGGCCGCAGCCGCGGGGCCAGCGCGTGGAAGACCACGATGATGGACATCATGAAGCCCGTGGCCATGATCCAGGAGAAGCCGCGGCGATAGGCCTCGCCCGGGTAGCCGAGCAGGGAGTTCCCGCTGTAGGCGGTGGCGTACAGCGTCAGGAACAGCACCCAGACGCTGAGACCGCGGCCCGCCAGGAAGTGGTCGGCGGGCGAAGTATCGCGTCGCGCACGGTAGGCGAACTCGCACACGACGAGCAGCGCCACCACGTAGCCGACCAGTGCCACGACGCCCCAGCTGCCGAAGCTCATGTGGGGCCGCTCTCGTCTTCGTCGGAGATTTCGTGGAGGTGCCACGCCAGGGAGTTCAGCACCGCCACTGCCAAATAGCAGAGGAGCGCGGTCGTCACCCAGGCCGGAAGCCCCAGCCACAGATCCGTCGTGGTCCCCGGCTCGCGGTACCAGGGAATCGAAAAGACGTACAGGATGCCGATGCACGCCAACAGGGCGCGGCGCAGCCGCGCGCGCGTCGGTTCGAACCGGGGCGCCCCTCGCATGCGGGGGTTATAGCACCGCCACCGGGTCCGGTGGCGGCGGGCGTCCGATCAGAGGTTTGGAGACTCCGGCAGCGGGCCGTCGCCGTCCGAGCCCGGCGGCGCGAGCTCGCCGCGGCGCATGGCTTCCAGATCGTCCTCGAGGCCGTACTTGGCGATCCGATAGCCGAGGGTCCGCCGCGTGATTCCCAGCAGTTGCGCCGCCCGCGTCCGGTTGAAGGCGGTGCGGGCCATGGCCTGCAGAATGCACCGCATCTCGATCTCTTCCAGCGTGCCGGCTTCGGCGGTCGCCGCGGGCACGGCGCTGGCCTCCGAGCGAATCCGATCGTCGTCCTGAATGGCCAGCGGCAGGTCGGACAGCTGGACCTCCGTCGAATCGCCCAGCACGATCGCGTATTCGACCGCGTTGGCCACCTCGCGGATGTTGCCGGGCCAGTCGTAGCGGGACATGGCGCGCATGGCCTCGTCCGAGAAGCGCACCGTGCGGTCCTTCCCCAGCTCCTGCGCGAAGTGCGCCAGCAGCTCGGGCAAGTCTTCCATCCGTTCCCGCAGC